>DATAIS010000407.1:0-4333 GCA_036262535.1 Gemmatimonadaceae bacterium | reverse complement strand
CAACTACGACGTGCCGCAGCAGCCCGAGGACTACGTGCACCGCATCGGCCGGACCGGCCGCGCCGCATCGACGGGCGACGCCTTCACCTTCATGTCCCCCGACGAGATCGCGATGGTGCGCTCGATCGAACGCGTCATCGGTGCCCCGATTCCGAGGATCTCGGTGCCGGGATACGATTTTGGAACGGTGGCGGCAGACTAAGGGCGGCTTTTAGCCATTAGCTGTTAGCGTTGAGCAACGGCGTCTGACGGTATCACCCTCGTCAGGCGCCGTTTTTCACGCAGTTGCTCGACGCTAACAGCTAAGAGCTAATAGCTATCTTCCACGCCTCACGCGCCCCTCACGCGATACCACCACCGTGTCCGCCGCTCGCCCGCGCGTGAACACCAGTCGCAGGTTCGCGCCGGCATAGCCGAGTCCGACCGTCGAGTAGATCATCTCGCGCCGGGTGGCCGCGACGGCGGTGCGGTGGAGGCGTGCGAGGTCGCGCGTCATCAGGGTGTCGCCGCGGCTGCTGAGGACGCTGATGCGGCCGGTCGTGTCGATCCGCACGATGGTCTGTCGCGCGCTCGCGACCGCGCTCGCGCGCGCGACGAAGAAGGCGGCAGCCGCGTCGCTTGCCGCGCCACGTGTGGCGATGCGGTCGAAGCCGTGCTTGATCGCCGGCAGCGCGGCGCCGAGGACGAGCGCGATCACCGTGAGCGTGATCAGCGTCTCGACGAGGGTGTAGCCAACAGGGCGGAGCGTCCGCGGGGACATGACGCAGGCTACTCGCGAGGCATGTGCTGGCCGTCACCCCCGCCTTGCCCCCGTCACCGAACCTGCGGCGATAGATTGCGGCACCCGACCGCGCCAGCGCCGCCACGATGATCCAGCGTCCCGCCGCCTACCTCGTCTCCCTCGTCGTGCTCGCAGCCTGCGCGACGCGACCTTCACCCGCGCCGGCACCGGTGCCGTCGGGCCCGACACCGGCGGTGCAGCCCCCCGCGCCGGTCCCGCCGGACACGATGCGCTCGTACGCCGTCCCCGGCTTCCTGCCGCTGCCGCTCGCCACCTGGGGTCCCCCGCCGCAGGGGACGCCCCACGCCGAGCGTACGCGCACCTGGGACCTCCAGCACCAGGTCGTCCGCGTCCGCTTCGACTGGGCGCGCCACGCCGTCGTCGGCACCACGACCCTGCGCATCGCCGCGCTCGACCAGCCGCTGACGACGATCGCCCTCGACGCCGTCGAGATGACGATCGCCCGCGTCACGACGCCTAACGGCGCGCGGCTCCGCTACGACTACGACGGACGCACCCTCACCGTCAGGCTTCCCGGGACGCTCCGCCCCCGCTCCCGCACGAGCTTCACCGTCGAGTACGAGACGGTGCGCCCGAAGCAGGGGATCTACTTCGTCGACCGCAAGCACGTCGTCTGGTCGCAGGGCGAGACCGAGGCGACCCGCTACTGGATCCCGACCTGGGACTACCCGAACGACAGGACGACCTGGGAGTTCTTCATCCGCACCGCGAAGAACGAGCGCGCGCTGTCGAACGGCCGTCTCGTCGGCGACCCGCGCCCCGTCGGGGACGAGCTCGAGTGGCACTGGTCGCTCGAGCAGCCTAACGCGACGTACATGATGACGGCGGTCACCGGCGACTACGTCGTGCTCCAGGACCACTGGCGGCGCCTCCCCGTCGGCTACTGGACCTACGCCGACTCGGTCGAAGCGACATGGCGCGGCATGGGCAAGACGCCGCAGATGATCGATCTCTTCTCGGCGCGCACCGGCGTGGATTACCCGTGGGCGAAGTACGACCAGGTCAACGCTCCCGACTACATCTTCGGCGGGATGGAGAACGTCACCGCCACCGTCCAGCTCGACGACGGCATCCTCCATCCGGCGTGGGCCGAGCCGCAGGCGAACGCCGAGGGGCTCGTCTCGCACGAGCTCGGGCACCAGTGGTACGGCGACTACCTCACGACGAAGGGCTGGGCGCACATCTGGCTCAACGAAGGCTTCGCCACCTTCATGCAGCAGACGTGGTCCGAGTTCGGGATGAGCGCCGACGACGGTGCGATCACGCGCTTCGGGGCACACGAGCAGTCCATCGCCGCGGATGTCGCCGCGCGCCGGCCGCTCGTCTACGACCGCTGGGTCACCGATCCCTTCGAGCTCTTCTTCAGCGGCCACATCTACCCGAAGGGCGCGACGGTGCTGCAGATGCTCCGTCACCAGCTCGGCGACTCGGTGTTCTGGCGGGCGATGAACCGCTACACCACGCGCAACGCACTCGGCAACGTCGTCAGCGACGACCTGCGCCGCGCCTTCGAGGAGACGACCGGGCGCAGCTTCGCGCGGTTCTTCGACCGCTGGGTCTACGGCGCGGGCTTTCCCATCTACCAGGTGAGCTACGGCTGGGACGGAGCGACGCGCACGCTCTCGCTCGAGGCGCGCGAGATCCAGCAGCGGGATTCGCTGACCGGCTATTTCGATCCGGACGTGGACGTCGAGATCCTCACCGACAGCGGACCGGTTCGAGGCGTGGTCCAGGTGCGCGAAGGAGTGGGGCGCGGACGCTTCCAGCTCCCGGGTGAGCCGCGCTCGGCGCGTTGGGACAAGGGCAACTGGCTGCTCGACGTCACCGACTTCCCCCGTCCCACGACCTGGCTCGCCTGGCAGCTGGCGCACGACGACGACGTCGCCGGGCGCGCCGAGGCTGTCGACCTGCTTCGCTCCCGCGTCGAGGAGCTCGTCGCGCAGCGTGCACTCGCGCAGGGTGTGCGCGACGCGTCGTGGTTCGTGCGCTCGCGCGCGGTCCGCGCGCTCGCCGACCGCGGCCGCGAGCCGATCCCCGCCGCCGCCATCCTCGAGGGGACGCGAGACGCCGACCCCCGCGTCCGTGAGGCAGCCGCGAGCGCCCTCTCCAGCCTTCGCAGCACTACCGCATCGACACGGGCGCGCGAGCTCGCGAGCTCAGATTCGTCGCTCTATGTGCAGGGGGCGGCGCTCTCCGCGCTCACGACGCTCGACGGCGTCGGAGCGCTCGACGACATCCGCCGCGCGCTCGCGCGCGACAGCTGGCTCGATCTCTCACGGACCCAGGCGGTCAACGCGCTGGCGCTGATCGACTCGCCGGAGGCGGTGGCGCTGATCGAGCCCTTCCTCGCCGAGGGGACCCACCGCTACACGCGCGTTGCCGCGATCGCCGCGCTCGTCACTCGCTCGAAGGGCCGCGAGGCCGAGCTCGCCGCACGGCTCGCCCCGCTGCTCGACTCCGACGACCTCTTCGTACGCATCGCCGCCGCGGGCGCACTCGGGACGCTCGGCGCCCCCTCGGGGGTGGCGGCGCTGGAGCGGCGGAAGGGGGTCGAGGCGGAGAGCCGCGTCATCAACGCGCTCGACGCCGCCCTCCAGAAACTGCGCCGGTAATCGTTAGATTGGGATGCCCGACGCCAGACGACGACCCATGAAGATCACGATCGAATACTGCACGATGTGAAACTACGAACCTCGGGCGACCGGTCTGGCCGCCGAGATTCGTCGAGGGATCCCCGCCGCCGAGGTCACTCTCATCCCATCGTCGGGCGGGCGTTTCGAAGTCGTGCGTGACGGCGTGCCGGTCTTCGAGAAATCGAAGCTGGGGCGTCACGCGCGGCCGGGCGAGGTGCTGGACCTTCTCGGACGTTAGGCGGCCTCTCGCGCACCCAGTCACCCTGTCGCACTGAATGCGAATAGCGCTCTCCACCGGCGGCGGCGACGCACCGGGCCTCAATGCCGTGATCCGGGCGGCCGTGCTCTCGGCGATCAACCGCGGCTGGGACGTCCTCGGCATCAAGCGCGGATACGCCGGGTTGATGGGGGAGGATGAGGTTGTCCCTCTCACGAAGGACAGCGTGCGCGGCATCGCCCACCTCGGGGGCACGATCCTGCGCACGACGAACCGGGGGAACCCCTTTCACTACCCGATCCGCCGCCCCGACGGATCGCTCGAGGAGATCGACCGCTCGGACGAGCTGATCGAGAACGCCCGCAAGCTCGGCATCGACGCGATCATCACCATCGGTGGCGACGGCTCGCTCTCGATCGCGAAGCGGCTCTGCGAGAAGGGGATGAAGATCATCGCCGTGCCGAAGACGATCGACAACGACGTCAGCGGCACGATCACCACCTTCGGCTTCGACACCGCCGTCGACACCGCGATGGAGGCGATGGACAAGCTACACACCACCGCCGAATCGCACGACCGCGTCATGGTGATGGAAGTCATGGGGCGGCACGCCGGCTTCATCGCGCTGCACAGCGGCCTGTCCGCGACGGCCGACGTCATTCTCATCCCCGAGATTCCGTA
>DATAIS010000406.1:0-5679 GCA_036262535.1 Gemmatimonadaceae bacterium | reverse complement strand
GCTGAAGTTCAAGCCGTCGACCGGTGTCGGCAGCCCGAGCATCACGATCGGCGCGGGCTTCTGGACGGCCCAGGTGACGCACACGCAGGTGACGAGCAAGAGCTGCGAGATCGCGGTGAACACCACGAACTCGCTGGTCACGAGTGCGGGCGACGGCGAGCCGGCCTGCAAGTAGGCCACCCGGCATCAGCCGGCGACGCTTCGCCCCTGCTGTGCGAGATAGAGCCCGTCAGGCGTCTGCCTGGCGGGCTTCGTCGTTTCGCCTTCCACGGGTCGACGCATCGTCCGCGCGCGGCCTGGGCGTCGGGCGCGGGATCGCCATGTAGACGCGGCTGATGTACCCGTAGAACTCCTGCATGTAGGTCGTGAGGAACTGCTTCGTCGAGTCGACCGTGACCTCGCCGTCGTCGGTGACCAGCCCTTTCGTGAATTCGATGTACGCCTCGATGGCGTTGAACTGCGGCGAGTTGCAGAAGGCGAGGATGCTGCGCAGGTGCTGCTGACCGACGGCCGTGCCGATCTTGCCCGGTGAGGCGCCGATCATCGCCGACGGCTTGCGCGCGAACGAGTTCTTTCCGTAGGGGCGACTCGCCCAGTCGATCGCGTTCTTGAGCGCGCCAGGGATCGACCGGTTGTACTCGGGCGTCACGAAGAGCACGGCATCCACGGCGGCGATCGCGTCCTTCAGCGCCCGGCCGATCGGCGGATAATCCGCGTCGTAATCCGACGAGTAGAGCGGCAGGTCGCGGATCGGTATCTCCTCGAGCGACAGCTCGGCGGGCGCGAGGCGAATGAGCGCGTGTGCCAGCTTCCGGTTGATCGAGGTCTTCGAGAGGCTGCCGACGAAGTAGCCGACCGTGAACGAGGCCATATGTACTCCGGTGATGAGGGGCGATGCACCCGGCGCGCAGCGCGTGCACCGAGCGTGCCCGCGCCCTCCGGCGCACCGGGTCGGTAGCGCAGCGCGGGGACGCCGGGTTTCTTTCCATCGTCACGATCGGAGGATCCGAGATGCAGACAGGGAGAGTTCTCGCCGGCGCCATCGTTCTGGCCGCCGCCGTACCGTCGTCGCTCGCCGCGCAGCAGCCGCAACCGCAGTCGCCGCAGCCGTACTCGACCGGTAACCCGCTCGGCCTTCCAGTCTCGCCCGCGGGCGGCGCGACCTTCGAGCCGATGTCGCCTAACGTCAAGGTCTTCGGCGCGGTCGTGTTCGGCGAGAGCTGCTCGTACGACCCGGCGCGGAACGTCATCGTCGTGCCGAACCGCGGCAACCCGCAGAACGTGCAGGCGAACGACGCCTTCGTGTCGTTCATCAACCACGACGGCTCGGTGCACACGCCGCGCTGGATCGGCATCCAGAGCCCCGCCGACCGCGCGCGCCTCACGCCGGCGCTGGTGCTCAACGATCCGCTCGGGAGCGACATCACGGGCGGCGTGCTCTACGTCGCCGACCGCGATGGCGGCACGTCGAGCACCGACGCGCCGGTGGCCGTGATCCGCAAGTTCGAGATGCGCACAGGGGCGCCCGCGGGCGAGATCCGCTTCCCCGGCGTCGATTGGCTCAACGACCTCGAGGTCGCGGACGACGGGACGATCTACGCGACGCGCACCGGCGCCTTCGGCGAGAACCCGGACGCGAACACCTGGCAGCTCTGGAAGGTCGCGCCGAACGGAGCGCCGACGGTCGTCGTGCAGGGGGCGCCCCTCTTCCAGCCCAACGGCGTGGCCTTCGACCCGCAGGGGAACGTCGTCGTCGTCAACATCGGCGATGCCAACGTGCTCACCTTCTCGACGGCCGGAAAGCTCCTCAGGACCGAGCAGGCGGTGCAGCCGGGCAACGACGGCCTCGTCATCATGCCCGACGGCACCAAGTACGTGAGCAGCGTGCGCAACGGCGGCGTCTCGCGCATCCGTCCCGGTCGCCCCGCGGAGCTCATCGCGCGCAACATCCCGAGCGCGGCGTCGATGTGCTACGACCCCGTCGGCAAGCAGCTCGTCATCCCGATGAACCCGAACAACGGGCTCGCATTCCTCAAGCTCGAGCAGGATGGCCGATAGCGCGACACAGGTGACGGTGCGGCCGGCGCGGGTGGAGGACATGCCCGCCGGCCGTTAGCGGGCGCGCGCTTCATACCAGATCGTCGGCATGAAGATCTTCGGGCAGCACGACGAGCAGACGCTCGTCCAGTTCGAGAAGGTGCGCGAGCATGCCGTGGATGCCGCGCTCATGGCCGATGGGCACGTCGGCTACGTCATGCCGATCGGCGGCGTCGCCGCGTACGAGGACAAGGTTTCGGTCGTCGGCGTCGGCTTCGACATCGCCTGCGGCAACGCAGCCATCCGCACCGACCTCACCCTCGACTCCTTCGGGCGCAGCCAGGAGGAGATCCGGAAGACCCTCGCCGGCTTCGCGAACGAGATCGCGGCGACGGTGAGCTTCGGGATGGGCCGGAAGAACCGCGCCGACGACGCACCCACCGACCACCCGCTCTTCCAGTCGCCCGTGTGGGACGCGGTGCCGGGGAAGCACCGTCAGGCGCTCGTCGTCAAGGCACGTCAGCAGCTCGGCACCGTCGGCAGCGGCAACCACTACGTGGACGTCTTCGCCGACGAGCAGGGGACGATCTGGGTCGGCGTCCACTTCGGGAGCCGCGGCTTCGGCCACACCGTCGCGTCGAACTTCCTCGCATTGGGGCAGGGAAAGCCGTGGGGCGAGCGCGTCCCCGAGCGCGAGGTGCTGCTCGACGTCGCGCAGCCGATCGGCCACGACTACTGGCAGCTGATGAATCTCGCCGGGGAGTATGCGTACGCCGGCCGCGAGTGGGTGGCACGCAAGGTCGTCTCGCTGCTCGGTGGCCGGGAGCTCGAGCTCGTGCACAACCACCACAACTTCGCGTGGAAGGAGACCCACGAGGGCCGCGAAGTGATCGTCGTGCGCAAGGGTGCGACGCCCGCGTTTCCGGGGCAGACGGGCTTCATCGGCGGGTCGATGGGCGACGACGCCGTGATCGTCCGCGGGACGACGCCCGATCACGCGTCGCCCGCGACGCGCGAGACGCAGCGTCAGGCACTCTTCTCAACCGTCCACGGTGCTGGGCGCGTCATGTCGCGCACCCAGGCCGCGGGCAAGCGCAACCGCCGCACAGGTCAGGTCATCTCGCCCGGCCGCGTCACGCCGGAGATGATGGAGAGCTGGGTGAAGGAGAAGGGCGTCATCCTCCGCGGCGGAGGGCTCGACGAGAGCCCGCACGTCTATCGCCGGCTCGACAGCGTACTCGGCGCGCAGGAGGGGACGGTCGAAGTGCTGCACCGACTGCGGCCGCTCGTCGTCGTCATGGCGGGAGCAGACGAGTTCGATCCCTACAAGGACTGACGCTATTCCTCGTCGGGAAGGCGAGGCGCGGGGACTCCGCGGGCTGGGGTCTCTCGCGCGACCGTCGGCACCGCGAATGACGGGACCGGCTCGGCGGGAAGGCCGAGGTGTGCGCGGGCCCGGTTGAGCGCGTCGTCCAGGTTGCCGAAGATGTTCTCCTCGCCGATCGCGTCCAGCAGGGTCGAGCGCGCAATGGCGATCATCGGCTGTGCGTGGACGTCCGACAGCAGCACGACGGTGCCGTCGCGCCGCGAGCGACGCACTACTTCAGCAAGGACGTGAAGGCCCGTCGAATCGATCGCAAGCACGTTCCGCATCCGGATGATGATCACCTTCGGATTGCGTCCGACCTGGCCGATGGTTTCGCGGAATGTCTCGGCGGCACCGAAGAAGAAAGGGCCGTTTACCTCGAAGACCTCGACACCCACCGGCACCCTGCGGCGTTTGACGCCGTTAGGGTCGGTGGCGTAGATGTCGGCGCCATCCTCGAGCTCGCGCGTCACCGCGCTGACGTTGGTCACTTCGGCCATTCGACGCATGAAGAGGAACGCCGCGGCGACCATGCCCGCCGTGATCGCGACGGTGAGGTCCACCAGGACGGTCAGCGTGAAGGTCGTGAGCAGCACGGCCACATCACTGCGAGGGGCGCGCAGCTCGGCCCTGAAGGTGCGCCACTCGCTCATGTTGTAGGCGACCACGGCGAGAATCGCGGCCAGCGCCGCGAGCGGGATGAGCGCGGCCCAGCGCCCGAAGAAGAGTGTGATGAGGAGGAGGGTCACCGCGTGCGTCATCCCGGCGACGGGCGTGCGACCGCCGTTCTTGACGTTGGTCGCCGTGCGCGCGATCGCGCCGGTCGCGGGGATACCGCCGAAGAGCGGCGTCACGACGTTCGCGACCCCCTGAGCGACGAGCTCCATGTTCGAGCGGTGCCGGGTGCCGATCATGCCGTCGGAGACGACCGCCGATAGCAGTGATTCGACGGCGCCGAGCATCGCGATGGTGAATGCGGGCGCAACCAGCGCCACGATGTGCGACCACGAAACGTCCGGGAGACCAGGCCTCGGAAAGGAGGCGCTGATCCCGCCGAAGCGGCTGCCGATCGTCTCCACCGGAAGCTGGAGCAGCTGCGTCCCGATCGTCGCCACGAGCAGCGCCACGAACGGTCCCGGGATCCGCCGGTTGACGCGCGGCCACAGGAGGATGATCGCCAGCGTCATCGCGGCGACCGCGACCGCATAGGGGTTGACGTCGGGCAGGTGTGCCGCGAGCGCACGCCACTTGGCGACGAACTCCGCCGGAACCTCGCCCATCCTCAGGCCGAGCAGGTCCTTGACCTCGCCCGAGAAGATGATGACGGCTATCCCGCTCGTGAAGCCGACGACGACCGGGTGCGGGATGAACTTGATCGCGGCACCCAGCCGCGCGACGCCGAGCACGATGAGGATGAGGCCGGCCATGATCGTCGCGATCGTGAGGCCGTCGAGGCCGTACTTCTGCACGACGCCGTAGACGATGACGACGAACGCTCCGGTCGGTCCACCGATCTGCACACGCGAGCCGCCGAGCGCCGAGATGAGGAAACCGGCGATGATCGCGGTGTAGAGGCCGCGATCGGGGGTCACGCCGCTCGCGATGGCGAAGGCGATGGCGAGCGGTAACGCGACGATCCCGACGATGACGCCGGCCCCGAGATCGGCGGCGAGCTGGCTCCGATCGTAGGTCTTGAGCGTCGTGACGAGCTTCGGGACGAGCACGGCGAGGTGAGAAGGGAATGGCGCGCGGTTTGACGCCGGCTTTTCCGCCGACGAAGATACTCCCGGCGACGGACGATGCTCGATCGGGGGAACATTATGAAGACGACGAATTGAAGATGCTGAAACGGGCGGTCGCGAGCGGGGCGATGTTCTTCACGGCGGCGACGCTCGCGCCGAGCGCTGTTTTCGCGCAGGCCGACACGATGGCTTACGTGCGCGAGCTCGCACCGGGGGTGACGCTTCGCCGCCTCGAGCGCGACGGTCCGGTGGTGATGCGCGTCGTCGAGGTGGACATCCGCCGACCCGACCTTCAGGTGCGCGTCGTCCGCGCCTGCGACCGCGCGGTGGGACGGGAGCGGCCGAGCGCGATCGCGAAGCGGCTTCGTGGCGAAGGGCTCGACGTCATCGCCGTGATCAACGCCGGCTTCTTCGACCTCGAGGGCGGGAGCGGCGCGAGCGAGAGCAACGTCGTCGTCGATGGCCAGATCGCGAAGGCGGTGCGCGTCACCGAGTCGCCCTTCGATCGCTTCGACAACGTGCACTCGCAGTTCG
>DATAIS010000405.1:0-25327 GCA_036262535.1 Gemmatimonadaceae bacterium | reverse complement strand
GGCTGCCACCAGCCGCTGAGTGAGAGCGCGACGGTGACCGCGATGAGGAGCCAGAAGGGCGGATAGATCTTGAGCCCGCGGCGAAGAAGGAAGGGCCCGACCGAGAGCCTGCCGCTGCGCTTGTGCTCCTCGAAGAGCAGTCCCGAGACGAGATAGCCGCTGAGGACGAAGAAGAGGTCCACGCCCACCCAGCCGCCGCGCGTGAGCGTCGCGGCGAGGCCTTGCACCCATGCCGGCATGTGCGCCGGGGGCGGGAAGAGGTGCCGCCCCATCACGAGCAGGACGGCGACGGTGCGCAGGATGTCGAGCGTGCGCGAGCGCTGGGGCGTCGGGGGGGTGACCATGGTTCTCCGGGGGCGGAATCGCAGCCGGAAGAAGACGAGCGAGCTGCGCCCCGCGGCACCTTCACCCGGCAGTCGGCCGGGTGGGCGGTCACCGTCGCGGCAGCGTCAGCGTGAACGTCGAGCCGGCATCCACCTCGCTCGTGACGGTCAGCTCGCCGCCGAGGGCGCGCGCCAGCTCGCGGCTGATGGCGAGGCCGAGCCCCGCCCCCTCGTGGTTGCGCGCGAGGCTGTTCTCGAGCTGGACGAACGGCTCGAAGATCTCGTCGAGCCGCTCCGCGGGGATGCCGCTCCCCGTGTCGCGAACGGTGATGCGCAGCTGCGCCGCGTCCGCGTTCACGGCGAGGGTGACGCGCCCGCCGACCGGCGTGAACTTGGCGGCGTTCGAGAGCAGGTTGAGCAGGATCTGCTTCACCTTCTCCGCATCCGTGCGAACGATGAGCGTCGGATCCACCGGCGCGACGTCGTAGTCGAGCGACTTCGCGTTCAGCTGCGGCGCGACGAGCGCGTCGAGCCCCGCGATCAGCTCGTGCATCGACACGCTCGCGAGCTCGACGGTGATCTGTCCCTTCTCGATGCGCGCGAAGTTGAGGATGTCGTTGATCAGCGCGAGCAGGTGGCGCTGGTTCCGCGTCACGCGCTCGAGCGCGTCTCTCTGCGCGTCGTTGAGCGGGCCCTGGATCTCCATCCGCAGCAGCTCGGCGTAACCGCCGATCGCGTTGAGCGGGGTCCGCAGCTCGTGGCTCATGCGCGCGAGGAAGTCGCTCTTCGCGCGGTTCGCCTCCTCCGCCTCGCCGCGCGCGGCTCGCTCGGCGGCGAAGAGCTGCGCGTTGTCGACGGCGATGCCGGCGCGGCGCGCCAGCTCCATCGCGAGCTCGACGTCGGCGTCCGTGTAGCGACGGCGCGACTCGGCGGAGATGAGCGTCAGCACGCCGAGGCTGCGTCCGCGCGCCGTGAGCGGCACGAGGATCACCGAGCGCATCATGAGGTCGCGCATCACGCGCAGGTGTTCCTCGTCGCGTGCACCGGCGACGAGCATCTCGTCGGTGATGTCGCGGTAGAGCTCCGGCTGTCCCGTGCGGAGCACCCTCGCGGCGCCGGTTGCTCCCTCCCAGTCGGTGGGATAGCGCTCGGCCAAGACGCGCGCCATCGCGACCTTGTCGGGCTCGGCGTGGGCGAGCGCGATCTGGTGCGGCTTTCCGTCCGCGCCGACGACGGCGATGGTGCACCAGTCCGCGAGCTCGGGGACGATGAGCCGTGCGAGCTCGCCCAGGGTCTCCTGGTAGTCCAGCGAGCCGGCGAGAACCTCGGTCGCGCGGGAGAGATACCGTGCCGCCTCCTCGGCGTGCTTGCGCGCAGTGATGTTCTTCCACTGCGTGGCGATGCCGCCGTCAGGAAGAGGGTAGCAGTACAGCTCCGACCACTCGCCGCGCTCGGGATAGAAGGCCTCGAAGCGGATCGGGATGCGCTCGCGATGCGCGCGCTTCATCTCGCGCATGAAGGCGGTCCCCTCGAGGTTCGGATATTCGTCCCACAGGTTCCTGCCGACGAGCGTCTCGGCGGGACCGTGGGTGGACGTCGCGAAGACCTCGCGAGCGGCGCGGTTGATGAAGCGGAAACGCCACTGCGCGTCGTGGACGACGAAGGGATCGGCGATGCTCTGGAGGACGCTCGTCGTGTACTGCTCGGCGCCCCGTGCCGCGTCGCGTGCCTGCTCGGCCTGCGCGAGTGCAGCCTGGAGGCGCTCGTTCGCCTCCTCGAACTCCTCGGTGAGGACCTCGGCCTCTTCCTGCTGTGCCTCGAGCTGCGACGCCTGCTGCTCGAGCTTCACGGCGAGCTCGGAGAGCTGCGCCGCGCGGGCCTCCGCGTCGGCCTGCGCGGCGACCGCGTCGGCGAGGCGGCGGGCGATCTCCTCCGCCTCACGACGCTCGGTGAGGTCGCGAACGATGACGGCGAAGCCGGCGCCCTTGTCCTCGGGTGCGGAGCGCGTCGTGATGACGACGCGTGCCCAGAAGCGCGAGCCGTCCTTGCGCATCCGCCACCCTTCCTCCTCGAAGCGCCCTTCGTTGCCCGCGGTGTCGAGGCTGCGCTTCGCCTTGCCGGCGCGGGCTTCGTCGGCGGGATGGAGCATGCCGAAGTACTGGCCGAGGATCTCGTGCGCGTTCCACTGGTGCAGCCGCTGCGCACCCGCATTCCAGCTCGCGACGCGCCCCGCGCGGTCGAGGGAGAAGACCGCGTACTCGGCGACGCTCTCGGCGAGGAGGCGGTCGAGCGCGGCGTCGCCCTCAGTCGAGGCAGCGCCATGAGTCAGCGACTGGAGTGTCGGGTCCTGCGAGTGGGACACTAGGCGAGTGAGGTGGCGTGTCTGCGCGGGGGGAAGATGCGAGCGGCGGCGTCGCCGGCAAGCGTCGGTGCCACGCTCATGCTTGTCCGCGAGCGTACACGGGGATGAGGAACGTGGCCGAGTAGTCCGCGCCGGGGATGTCACCGCTCGCGAGCTCGAGCTCCCAGAAGCGTGCAGGACGCGTGGACAGCTCGCTCGATGGGGCGTCGGCGGGCAGCTCGAAGCGCATCTCGAAGTCCCCGCGCCGCGACGGCTCGACCTGCAGCGTCTCTGACCAGAGCGCGTAGTAGACGACTTCGCGCGAGCGGTCGTCGCCGCTGTCGCGGGTCTCATAACGCTCCTGGATGCAGCGCAGCGTCGCCGTCAGGCGCGACACGAATCCGAGCTGGCCGAAGCGCGGAAGAGTCACCTCGACGCTGCCGCCGGCGAGAAAGGGAAAGCGGGCGAAGCGCAGCACCGGGGAGCCGAAGCGGCGTCGGCGGGCGACCAGGACCCCGGCATGCCAGAGCAGCCCGACGACGACGAGGTCGAAGACGAGGGGGATGATCCTGAACGGGAGCGGACGCTCCGGCGAGAACCAGCCGACCCAGTGAAAGGGAGTGAGGAAGAGCTCGAGGAAGAGCGCGAATCCGAGCGCTCGCGCGATGCGCCCGCCCGACCCGTCGGTCGCGCCCGTCTCGCTCCAGGAGTGGTCCCAGCGCCAGGGATCGCGCGGGAAGTGGCGCTGCTGATCGGCGGCCCGGCGCCGGATTTTCAGCGTCTCGAGGCCGGCCGCGATGATCATCGCGCCGGCTGTGAAGAAGATCACACCGCAGACGAGCACGGCCCAGCGGGGGGCGTTGCGACCCCGGTCGACGTCGCCGATCACGCCGAGCGCCAGCAGTGCGATCCCCACGCCCGGGAGGGCGAAGAGCGACCCGAACAGCACCGCGGCCCGCCCCTGCATCGGGATCCGGCTCGGGCCGGAGCCCGAGCCGCGATTGAGCGCGACGGCGTTCGGTGGCAGTGGGATCGAGGTCATCCATGAACGACGACCGGGACGTTCGCGCGGTTGCGGCGAAAGCGCTTGCCGGGCGTTGACATAGCCTCGTTTCCGACTACTTTTCTCAGGCTGCCCGGACGATCGGACAGCCTGAGACGTTTCGTCGGCACGCTGCGCGCCGACCACTATGGGCCCGCAGGCCGCTCCGGCGGCCTTCGATGGAGCGGGGGTGCCGGGGGGAAGGTTCCCGCGGCGGAATGCAGACCGACCCGGACGCCGTGGGGCGCGAGGGTTCCCGAAAGACAAGCGCAGGACAACTGAACGTCGAGCGGTCACGCAACATGCTTACGCTCGGCGCGCCCTGGGTCCCCACTCGTGCTGCAAAGCGAGTGTACCCGGCGAAGGCGGATGGATACCGACCCCAGTGGGGTGCCCGGTCCACCCGCGTTTTTGCTGGATCACGCTGGTCGCGTGGCGCCGGGTTGGGCGCCGCGAAACGATAGAAAGCAGACGGACATCGACATGGCACGCAAAACGACGCTCGACCACTATCGGAACATCGGCATCATGGCCCACATCGATGCCGGTAAGACGACGACGACCGAGCGCATCCTCTACTATACGGGGAAGAGCCATAAGATCGGCGAGGTGCACGACGGCGCCGCGACGATGGACTGGATGGAGCAGGAGCAGGAGCGCGGCATCACGATCACGTCGGCCGCGACGACCTGCTTCTGGCAGCGCCACGGCCAGAGCGACAAGAAGGGCGAGGGGCCGGAGTATCGCATCAACATCATCGATACCCCGGGCCACGTCGACTTCACGGTCGAGGTCGAGAGATCGCTCCGCGTCCTCGACGGCGCGGTGACGCTCCTCGACTCGGTCGCCGGCGTCGAGCCGCAGACCGAGACGGTGTGGCGGCAGGCGGACCGTTACGGCGTGCCGCGGCTCATCTTCTCGAACAAGATGGACCGCATCGGCGCCGATTTCGACCGCTGCATGCGGATGATCCGCGACCGTCTCTCCAGGACCGCGTTCCCGCTCCAGCTGCCAGTCGGTTCGGGTGAGCTCTTCACGGGCCACATCGACATCATCGAGCGCAAGCAGTACATCTTCGACGAAGAGACGCTCGGCAAGACCTTCTCGGTCGTCGACGTGCCCGCCGAATACAAGGAGCGCGTCGAGCAGGCGCGCCACGACGTCATCGACCACGCGGTCGCGTCGTCGCACGACGAGGCGCTGCTCGAGAAGTACCTCGGCGGCGAGGAGCTGAGCTTCGACGAGATCCGGACGGCGATCCGCAAGGCGACGATCGGCGGCGCGATGGTGCCGGTGCTCTGCGGCGCGTCGTTCAAGAACAAGGGCGTCCAGGCGCTGCTCGATGCGGTGATCGACTTCCTGCCGGCGCCGGTCGAGATCACGGCGATCAAGGGCCATCTCCCGCACCACGACGAGACGGTCGAGGAGCGCCAGGTCTCCGACGACGCGCCGTTCGCGGCGCTCGCGTTCAAGATCGCGACCGATCCGTTCGTCGGTAAGCTGACCTTCTTCCGCGTCTACTCGGGCGTGCTGAAGTCGGGCTCATACGTCTACAACTCGACGAAGGACAAGCGCGAGCGCGTCGGGCGTCTGCTGCAGATGCACGCGAACAAGCGCGACGAGATCGAGGAAGTGCGGGCGGGGGACATCGCGGCGGCGATCGGGCTTCGCGACACGCGCACGGGCGACACGCTCTGCGACGACGACAAGCCGATCATCCTCGAGGCGATGAAGTTCCCGAACCCCGTCATCGACGTCGCCATCGAGCCGAAGACGAAGGCCGACCAGGACAAGCTGGCGATCGCGCTCCAGAAGCTGTCGGAGGAGGATCCGACCTTCCGCGTGCACTCGGATCCGGAGACGGGGCAGACGATCATCTCCGGGATGGGCGAGCTGCACCTCGAGATCATCGTCGACCGCATGATGCGCGAGTTCAAGGTCGACGCGAACGTCGGCCGGCCGCAGGTGGCCTATCGCGAGACGATCCGCAAGCGCGTGGAGAAGGTCGAGGGGAAGTTCATCCGCCAGTCGGGCGGCAAGGGACAGTACGGCCACGTCGTGATCAACATGGAGCCGGCGGAGCCCGGCCAGGGCTTCGTGTTCGAGGACAAGATCGTCGGCGGCGTGATCCCGCGTGAGTACATCGGCCCGGTCGAGCAGGGCATCAAGGAGGCGCTCGAGAACGGCGTGCTCGCGGGCTACCCGATGGTCGACGTGAAGGTGCAGCTGGTGTACGGCTCGTACCACGACGTCGACTCGAGCGAGATGGCGTTCAAGATCGCCGGCTCGATGGCCTTCAAGGAGGCCGCGAAGCGGGCGAACCCGGTGCTGCTCGAGCCGATGATGAACGTCGAGGTGGTCTGCCCCGATGCGTACATGGGCGACATCCTCGGCGACCTCTCGTCGCGCCGCGGCAAGATCGGCGGGATGACGCAGCGCGGCGAAGCGCAGGTGATCGCCGCGAGCGTGCCGCTCGCCGAGATGTTCGGCTACTCCACGAAGCTCCGCTCGCAGTCACAGGGGCGTGCGGTCTACTCGATGGAGTTCAGCCACTACGAGGAAGTGCCGAAGTCGAAGGCGGAAGAGATCGTGAGCAAGGTGAAGGCCTAACGGCCCCGAATCACGCGCAACCGCAACACGTCACAACACAGCCAGGGATACGACAATGGCCAAGGCAAAATTCGAGCGTACGAAGCCGCACGTGAACGTCGGGACGATCGGGCACGTCGACCACGGCAAGACGACCACGACCGCGGCGCTGACCAAGGTCTCGGCGGACAAGGGGTACGGCACGAAGTACGTCCCCTACGACGAGGTCGCGAAGGCGTCGGCGTCGCAGGGTCGCCGTGACGCGACGAAGATCCTCACGATCGCGACGTCGCACGTCGAGTACGAGACCCCGAACCGTCACTATGCCCACGTGGACTGCCCGGGCCACGCGGACTACGTCAAGAACATGATCACCGGCGCCGCGCAGATGGACGGGGCGATCCTCGTCGTGTCGGCGGTGGACGGCCCGATGCCGCAGACGCGCGAGCACATCCTGCTCGCCCGCCAGGTCAACGTGCCGTCGATCGTGGTCTTCCTCAACAAGTGCGACATCGTCGACGATCCGGAGCTGCTGGACCTCGTCGAGCTCGAGGTGCGCGAGCTCCTCAGCAAGTACGAGTTCCCCGGCGACGACGTCCCGGTCATCCGCGGCTCGGCGATGAAGGCGATCGAGGGCGATCCGCAGTGGGTCGCGAAGATCGATGAGCTCTACAACGCGCTCGACACGTACATCGCGGAGCCGAAGCGCGAGATCGACAAGCCGTTCCTGATGCCGGTCGAGGACGTGTTCTCGATCACCGGCCGCGGCACGGTCGCGACGGGCCGCATCGAGCGCGGCATCGTGAAGGTCGGCGAGACGGTGCAGATGGTCGGCTTCAACGCCGAGAAGAGCACGGTCGTCACGGGCGTCGAGATGTTCCGCAAGCTCCTCGACGAGGGGCGCGCGGGCGACAACGTCGGCCTCCTGCTCCGTGGCGTCGAGAAGGCGGAGATCGAGCGCGGGATGGTGCTGGCGAAGCCGAACACGGCCAAGCCGCACACGAAGTTCGCCGCCGAGGTCTACGTGCTGAACAAGGACGAGGGCGGCCGTCACACGCCGTTCTTCAAGGGCTACCGCCCGCAGTTCTACTTCCGCACGACGGACGTGACGGGCTCCATCGAGCTCCCCGAGGGGATGGAGATGGTGATGCCGGGCGACAACGTCCAGATGACGATCGAGCTGGTGTCCCCGGTGGCGATGGAGGAAGGTCTCCGCTTCGCCATCCGCGAGGGCGGCCGCACGGTCGGCGCGGGCGTGGTCACGAAGATTCTCAAGTAAGCGGACGGCTGGTGGCTGGCAGCGAATCGCTGCCAGCTGCCGGCTGCCAGCTGCCAGCTAGGGAGACACGGAAATGGCCGGTCGGATTCGGATTCGCCTGAAGGCCTTCGATCACGCGGTGATCGACCAGGCGTCGGCGGACATCGTGCGGACGGCGGAGAAGACGGGGGCGCAGGTCTCCGGTCCGATCCCGCTGCCGACGAAGACGCAGCGGTGGACGGTGCTCCGCTCGCCGCACGTCGACAAGAAGTCCCGCGAGCAGTTCGAGCTGAAGACGCACAAGCGCGTGATCGACATCCTCGATTCGCGCGCGCAGACGGTGGACGCGCTGACGAAGCTCGATCTCCCGGCCGGCGTCGACGTCGAGATCAAGGTCGAGTAGTGCCAGCGGCCGCTGCCTGACGGCGGCCGACACAGTCCAACGGCTTCGATTGGAAGGGCACGCGGATGCGTGCCCGCCCGCCGCGACTACGGAGTGAGAGAGCAATGATCGGTATCATCGGCAGGAAGCTGGGCATGACCCAGATCTTCAACGAGGTTGGGCAGCAGATCCCGGTGACGGTGATCGAGGCGACCCCCAACCCGGTCGTCGCGGTCAGCGACGCCGCGAAGGTCGGCTATGCCTCGGTGCAGCTCGGCTACGGCGAGCAGAAGATTCGCCGCGAGTCGAAGGGGAAGGAGCGGACGCCGCGCGGACGCCGCGCGTCGCTCGCCGCCGTCGGCCACGCGAAGAAGGCGGGCCTCGAGGCGCCACCGCGCGTGCTGCGCAGCTTCCGCCTCGACGACGCGCCGCCCAAGAAGGGGGGCAAGGTCGAGATCCCGACGTTCAACGTCGGCGACGTGATCAAGGCCGACGTCTTCGCGGTCGGCGAGCTGGTGAAGGTGACGGGGACGACGAAGGGACGCGGCTTCCAGGGCGTCGTGAAGCGCCACGGCTTCGGCGGTGGTCCGAACACGCACGGCAACACGAAGCACCGCCGTCCGGGCTCGATCGGGCCCGGCACCGATCCGTCCCGCGTCATCAAGGGCAAGAAGATGCCGGGGCACTACGGTGCCGAGCGGCACACGCAGACGAACCTTCGCGTCGAGCGCATCGACGCGGAGCGCAACCTGATCTACCTCCGCGGCGCGGTGGCCGGCCCGACGAACGGGATCGTGCTCGTGCGCAAGCAGGGCTGACGGCCATGGCTGAGACGACCAACTTCCAGGCGGCGGCGTACACCGCCGGCGGGACCGAGCGCGACGCCGTCGCGCTTCCGCAGACGGTGTTCGACGGCACCGTGAACATGCCGGTGATGCACCAGGCGGTGAAGGCGTTCCTCGCCAACCAGCGCCAGGGCAACGCCGCGACCAAGATCCGCAAGTACGTCACGGGCGGAAACCAGAAGCCCTGGAAGCAGAAGGGCACCGGCCGCGCGCGTCAGGGTTCGACGCGCGCCCCGCACTGGGTCGGCGGCGGCACCGTCTTCGGGCCGACGCCGCGCAGCTACGCGCAGTACGTGCCGAAGCAGGTGCGCGCACTCGCGCGCAAGAGCGCGCTCAACGCGCGCGCCCGCGAGAACGCGATCTTCGTCATCGACGCCTTCAACTACGACGCGCCGAAGACGAGCCGCCTCGCCGCGCTCGTCGCGCGGCTCGGCCTCGAGGGGCAGAAGGTCCTCATCCTCACGAACGGCAACAAGCCGAACGTGCACCTGAGCGGCCGCAACCTCCCGACCGTGCACGTCTTGCCGTACAGCGACGTGTCCACCTACCACATCCTCTGGTCGGACACCGTGCTGATCGAGGCGGGCGCGATCGGGCACGAGCTCGAGCCGGTCGCCGAGCGCGAGCCGACGGAGCGTCCCCGCGCCGCCAGGAAGGCCGCGAAGCCGGCGAAGGCCGCGAAGCCGGCGCGCGCGGCGAAGGGCGACGACGAGGACGCCGAGGAGGCGCGCCCCGCGGCCCGCAAGGCGGCGGCGAAGAAGGGTGGCGCGAAGAAGACCGCCGCGAAGAAGTCCGCGGCGAAGAAGTCGACCGCGAAAAAGAGCACGGCCAAGAAGTCGGCCGCGAAAAAGAGCGCCGCGAAGAAGAGCGGCCGCAAGAAGGAGAAGTAAGCGATGCCGACGCTGCACGAGACCATCGTCCGCCCCGTGATCACGGAGAAGACGTCCGAGGCCTACCAGGTGAAGGGTGAGTACACCTTCGAGGTCGCCTCCGATGCGAGCAAGCCGCAGATCCGCCAGGCGATCGAGCGCCTCTTCGGGGTGAAGGTCGCCGGAGTCTGGACGTCGAACGTTCGTGGCAAGGGCAAGCGCGTCGGCCGGTCGGTCGGCACGCGCCCGAACTGGAAAAAGGCGATCGTGACGCTGAAGGAAGGCACGATCGAGATCTTCGAGGGCTGAGACCAATGGGCATCCGTCAGTTCCGACCCATCACGAAGGGCACGCGCTTCCGATCGGTGCCGGACTTCGCCGAGATCACGCGCAGCACTCCCGAGAAGTCGCTCGTCGAGCCGCTCAAGAAGAGCGGCGGGCGCGACAACCACGGCCACATCTCGATGCGGCGCCGAGGGGGTGGGCACAAGCGCATGTACCGCATCATCGACTTCAAGCGCGACCGCTTCGGCACGCCGGCGACGGTGCGCGAGATCGAGTACGACCCGAACCGCTCGGCGCGCATCGCGCTCGTGCAGTTCGAGGACGGCGAGAAGCGCTACATCCTGCACCCGAAGGGGCTCAACGTCGGCGACACGGTGACGAGCGGACCCGGCGCGGACATCCGCACCGGCAACGCGATCCCGCTGCGCGAGGTGCCGTTAGGCACCGACGTCCACAACATCGAGCTCAAGATCGGCAAGGGCGGCCAGATGTGCCGCTCGGCCGGGACCTCGGCGCAGGTCGTGGCGAAGGAAGGTGAGTACGTGACGCTGCGCATGATGTCGACCGAGGTGCGCCGGGTGCACGGCGGCTGCCTGGCGACGATCGGCATCGTCGGCAACGCCGAGCACGAGCTGCTGTCGTGGGGCAAGGCGGGAAAGGCGCGCTGGAAGGGTGTCCGCCCGCACGTCCGCGGCGAGGTGATGAACCCCGTCGACCATCCGCATGGCGGCCGCACCCGCGGCGGCCGGAACGTGGTCAGCCCGTGGGGCAAGAAGGAAGGCGTGAAGACGCGTAACCGGAAGAAGAAGTCTGGCGCGCTCATCGTGCGCGGCCGGAAGCGCGGCAAGGCGACGCAGTAACCCGAGGCCCGAATCATGGCGAGAAGCGTAAAGAAGGGACCGTTCGTCGGCGAGAGCCTTCTCACGAAGGTGACCGGCATGAACTCCCGCAACGAGAAGCGGGTTGTGAAGACCTGGTCGCGCGCGAGCACGGTGCTCCCCGAGTTCGTCGGCCACACCTTCGCCGTCCACAACGGGAACAAGTTCATCCCGGTGTACGTGACGGAGAACATGGTCGGCCACAAGCTCGGCGAGTTCGCCCCGACGCGGCTGTTCCGCGGCCACACGGGGAACAACAAGGTGGACAAGAAGGCGCCCGCTCCGGCGGCGGCGCCGGCGGCGCCGGCCAAGGGAGGCAAGTAAGCCATGACCGAGGCCCGGGCCATCCAGCGCTCGACGCGGCAGTCGCCCTACAAGATGCGGCTGGTCATCGACCAGATCCGCGGCAAGGACGTCAACGAGGCGATCGCGCTGCTGCGCTTCTCGAAGAAGCACGCGGCGAAGCAGATCGAGAAGGTGCTGCACTCGGCGGTCGCGAACGCGGAGCAGTCGGCGCGCGCGCAGGGTGAGAGCGTGGACGTCGATGCGCTCTACGTGAAGCACGCGGTGGTCAACGAGGGGACGAAGCTGAAGCGCTTCACCCCGGCGGCGATGGGCCGCGCGACCCCGATCCAGAAGCGGACCAGCCACGTCGAGATCATCGTGGCGGAGCGTGAGGCGTAAATGGGACAGAAGACCAATCCGATCGGCTTCCGGCTCGGCGTCACGAAGGACTGGCGCTCGCGCTACTACGCGGGCCGCGACCTGCCGGCGCTGCTCAGGGAGGACGAGCTCCTCCGCAAGTACCTGAAGGCGCGCATCGGCCACGCCGCGATCGCGGACATCGTGATCGAGCGCAAGCCGGGCAAGGTCGTCGTGACGCTGCACACCGGCCGGCCGGGCGTCGTGATCGGGAAGAAGGGCGCCGAGGTCGACAAGCTCCGTGACGAGCTCGCGCAGCTGACGGGGAAGGAAGTCGGCATCAACGTCGAGGAGATCAAGCGCCCGGAAATCGAGGCGCAGCTCGTCGCCGACAACGTCGCCGCGCAGCTCGCGCAGCGCATCTCGTTCCGCCGCGCGATGAAGCGCGCGGTGCAGAGCGCGATGCGCATGGGCGCCGAGGGGATCAAGATCAAGTGCGGCGGCCGCCTCGGCGGCGCCGAGATCGCGCGCGTCGAGGGCTACCGCGAGGGCCGGGTGCCGCTGCACACGCTGCGCGCGGACATCGACTACGCGACGTCGACGGCGAAGACGACCTACGGCACCATCGGCGTGAAGGTCTGGATCTTCAAGGGCGAGGTGGTCGAGGACCGCCGCGGCAAGACGTACTCGACGGACGCCTGAGGTAACGAACGATGCTGAGTCCGAAGCGGGTCAAGTTCCGCAAGATGTTCAAGGGCCGCACGAAGGGTCTCTCGACGCGCGGCAACGAGGTGTCGTTCGGGCACTTCGGGCTGCAGGCGGTGGAGCCGGGCTGGGTCTCGAACCGGCAGATCGAGGCGGCGCGTGTGGCGCTGACGCGGCACATCAAGCGCGGCGGCAAGGTCTGGATCCGGATCTTCCCGGACAAGCCGATCACGAAGAAGCCGGCCGAGACGCGCATGGGGAAGGGCAAGGGCTCGCCCGAGGGCTGGGTGGCGGTGGTGCGCCCGGGCCGGGTGATGTTCGAGCTGGAGGGCGTGACGCCGGAGATCGCGCAGAAGGCGATGGCGCTCGCGGCGGCCAAGCTCTCGGTGAAATCGAAGTTCGTGACGCGCGAGGAGGCGCACACCGATGCTGGCCAGTGAGATTCGGGAGATGTCGGACGACGACATCCGGAGCCGCATCGAGGAGCTCGAGCGGGAGCGGTTCAACCTCCGCTTCAAGGGGGCGACGACGCCGCTCGAGGATCCGTTGCGGGTGCGGGTGATCCGCCGCGACATCGCGCGGCTGAAGACGGTGCAGCGCGAGCGGTCGCTCAGCGCGAGCAAGTGAGGAGCTGAGACATGGCGGAGATGACGAACACGAGCACCACGGCGCAGGAGCGCGGCCGCCGCAAGACGCGGGTCGGCCTCGTGGTGAGCGACAAGATGCAGAAGACGGTGGTGGTCGCGATCGAGCGTCGCGTCCCGCACCCGCGCTACGGCAAGATGGTGACGCAGACGAAGCGCGTGAAGGCGCACGACGAGGAGAACAGCGCGAAGGAAGGCGACACGGTGCGGATCATGGAGACGCGCCCGCTGTCGAAGGACAAGCGCTGGCGCGTCGTCGAGATCGTCGAGCGCGCGCGCTAACCGGAGACCAAGCCCATGATCCAGCAGGAATCGGTGGTCAAGGTCGCGGACAACTCCGGCGCGAAGCGCGCGCTGGTGATCCGGGTGCTCGGCGGCACGCGCCGGCGCTACGCCGGGCTCGGCGACGTCGTCGTCGTCGCGGTCAAGGACGCGCTGCCGAACGGCACGGTGAAGAAGTCCGACGTCGCGAAGGCGGTCGTCGTCCGCACGGTGAAGGAGACGCGCCGCAAGGACGGCAGCTACATCCGCTTCGACGAGAACGCGGTGGTGATCATCAACGACCAGGGCGAGCCGCGCGCGACGCGTATCTTCGGCCCGGTCGCCCGCGAGCTGCGCGAGAAGAAGTACATGAAGATCGTCTCGCTCGCGCCCGAGGTACTGTAAGATGCGCATTCTCAAGTATCGGAAGACCGACCGGCCGCGCGCCGTCAACCGCAAGCGGCACGCGGACAACGCCGAGCGCGTCCGCCTCCACGTCACCAAGGGTGACGACGTGCGGGTGATGCGCGGCGAGCACAAGGGCAGCACGGGGAAGATCCTGCGCGTCCTGCCCAAGACGGGGCGGATCGTGGTGCAGGGTGTGAACATCGTGAAGAAGCACCGCAAGGCGCGGCGCCCCGAGGAGCAGAGCGGGATCATCGAGATGGAGGCGCCGATCCATGCCTCCAACGTGATGCTGCTCGATCCGAAGTCGGGGGAAGCGACGCGCACGAAGCGGCGCATCGACAGCGACGGGACGAAGGAGCGCCTCAGCGTGAAGAGCGGCGAGCCCATCCCGCGCCAGCGTTAGGCCGGACGAGGATACGACCATGGCGAAACAGGAGAAGGGCGCCCAGGGCGGCGCAAAGGGTGGCGGCTCGGCGAAGGCGGGCGGCTCGCCGGCCAAGGCCGGCGGTGGCAGCAAGAAAGGCGGCGACCGCAGGGAGGCCGCGGGCGCGGCGCGCGTCGAGCACACCGGCGTCGGCACGCCGGCGCCGGCGCCCCGCGTCAAGGAGCACTACGACAAGAACGTCCGCAACGCGCTCGTGAAGCAGTTCGGCTTCACGAACCCGCACCAGGTGCCGACGCTCGAGAAGATCGTGCTCAACGTCGGCGCGGGCGAGGCGATCAAGCAGCCGAAGTTCCTCGACAAGATCGTCGAGGAGCTGGGCATCATCACCGGCCAGCAGCCGGTGCGGAAGAAGGCGAAGAAGTCGATCGCGAACTTCGGCCTCCGCGAGGGGCAGGAGATCGGCGCGGCGGTGACGCTGCGCGGCGCGCGGATGTGGGAGTTCTTCGATCGCTTCGTGTCGATCGCGATCCCGCGCATCCGCGACTTCAAGGGGCTGAGCACGCGGTCGTTCGACGGCCGCGGCAACTACTCGCTCGGCGTGAAGGAGCAGATGATCTTCCCCGAGATCAACTTCGACATGATCGAGCAGATCCACGGGATGGACATCACCTTCGTGACGACGGCGGAGCGCGACGACGTCGCGTACGCGCTGCTCCGCGAGCTCGGCATGCCGTTCCGGACCGACGAGAAGTCGAAGGTCCTCACGGCGGCGCAGGGCGCGGCTTCGCAGGGCGCGGCTTCGCAGGGCGCGGCTTCGCAGCCCGCCGCCTGACGGCCAACATCAGTAGAGAGACGAGAGAGCAATGGCGCGCAAGGCGATGATCGAGAAGAGCAAGCGGAAGCCCAAGTTCCAGGTCCGGCAGCACAATCGCTGCGGACGCTGCGGACGCTCGCGGGCCTTCCTGCGGCGCTTCGGCGTCTGCCGCATCTGCTTCCGGGAGCTGTCCCTGAACGGGATGATCCCGGGCGTGCGGAAGGCGAGCTGGTAGGTGGGGCGGCTGTTAGCTGTAAGCTGTTAGCTCTTAGCTAACGAGAAACGAGCAACGCCGTTGCTCGACGCTAACAGCTAAGAGCTAAAAGCCCCTTGTACGACCCCGACGCGACACGGTGTCGCCGGGCTCACTTCCTAAGCGTCCAACACGGATACGATAGGAGAGTAGAAGCGAATGAGCATGACCGACCCGATCGCCGACATGCTGACGCGGATCCGCAATGCGTGCGGATCGAAGCACCGCCGCGTCGACATGCCGGCGTCGAAGATGAAGACGGAGATCGCCCGGCTCCTCAAGGAGTCGAACTTCATCCAGGACTACCAGACGCTGACGACGGAGGAGGGGCGGCAGGTGCTGCGCATCCGCCTCCGCTACGCGGCGGGTGGCCAGCCGGTGATCCGCGCGCTCCAGCGCGTGTCGACCCCGGGGCTGCGCAAGTACGTCGGTGTCCAGGAGATTCCGCGCGTTCGGAACGGCCTCGGCGTCGCCATCCTCAGCACCTCGCAGGGGCTGATGACGGACCGTCAGGCACGACAGAAGCGGACCGGGGGCGAGCTGCTCGCCCTGGTCTGGTAAGGAGGAGCGATGTCGCGTATCGGCAAGCGGCCGGTCCCGGTGCCCAAGGCGGTCACCGTGACGGTCGAGGGAAACACGATCAGGGCGAAGGGCCCGAAGGGTGAGCTCGAGCAGCGCATCCATCCGGAGCTCGGCGTCGCGTTCGAGAACGGCGAGCTCACCGTCTCGCGCCCGTCGGACGAGCCGCGCCACAAGGCGCTGCACGGTCTGTCGCGCACCCTCGTCGCCAACATGGTCGAGGGAGTGACGAAGGGCTACACGAAGACGCTCGAGCTGGTCGGCGTCGGCTACAAGGCGGAGGTGAAGCCCTTCGGGCTCCAGCTCTCGCTCGGCTACTCGCACACGATTCCGTACAACGCCCCGAAGGGGATCAAGCTCACGGCGCCGCAGCCGACGGTGATCGTCATCGACGGTCCCGACAAGGCGGTGGTCGGCCAGGTCGCCTCGGAGATCCGCTCGCTGCGCAAGCCGGAGCCGTACAAGGGCAAGGGCGTGCGCTACCAGGGCGAGCAGATCCGCCGCAAGGCGGGCAAGGCGGGAGGCAAGTAATGCGCAAGATCATCAATCCCAAGGGTCGTCACGAGAAGCGCGCGCGCCGGCACGTCCGCGTGCGCAAGACGCTGAGCGGCACCGCGGAGCGTCCGCGTCTCGTCGTGTACCGCTCGCTGAAGCACATCTACGCCCAGCTCGTGGACGACGTCGCGCGCCGCACGCTCCTCACGGTGTCGGACGCGGCGACGTCGGCGGGCAAGAAGACGGAGAAGTCGGCCGCGGTCGGCAAGGTGATCGCCGAGAAGGCGAAGGCGGCGGGAATCACCCGCGTCGTCTTCGATCGCGCGGGCTACAAGTACCACGGCCGCGTGAAGGCGGTGGCCGAAGCGGCCCGCGAGGGCGGTCTGGAGTTCTAACATGTCCGAGACTCAGAATCAGAGCGAAGGCGGCGCGCCGCGCCGCGGTGGTGGCGGTCCGGGACGTGGTCCCGGTGGTCCGGGACGTGGTCCCGGTGGTCCGGGACGCGGTCCCGGCGGTGGTCGCGGGCGCGGACCGGGCGGCGGCGGTGGCCGCGGCGGTCCGGGTGGCGGCCGTGGGCCGGGTGGACCCGGTGGCCGTGGCGGACCGGGCGGCGGACGTGGTCGCGGCGAGGGTGGCCCGCGCGGCGAAGGCCGTGGCGACGGCCGTGGCCGCGGCGGCGACAACCGCGAGCGCGAGGGTGGCGATCTCGTCGAGAACGTGATCGCGATCAACCGCGTGGCGAAGGTCGTGAAGGGCGGACGCCGCTTCTCCTTCAACGCGCTCGTCGCCGTCGGCGACGGGCAGGGGAAGGTCGGCTACGCGACGGGAAAGGCGAACGAGGTGTCGGAGGCGGTGCGCAAGGCGGTCGACGGCGCGCGTCGGAAGATGGTCCAGATCCCGCGCACGGGCGGGACGATCCCGCACGAGATCGTCGGCCAGCACGGCGCGGGGCGGGTGCTGATGAAGCCCGCGGCGCCGGGCGCCGGCGTCATCGCCGGCGGGGCCGTGCGCGCCATTATGGAGTGCGCCGGCATCGCCGACATCCTGACGAAGAGCCTCGGCTCGACGAACCCGCACAACATGGTGCGCGCGGCGATGGACGGACTGCAGCAGCTGACGACGGTCGAGCAGGTCGCGCGCGAGCGCGGCATCGAGCCGGCGACGCTGCCGTACCGGTCGCGCGCCAAGTCGAAGGAGGCGGTGTAACATGCCACGCACGTTCGTATGGCACCGGACTCGCGGGCCGAAGCACACTCCGAAGGAGGAGCCGGCGACGCAGGGGAAGGTGCGGATCAAGCAGGTGCGGAGCGGGATCGGCCATCCGGCCGCGATGCGCCGCACGCTCGCCGCGATGGGGCTGCATCATCACCAGGACGTGGTGGTGAAGCAGGACTCCGAGGGACTGCGCGGCCAGATCAAGCAGGTGCGCCACCTCGTCGAGGTGACGCCGGTGGAGGAGTGAGACCGTGGAACAGACTGGGAAGATCGGGCTGCACAACCTGACGCCGGCCCCCGGCTCGAACAAGGAGCGCAAGCGGCTCGGCCGCGGCCCCGGTTCGGGAACGGGCAAGACGTCGGGCAAGGGCCACAAGGGCATCAAGGCGCGCGCGGGCCATCACGGTCCGGGCGGCGGCAAGCCGCACTTCGAGGGCGGCCAGATGCCGCTCACGCGCCGGCTGCCGAAGCGCGGCTTCACGAATCCCTTCCGGGTCGAGCATCAGGTCGTCTCGCTCTCGGATCTCGCCGAGCTCTCGGGCGAGGTGACGCGGGAGTCGCTCGTCGAGGCGGGGCTGATCCGCGACAGCAAGGGACCGGCGAAGGTGCTCGCGAACGGTGAGCTCACCAAGGCGATCACGGTGCGGGGGCTCCGGGTGAGCCAGGCCGCGCGCGACCGCATTGTCGCGGCCGGAGGCCGCGTCGAGGACTAGCCATGGCGCAGCGCAACCCGCTGGCGGCGATGGAGAACGTCTATCGCACGCCGGAGCTCTGGCAGAAGATCGTCTTCACCTTCCTCTGCCTGGTCGTCTACCGCGTCGGCGCGCACATCACCGCGCCGGGCGTGGACGTGCTCGCCCTGCGGGACTATTTCCAGACGCAGAGCACGAGCGGCCTGCTCGGGCTCTACGACCTGTTCGTGGGCGGCGGCCTCTCGCGCGCGACGGTGTTCGCGCTCGGGATCATGCCGTACATCTCGGCCAGCATCTTCATGCAGATCGCGGCCGCGGTGATCCCGCAGGTCGAGAAGATGAACAAGGACGAGGAAGGCCGGAAGAAGATCAACCAGTGGACGCGCCTCCTCACCGTCGGCCTCGCCGCGGTGCAGGCGTGGGGCTTCGCGCTCTTCACGGAGTCGCTGCCTAACGCCGTCGCGACGCCCGGCTTCGGCTTCCGCGTCCAGATGACGCTCATCCTCACCGCCGGCGCCCTCTTCGTGATGTGGCTCGGCGAGATGATCACCGAGCGCGGGCTCGGCAACGGAGCGAGCCTCATCATCTTCTTCTCGATCGTCGAGCGGATCTGGGGCAGCATCATGCAGGCGTTCCGCTTCATGAGCACGGGCGCGATCGGGCCGTTCAACCTCCTCGTGCTCGTGTTGCTGATGGTCGCGGTCGTCGCCGGCGTGATCGCGGTGACGATGGCGGCGCGCCGCATCCCGATCCAGATCCCGCAGCGGACGATGGCCAAGGGACGGCAGCGCGAGGCGTCGCGGAGCTTCATCCCGCTGCGGCTCAACTCGTCGGGCGTGATGCCGATCGTCTTCGCGCAGTCGGTGGTGGTGGTGCCGGGAGCGATCGCGCAGTTCACCGGCAGCGACCGGGCGCGCGCCTTCGCCGACCTCTTCAACCCGGGGAGCTGGGCGTATTTCCTCGTCGAGGCGGTGCTGATCGTCTTCTTCACGTACTTCTACACGTCGATCATCTTCAACCCGGTCGACATCGCGGAGAACCTGAAGAAGCAGGGCGGCTTCGTCCCCGGCGTGAAGCCGGGCGCGAAGACGGCGGAGTACGTGGACGCGGTGCTGTCGCGGATCACGCTCCCGGGCGCGATCTTCCTGACGCTGATCGCGCTGCTGCCGATCTTCATCGCCGACCGGCTCCGTGCGCCCTTCACCTTCGGCGGCACCTCGCTGCTGATCGTGGTCGGCGTCGCGCTCGACACGCTCGCCCAGGTGAACCAGCACCTGCTGCTCCGCAAGTACGATGGCTTCATGAAGAAGGGGCGCGTGCGCTTCCGCGGGCGGCAGACCACGGGCGGCAGCTTCTAGCTTCCGACGTCCGGAAGCGTCAACGACGCGAGCGCGACGCGAGGTCCGGGAGCGGAGTGAATCCGCTTGCCATCCCGGAGCGTCGCGCTCAGCTTTTTCACGACGACATGGACATCGTTCTCCTCGGCCCCCCGGGAGCGGGGAAAGGCACCCAGGCCCAACGGCTCTCGGCGGCGCTCGCGGTCCCGCAGATCGCGACGGGCGACGTCCTCCGCGCCGCGATCCGCGACGGCACTGCGCGCGGCAAGGAAGCCAAGGCGTACATGGACCGCGGCGACCTCGTTCCCGACGAGGTGATCCTCGCGATCATGAAGGAGGCGCTCTCGGCGCCCGCCGCGCGGAAGGGCTCGATCCTCGACGGCGTCGTGCGGACGCTCCCACAGGCCGAAGGGCTGAAGCGAGTACTCGGCGAGCTGGGGCGGAAGGTGGACTCCGTGCTGTTCTTCGAGGTCCCCGACAGCGAGCTGCTGAAACGGCTCGGCGGACGCACCGTCTGCGAGAATTGCCAGACGCCGTACACCGGGCGCGAGCCCGGAGAGAGGTGCGAGAAGTGCGGCGGCACGCTCGTGCGCAGGAAGGACGACGAGCCGGAGGCGATCCGCCAGCGGCTCGCGGTCTACCAGAAGCAGACCTCCCCGGTGCTCGAATGGTACCGGAAGAACGGTGGCAGCGTTCGGACGATCGACGCCGTAGGAGCGCAGGACGAAGTCACCCAGCGGGCCCTGAAGGCGATCGGACGGTGATCCAGCTCAAGTCTCCACGCGAGATCGAGGTGATGGCGGAAGGAGGACGCATCCTCGCCGCCACGCTCGACCACGTCCGCGCCGCGGTGCGACCGGGGATCACCACGGGCGATCTCGACGGGATCGCCGAGGAGTTCATCCGCCGCCACGAGGGCGCGGTGCCCGCGTTCAAGGGGCTCTACGACTTCCCGGCGACGCTCTGCACGTCGATCAACAACGAGATCGTGCACGGTATCCCCTCGCGTACGCGCGCGCTCAAGGACGGCGACATCGTCTCGATCGACGTCGGCGTGAAGTACCGCGGCTACTACACGGACGCGGCGATCACGGTCGGCGTCGGCAACGTCGATGCGCGGACGCAGAAGCTGCTCGACGTGACGCGCCAGGCGCTCGAGGTCGGGATCGAGGCGGCGCGGCCGGGGAACCACATCGGCGACATCGGCGCCGCGGTCCAGCGCGTGGTCGAGGCGGCGGGGTTCAGCGTCGTGCGCACGCTCGTCGGCCACGGCATCGGCGTCGAGCCGCACGAGGAGCCGCAGGTCCCCAACCATGGCAAGCCGAAGCGCGGCCACCCGCTCGTCCCCGGCCTCTGCATCGCGATCGAGCCGATGGTCAACGTCGGCAGCCCCGCCACGCGCACGTTAGGCGACAAATGGACGGTGGTGACGCAGGACGGCTCACGGTCGGCGCACTTCGAGCACACCGTCGCGATCACCGCCGAGGGGCCGAGAGTCCTGACGCGCGCAGCCTGAACTGCCCCGAGCGGGCATCTGATGCAACTGCGAGCTGCTTCACCACAGAGGGTCACAGAGCACACAGAGTAGGGCAACACCGAGAACCACAACTATTTTGGGGGGCGTAAGGCGAGATCATCTCACCCTACGCCCCCAGGGCATTTCTCTGTGTGCAGTTCTCTGCGGCCCTCTGCGCCCTCCGTGGTGAAGTAGTTCAGCCAGGCCCCATCAAGCTCCAAGCGCCCGCTCGACCGCGGCAGTCGCACGCGCCGCGTGGTCGGCGGTTTCGCGCAGCAGTCGGGCTGCCTCTTCCGCCAGTGGCGCGCCGAGCGACCTGTCGTCGAGGGAGGCGACGTTGATGCGGACGTTGTACACGGCACCCTTGCAGGCCGCTTCGGCGAGGAGGGCGGCGACGCCGGCGTCGGAGGCGGCGTTGGTGTTGCCGCGCTCGGCGACCGTCGCGGAGAGCTGCGCGACGCGGGCGCAGGCGCGCGCCGTCTCGAGCGGGACCTCGGCCGCCTGGAGCAGCGCGGCGGTCACCGCCTTCGCCCGTGCCGCGGCGGCGCTGTCGGGCTCCTTCGGGAGCTTGTAGGCGTCGGCGACGGCGGCATAGGCGGCGGCGTCGCGCGCAACGAGCGACGACAGGTCGTTCACCAGCGAGGCGGCGGCGAGCGCGACCTCCTTCATCTCCGCCTCCACCGCGGCGTATTTCTTCTTGCCGATGGTGAGCCCCGCGACCATCTGCGCGAGCGCGGCGCCTAACGCTCCGGCGTGCGCGGCGACGCTGCCGCCTCCCGGCACCGGCGCCGGCGACGCGACCGACGCGACGAACCCGGTCAGCGACTCACCGCCCTGGACCGCGGCGCGGACCTTCCGCTCCAGCACCTGCTCGATCGTGAAGCGGTCGAGCTGGACGTGACGGATGCCGGCGTCGAAGAGCACCCGCTCCGGGACGAGCCCGACAATCTCGCTCCACGTCGGCGACACCCCCCACGCCTCCGCTTCCATCTTCACCATGTCGAAGGCGCGATGCATCGGCGTGCGCTCGGTGTCGACGAGGTTGATCGAGACCTGCGCCTGCCCGTCCACCTCGAGTGCGAGGGCCTTCACTCCCTTGAGGCCCCCCGAGGATCCACGGATCGCCTTCGCCACCTTCTTCGCGACGTCCATGTTCGTCGCGGGGCCGAGGTAGACGTTGTAGGCGACGAGGAAGGGGCGCGCGCCGATGGCGACGGCGCCGAAAGTGGCATGGATGCGCTCGGGGCCGAAGTCGGGCTTCCGCGCCGGATTCTTTCCGATCTCGTCGCGCAGTCCCTCGAACTCGCCGCGCCTGACGTCGGCGAGGTTCTCGCGTGCGGGCGTCGTCGCGGCGCGCTCGTAGAGGAAGACGGGGACCTCGAGCTCCCTGCCGACGCGTTCACCCAGTCGCCGCGCGAGAACGACGCAATCCTCCATCGTCGCCCCCTCGAGTGGGATGAAGGGGACGACGTCGGCCGCGCCCATGCGCGGGTGCTCGCCCTGGTGCGCGTTGAGGTCGATCAGCTCGCGTGCCTTAGCGATGCCGGCGAATGCCGCGTCGATCGCGTGCTCCATCGTCACGACGAAGGTGACGACGGTGCGGTTGTGCGAGACGTCGGAGGAGACGTCGAGCACAGACACCCCCTCGACGGCGGCGATCGCGTCGCGGATCGCGGTGACGACCTCGGGACGGCGTCCCTCGGAGAAGTTCGGGACGCACTCGACGAGCTTCATGCGGTCAGGCGGTACGGGTCAGGTGGTCGAGCAGCCAGCGATGGATCGCGGGATTCCCGGTCACGAGCGGGCCCGCCGCGACGCGGGCTGGCGCGCCGGAGAGGTCGGTCGCGACACCGCCCGCTTCGCGCACGAGGAGAAGCCCGGCGGCGAGGTCCCACGGCTGGAGCATCAGCTCCCAGAAGGCCTCGAAGCGGCCGCAGGCAACGGCGGCCAGGTCGAGGGCCGCTGCGCCGGCACGGCGAACCCCCGACGTCGCGGCCATGATGCCGGGAAGCTGCTTCATGTAGGGCTCGATGAGCTCCACGTGCTTGAAAGGGAAGCCGGTGCCGATCAGCGCGCGCGCCGGAACGTCGATCGACGAAACACGAATGGGCGCGCCGTCGCACCACGCGCCACCGCCGGCGACGGCGGTGAAGATCTCGTCGCGCGTGACGTCGAGGATGGCGCCGGCGCGGAGCGAGCCATCGACGAGCACGCCGACCGAGACGGCGTAGGCGGGGAAGCCATGGAGGAAGTTCGTCGTCCCGTCGAGCGGGTCGGCGACGACGACGACGCCATTGGCGAGACGATCGAGATCGGGTGAACCCTCCTCGCCGACGAGTCGCGCGTCAGGCAGGTGCTCGCCGAGCGTCGCCGCGATGCGCTCCTCGGAGGCGCGGTCGACGGCGCTCACGAAGTCGGATGGCGACTTCTCTTCCCACGAGAGCGTCGCGCGTCCCGGCGTCATCTCGCGGATCGCCTCCGCGCCGGCGCGCGCCGCCGCGACCGCGACGCGGAGAAGGTGCTCGTCGTCGTGCGTCGCTGTCGTCGCGGGTTGCTCCGACGTTGTGTGCTCTCTACGTTCTCGTGATGCCACGGATCTTCAGCGGAATCCAGCCGTCGGGGGAATTGCACATCGGCAACTACCTCGGCGCGGTGAAGAACTGGGTGCGACTGCAGGACCTGCACGAAGCGATCTTCTGCATCGTCGACTACCACGCCATAACCGGCGCCTACGAGCCGGAGACGCTGCGGGTACGGCGGCGCGAGATGGCGCTCTCGCTGCTCGCCGCGGGGATCGATCCGGCGAAGGCGACGCTCTTCGTGCAGTCGCAGGTACCGGAACATACCGAGCTGGCGTGGATCTTCAACAGCGTCTGTCCACTCGGTGAGCTCGAGCGTCAGACGCAATTCAAGGACAAGGCGCAGCGCCAGGAGAGCGTCCCCGTCGGGCTGCTCACGTATCCGGTGCTGCAGGCGGCGGACATCCTGCTCTACCGCGCCGATCTCGTGCCGGTCGGCGAGGACCAGGTGCAGCACCTCGAGCTCTCGCGCGTCATCGCGCGGCGCTGGAACTCGCTCTTCGCGAGCGAAGCCGAGCCCTACTTCCCCGAGCCGCAGCCGACGCTGACGCCGACGCGCCGCGTGATGGGACTCGACGGCCAGGCGAAGATGTCGAAGTCGCTCAACAACTACATCGGGCTGCTCGAGTCGAGCGACGCGATCTGGGCGAAGCTGCGTCCCGCGGTCACCGATCCTGCGCGGATGAAGCGCACCGATCCCGGGACGCCCGAGGTCTGCAACATCTACCATCTCCACAAGGCCTTCAGCCCGCCGGCGACGGTCGAGACGGTCGCGGTCAACTGCAGCACCGCGGGGTGGGGGTGCATCGACTGCAAGAAGGTGCTCCACCAGTCCATGGAGCAGGAGCTGGTGCCGATCCGCCGCCGCGCCGACGAGTTGCGGGCGCACCCGGAGCGGGTGGACGCGGCGCTGGCGAAGGGCGCCGCACACTGCCGGGAGATGGCGCGCCAGACGATGGGCGAGGTGAAGCAGCGCATGGGACTTGCCTGACGGGGGGTAGACCCTTCAGGAGCAGGCAATGGATTCGAGTGGTCCGCGCGGGCTCGTGACCATGGTGTGCATCACCTGTGGCGCCGAGCAGTTTTTCGACCAGAGCGTTCCGTCGTCCATTAAGTGTCCGCGGTGCGGAAGCACGGTCTTCCGCCAGTTCGCCACCCCTACGGAACCCGACGAAGCGACGATCTCCCAGCTCGAGGAGCAGGCGCGCAGCATCGAGTACGGCGACGCCTCTCCTCAGACGTCACCCGACGAGGTTCGGGACCTGGGCGGTCGATAGCGCAGCCAGCGGGCTGCGCGCGTTTCGCGGGGGAGCACGACTCTGGACCCCCACGCACTGATCCACGCCCCGCTTGGCCTGCTCGCCCCGCAGACGGCGGGGATGATCGCCGAGACGCTCCGGCTCGACCTCCTGCTCAAGCTGAGCCTCGCCGTCCTGCTCGGCGGGGCGGTCGGCCTGGAGCGCGAGCTCTCCGGCAAGCCGGCGGGCCTGCGCACCAACATCCTGATCTGCGTCGGCTCGGCGATGCTGATGGACCTCTCCATCCGCGTCGGCCTCACGGACACCGGCGCGCGCATCGGCGACCCGGCCCGCCTCGCGGCGCAGGTCATCTCGGGCATCGGCTTCCTCGGCGCCGGCACGATCCTCCAGGCGCGTGGCACGGTCGTCGGCTTGACCACGGCGGCGACGATCTGGGTCGTGGCCGCGATCGGCCTCACCGTCGGCGCCGGCAACTACATAGAAGGGTGCGGCGCCGCGCTGATCGTGACGGCGGTGCTCTGGGGTCTGGGCCGGGTCGAGCGCCGGCTCCTCGCCGGCCGCCGGGTGATCAGCGGGACGGTGCGCGTCCTTCCCCGGACTCCCTTCGACGAGCTGGAGCACGTCTTCAACTCGGCGGGCATCCAGGTGCTCTCGAAGGCGGTCTACGAGCACGCCGACGACCGGACCTACGAGCTCAAGCTCGTCGGGCCGGCGAGACAGTACGATGTCGT
>DATAIS010000404.1:0-7202 GCA_036262535.1 Gemmatimonadaceae bacterium | reverse complement strand
ATCCGATCGACGACCCGATGAGATGCAGCGGCCGCGCCCGCGGCGACGCCAGCAGCTCGCTGGCGACGTAGCGATCGATCCCGGCCAGCACCAGCCACTTCGCGCCCCCGCTGGCGCCCGGGATGACGTCGATGTCCTCGGGCCTCAGGCCGCGCTCGCGGATCAGCCGAAGCGCATGCGGCCCTGCACGCAGCGTCAGCAACTGCGCGCGGCCGCCGTGCGGCCAGCTGGTGCGGAGGTTCGGAGAGGAGCCGTTGCGAAGGTGCGGAGGTGCGACGAGTCGAGCAAGATCGATGCGGTTCGCGGCCGTTCGGTGCCGGGAAGCTCGGTGCTCTCGGCGAGGATGCTGCCATGGACGAGAATGAATCCTACAACGACGACGGGCTCGAGGAGGAAGGCGCCCTCGCAAAGAACCAGTCGTATCGCCTCGCGGTCCACCTCGGCCGGAATGTCGTGGCGGACGCAACGCGGATTCGGGCGAATCCGCTCTTCGTCAAGGTTGCGCCGCAATTGGTCGCATCGGTGGGATCGATTTCCGCCAGAATCGCCGAGGGTTATCCACGGCGCTCCCGCGCCGATCGCGTCCGTTATTACGAATACGCAATTGGATCGACACTCGAGTCGAGGCGCTGGCACGGCGTTGCGCGGTCAGCGTTGTCGCGGGATGTAGTGCTCGACCGAATGGCCACCCTTGCCTCGATTCACCGCCTTCTGCTTGCCACGATTCGCAACGATCGAAATGGCAAGGCCTGGTGAGATCGGCACAGTGAGATCGGGCAATCCCGCCAGCTCATTGATGCGCGGCCTGTTCCTCGCATCTTCGCACCTCGCACCGGTGATGCGACGGTGCGGTGAGCGGAGCGCCGTGATGCGCGCCATGTCACCCTCGTCCAGGTGACCCTACTCCGCTATCGCCGGGCGAGAGCGATCGGGAGAACCAAGTATCTGGCCGGATGCGAAGAGGGTCCGGATTGCTCTCGCACCCCGCACCCTCGCACCGGCTCCTCCCGCACCTCCGCACCAGCGGCCGCACGGCGGCCGCGTGCAGTGAGTACTCCGCACCAGCGGCCGCACGGCGGCCGCGTTGTCTCAGGAGGAGGGTAGCGTGAGAACGAACCTCGCCCCCCTCCCCAGCGTGCTCGTCACCGAGATGTTCCCGTGCATCGCGCGCGCGAGGTCGCGGCTGATGGCGAGGCCGAGACCGGTGCCTTCGTGCTGGGTGGTGAGGCCGCGGCCGACCTGGACGAAGGGCTCGAAGATCGCGTCGAGCTTCCCCTCGGGGATGCCGACGCCCGTGTCGGAGACGATGATCGCGACCTCGCGCTCGCGCCGCTCGCAGTGCAACGTCACGCTCCCCCCAGACTCGGTGAACTTCACGGCGTTGGAGAGGAGGTTGAGGAGGATCTGCTCCGCCTTCTGGCGGTCGGCGCGCATCGTGAACGTCGGCGGGCATTCGACGACCTCGAAGCGGATCCCCTTCATGTTCGCCTGCGGCCGGACCATCGTCGCCACGCTCGTCATCGCGTCGGCGGCGCGGACCTCCTCGATGTCGTAAGTCAGCTGACCCGCCTCGATCCGGCTGTAGTTGAGCAGGTCGCTGACGATCCCGAGCAGGTGCTTCTGGCTCCGCTGCAGGCGCTCGATGTACTCGTGCTGCTGCGCGCTCATCGGGCCCGCGACGCCCGCGAGCAGGAGGTCGGCGTAGCCGCCGATCGCGTTGAGCGGCGTCCGCAGCTCGTGCGACATCGCGGCGAGGAACTCGGTCTTCGCGCGGTTCGCGGCCTCCGCTTCCGCGGCGCGGCGCGCGTCCGCGATGGCGCGCTCCTGCGCCTCGCGGCGTTCGGTGAGGTCGCGCGTGACCTTGGCGAAGCCGACCAGCCGGCCCTCAGTGTCACGCAGCGCCGTTATGACGACGTTCGACCAGAAGCGGCTTCCGTCCTTCCGGATGCGCCACCCCTCCTCCTCGAAGCGCCCGACGTCGGCCGTTGTCTCCAGCTCGCGTCGCGGCTTGCCGAGGATCTGGTCCGCCTCGGGATAGAAGACGGAGAAATGCTGGCCGATGATCTCGTTCGCCCGATAGCCCGAGATGCGCTCGGCACCGTCGTTCCAGCTGATGACGACGCCCGCGGTGTCGAGGAGGAAGATGCCGTAGTCCCGGACGCTCGACACGAGGAGCCGGAAGCGCTCCTCGCTCTGCCGCAGCGATTCCTCGGCACGACGCCGCTCCGAGAGATCGCGGGTGACCTTGGCGAAGCCGACGAGGACGCCGTTCTTGTCGCGCAGGGCAGTGATGATGACGTTCGCCCAGAAGCGCGAGCCATCCTTCCGCACGCGCCAGCCCGTGTCCTCGAAGCGTCCCTCGCGTGTCGCGACCTCGAGCTCGTACGCCGGCTTGTTCCAGGCAAGGTCTTCCGGCGGGTAGAACGTCGAGAAATGCTTGCCGACGATCTCCGACGCGTTCCAACCCTTGATCTGCTGCGCGCCCGAGTTCCAGGTCAGGATGTGCCCGGTGCTGTCGAGCGCGAAGATCGCGTAGTCACGAACCGTATCGACGAGGAGCTTGAAGAGCTCGAGGTCGGCGGATCCGATTCGCGGCGACTGGGGCCCCGCGGCCGGCAGGGATTCTTTCGTCACACCATTATGCTATCGGGCCGTCAGGAGGCAGGAAAGTCGGCGCCCTCCGTGACCTGCGCCCAGGCATCGAAGTCCCGCGTCATGGATTCGACTTTCTGGCGCGCGCCGCGCAACGCCCCGCGCCCGAGGAGGAGATGCAGAGGCGGCTGGTCGGACTCCACCACCTGGATGATGGCCGCGGCTGCCCGCGCCGGGTCGCCCGGCTGGCGGCCACTGTTCCCCCGCAGCGTCGCCCTGTTCCTGCCCGCCGTCTCGGCGTAATCGGCGATCTGCGTCGGAGCCTCGTTCGCCGAGCGCCCCGCCCAGTCGGTCCGGAAGCCGCTCGGCTCGACGATCGTGACGCGGACGCCTAACGGCCCGGTCTCGTGGGCGAGTGCCTCGGAGAACCCGACGACCGCGAACTTGCTCGCGTTGTAGTAGCCGACCGCGGGAAAGGCCTTCAGCCCGCCGATCGAGGCGACGTTCACGATGTGCCCGGAGCGCCGGCGCCGCATCCCGGGCAGCGCGGCGCGGGTCATCCGCGCCAGCCCCCAGAAGTTGATCTCGAACATCCGCCGCACCTCGTCCTCATCGCTCTCCTCGATCGCGCCGAAGTAACCGATGCCGGCATTGTTGACGAGGACGTCGATGCGGCCGAAGGTCTCCTCGGCGCGCGTGACAACGTCCGTCACATGCTCCCGCTCGGTCACGTCGAGCCTGAGCGCGATCGCCTGCCCCTCACGCCCGTCGACGAGGTCGCGCACGGTCTCGACTCGCCGTGCGGTGACTACGGCCCGGTACCCCTTGTCCAGCACCGCTTTCGCGAGCTCGCGGCCAAAGCCCGTCGAGCACCCGGTGATGAGCCAGACCGGGGCGTCCCTCACTCCCATGTAAAGATCCGTCCGTTTTGGAGGCTGTGTCTGCAAGTCTGGGGCGCGAGGCGTGACTGATGACGCCTCGCACGTGATTTCTGCGGTGCTGGAGGCGCGCTACCAGCCGAATATCAGGGCCCAGGCGAGGTCACCGCGCCACACGCTACGCGTGCCGCTGCCTTCGCCGAGGTGAAGGCGATTCACCAGCTCGGTGTACTCGACACGTGTCCCGTAGCCCATTCGCCCGAAGAGCCACTGGCTGCGCGGGCTGAAATACTCGACACCGACGCCCCCGTACCAGGTGTTGGGCCACCATCTCCGGTGTGGCAGGAGCGGCGGGAGGTACCCCCCGTGATCGATCCGGTCCTCCAGGTCGCCGCCCCCAGTCCGGAACGCGTCTGCGTGATACCACAGCCAGCCGTACCCGACCCGGGTGTAAAGCTGTGCAGGCTCGCGCGCCACGGGAATGAGGTCATAGCGGACGCCGCCAGTCAGCTGCCGCATCTCGAGCGACGCCGTCCTCAGGAGCAGCCCGTCCGCCGCCGTGCCCGCGACGTACAGACTCAGGTCGCTGGTCGCGCCGGAGTACGTGTTCTCCACTGAGAACCGCTCGCTGAAGTAGAGATTGAACCAGAAGCGAACGCCCGGACGCGCGCGCCGGTTCGGGCGCGCACGCTCCGGATCTCCAGCCGCGGCCTGTGACTCGTCGCGATAGCGGAGAATCGATGCGAAGTCGCGCCCACCGAGCTCCGTGAAGATGCCCTGACCCTCCGTCGTGAATCTTCGGGGAAGCCGATTGGGAGAATAGGTGCGCGCCGGGGGCGCCCCGAGGATGTGCATTCCGCCACCGACCCAGGGCATCACCTGAATCACGGCGACGTTGTAACCCGGCATGAGGCCCCACGCTGCCAGGGGAGCGTTGAGGACTCCCCATCCACTTCGCAGCACCGCCCATGGTGTCGTTGGCGACACGGGAGTCCGCAGGACGCGAAGGTCGTAGGTGGAGTAGTTCGAGCTCTCGCCGATCGTGTTCCACCCCGAGTTGAACGCGGGACCCATCGGCGAGATGTTGCCGAAGTTCACGTGCTTGATGAGGCCCGCGCCTGGGGAATGCATCGCCGGAAAGCCCCAGTGGAGCGGGAGAACCAGCCACGCCCAGCGACGCCGACTCGTCGCGTCGTTTTCAAGCAGTGGGTATACCCGCTCCCAGTCGGGGATGAGTGTGATGTCCTGGGCGCGATACGCCTTGAAATGCTCGTCGTCGATGACGTCGTACCAGCCCAAGGTGGAATCGTCACGGACATCGGGCGTCGCGCGGCCGCTCACGCGCTCGGTGACGCCGAGAACGGCGACCGTCTGCCATGTTCCGGGGAGGGGGTACGATGCGCCCGAGTTCCGCTTGAAGGCACCGCCGAATCGGGGACGAAGCACGAGCAGCTCGTCAGGGCCGCGGTTATCTCCACCGACGAAAACGAGCGGATGCGTCGCGAGCCGGCCGCCGGCGACTGCCATGCGCTCCCGCACGATCTTCTTGACGAACCCTACGTCCTCCCACGCGTAACGGGCATCCGCCTCGCCACGGGGAGAACTGTCGGCGAGCGCGATGTAGTCGAAGCGTGTCGTGCTGTGGTGGAAGTAGTAATCGACCGCGCCGATGACCAGGGAGTCTTCAACGGGAAACTCCGCGTCGAGGATGGCGGCGACCTCCGTGCTGTCGAGAGCCGTTTGGCGAACCGTGTGCGAACGTGCTGCGGCACGTCGCCGCGTCGTGGTGATGATGACGTTGATGTGCTCCCAGTCGCCTTCGTGACTGTTCGCGGCATCATTGAAGGGATAGAAGAACCAGTACTGCATGACGAGATGAAAGCGCGGAGCGCTTCCGCTCGAGTCGTGCTCGACGAGGAAGGCATGCGCATAGATGCGGGATTGACTGCCCATCCTCGCGTCACTGTTCGCTTCTCGCCACGTCGCGCGATCGTTGCCCGGCAGGTCGAAGTAGAGGACGCTCTCGACCTCCCCGCTCGGACGCACGTTGTTCGGTCGGCTCGCGAACGGACTTTCTTCGCGAAGGAGCTTCAGGATCGCGAGGTCGTTTCCCTCGAGCTCCGGGTCGCCGGGAATCGACGATTCCGCACCACCGACCCCATCGATACGAACCGGCTGAGGATCACCGAGCCAGACGGAGTCAACGGCAAGTCTGCGCCCTGCCTGCCAGCGGTCGACGTGAAGGAGCTGCGCCGGACCAAGCACTGCGTCGAAGCTGCGCGGCACACTGAAGTTGTTGCGGCGGACCAGGGGCGAGAAGCGCTCGGCGATCCGCAACAGGTGTCTTCCGCGGCGATCGTCGACCCCGTCCAGCGGAAGCGAATCCCGATATTCAGAACCGCTGCGGTCGCCATACAGATGCAGCGCTGCGCTTGCCGCCGTCTGGGTCGTAATGCGCGGCTTGGGCGGCAGGTAGTCGTGATAATTCTCGCGAGTGATGCCCTGTCCCCTGAGGAGCATGGGGACGGCGAGGACGACTGCGATGACGACGGGCGTGCGCGCGTGCCAGGGCAATTCCACACTCCCAGCAGGAGGGCGGCGTGCCGTGCTACGCTCGCCCCTGCGGGAAGCGGCGTCAAGGGCCGCAACTGCTGCGGCTCACGGCACTCCTCCGATGTTGACGCCCGCAGGTGCCTGAGTCGGAGCCGGTTTCTCGATCAGAATGTACTGTCGCACCCGGGAGCGGCTTCATCGAGTCGCTCGTGACGCGACCGCGGACGATCTCGTACCCGGCGTCCTGTGCATCGGCAGGGGATGCGTGCAGGGCGAGGGGAAGCGAGAGAGCGAGGAGGAAGCGAAGGCGGGAGCAGCTCATGATGACATGTTCGCGGCGGACTACGTTGGGGGCGAGACGTCGTGTCTGACACCGCTACCCGGAGTCCGGTTGCTCGGCGGCGCCATCCTTCGGCCGGCTACGTCGCTCGACGTATCCCCTCCGGGTCTGGCACGCGACATAATCATGGTCGCACCCCCATTCTACCGGAGGACTCCATGAGTCGCCGCTTATGTGGGACCATCCTGCTCGTGACGATCGCGCTGCTCGCGACGGCGTGCGCGACCGGCGGCGCGCGCCGCAGCGCGAGCGTGGTCGACTACTTGTACCCGAACGAGGAGCAGCGTGTGGTCCAGCCGTCGCTCCCCGTGCTCACGCTGCCGCTCAAGGTCGGCATCGCCTTCGTGCCCGCGGGTGATGGGCGCTTCGACTTCACCTCGATCCCCGAGGCTGATCGCCAGCAGCTGCTCGAGAAGGTCAGCGAGCGGTTCCGCCAGGAAGCGTTCGTGAAGGACATCCAGACCATCCCGACAACGTACCTCCAGCCGCGCGGCGGATTCACCAACCTCGAGCAGGTCGCGAAGCTGCTCGACGTCGACGTCATCGCGCTGCTCTCCTACGACCAGACGCAGTTCACCGGCTCGACCAAGGCGTCGCTCCTCTACTGGACCCTCGCCGGCGCGTATCTCGTCGAAGGCGAGAAGAACGACACGCGCACGCTGCTCGATGCGGCCGTGTTCGACGTGAAGAGTCACAAGCTCCTCTTCCGCGCGCCGGGGACGAGCACCGTGAAGAGCTCGTCGTCGCTGTCCGACGTCGCGCGCGACCGTCGCGGCGACGCGGCGAAGGGATTTCAGCTCGCGTCCACAGAGCTGGTGACGAACCTCGAGCGCGAGCTC
>DATAIS010000403.1:0-2498 GCA_036262535.1 Gemmatimonadaceae bacterium | reverse complement strand
GCGACGTGGGGGATCGACCGCGTCGACCAGCGCGATCTGCCGTTGTCGGGCACGTACGTCTACAACGCGACCGGGCAGGGCGTGCACGCGTACATCATCGATACCGGCATTCGCCCGACGCACACCGAGTTCGGCGGCCGGGCGTCGGTCGGACACGACGCGATGAGCGACGGCCAGAACGGCATCGACTGCAACGGACACGGCACGCACGTCGCGGGCACGGTCGGCGGGACCACGTACGGGCTGGCGAAGAACGTGACCATCGTCGGCGTGCGCGTCCTCGACTGCGGCGGGAACGGCACCGACGCCACTGTCATCAACGGTATCGACTGGGTGACGGCAAACGCGATCAAGCCCGCCTCGGCGAACATGTCGCTCGGTGGCGGCTTCTCGCAGGCGATCAACGACGCGGTCACCCGGTCGACGAATGCGGGCGTCGTCTACGCGGTCGCCGCGGGCAACGGCTACGCCGACGCCTGCGACGGCTCGCCGGCGAGCACGCCGAGCGCGATGACGGTCGGCGCGACGAACAGCAGCGACCAGGAAGCCGACTTCTCCGACCGCGGCAGCTGCCTCGATATGTGGGCGCCAGGCGTCGGTATCACCTCGGCATGGATCACCGACGACAACTCGACGAACACCATCAGTGGCACGTCGATGGCGACGCCGCACGTGACGGGCGCGATCTCGCTCTACCTCGAGACCAACCCGACCGCGACGCCAGCGCAGGTGGACGACGCCCTGACGCAGAACGCGACGACGGGACACATCACCTGGAACAACCCCTTCGGCCTGAAGCCGCCCCCACCCCCGGCCGGACAGGACTACCTGCTCTATACGGGTTTCATCAGCAGCGCCCCGCCGCCGCCGCCGCCCCCGCCGCCGGCTGCTCCGACCGCGCTCGTTGCGACGCCGGCGAGCAGCTCGCAGATCGACCTCGTGTGGGTGGACAATTCCGACAACGAGAGCGGCTTCGACATCGAGCGCTGCACCGGGGCGCTCTGCACGAACTTCGCGAACGTCGCCAGCGTCGCCGCGAACGTCACGACGTACTCGAACACCGGGCTCGCCGCGAGCACGAGCTACACCTATCGCGTGCGCGCGAAGAACGCCGGTGGAGTCTCTGGTTACAGCAACGAGGCGACAGCGGTGACGCTGCCGGCGCCGCCGCCGCCGCCGAACTCGCCGCCGAACGCGCGCTACACCTGGAGCTGCGGCAACACGAAGGGTGGGCGAGCCTGCTCGTTCAACGGAACATCGTCCTCCGACGACAAGGCCGTGACAGGGTGGTCGTGGAACTTCGGCGACGGTACGACGGGAAGCGGGTCGACCGTGAGCAAGACCTTCGCCTCGCGCGGCACCTTCACCGTGACGCTGACGGTGCGGGACGCCGAAGGACTGACGGGGACGCGCGCCTGCCCGGTCGCGACGGGAACGAGCGGCACCTGCCCGTAGGCACCTGCCCCTAGACACCTGCCCCTAGACACCTGCCAGTAGGCACCTGCCGGTAGCAGCGGCAGCGTGGAAGGAAGCGGGGCGGCCGTTAGGCCGCCCCGCTTTTCGTTGTGCGTGCGCGATGCGGCCGAGTCCGCCGGCGCCGCCGTGCACGGAACTTGAATCCAGCGCGACGCAGGCCGCCAAGGAGCCGCAAGATGCGCCGCGTTTTCCTGCTAGCCCTGCTCGCCGCCGCCGCCTGCGCCGGAGATCCCGCTTCGCTCTCGCCCGCGGCACAACGCGACGAGACGCGCCCCGTCGCCGCGCTCGTCGCCAACGAATCCGACGCGCTCTCGATCTCGGGCAACATCCAGGCGAACCATACGCCCTTCGGGTCGATCATCGACCCGATGTATGGCAGCGGCGATCCGGCGTCGCCGGACTACACGACCCTCGTCGGATACAACCGCGCCGCCGACGCCGCGATCTGGACCGGGCACTACCTCGCCGCCGAGTCGTACCGCTACCGGGTGACGGGAAGCGCCGATGCGCTCGCGAACGTGCAGCGCACGCTCGACGCGATCACGGCGCTCACGTCGGTCTCGGGAACCGGAGTGCTCGCGCGCTTCACCGCGCCCGCGAGCTCGCCGTGGACGGCGGGGATCGTGAGCGGCGAAGCGCGCCACGGGATCTACGAGGGCACCTGGAACGGTGAGACGCAGTGCTGGCTCGGGAACACGTCGCGCGACCAGTACACCGGCGTCTTCTTCGGCCTCAGCGTCGCGTACGAGTCCGTCGGCGACGGAAAGTTGAAGAAGCAGATCCGCGACGCCGTGACGCGGATGCTCGACTTCCTGATCGCGAATGGCTGGAACGTCGTCATGCCGCCGAAGCCGGCGCTGACGGTGTGCCCCGAGGGGACTGAGTACGACGTCGGCAGCACGACGTTCCTCCAGCGTCCCGACCAGCGGCTCGCCTTTCTACAGATAGGGCGTCAGGTGAACCCGAGCCGCTTCGGCGCTCTCTATCGGACGGAGCGCGCGGCCTTTGCCGCGACGGTGTCG
>DATAIS010000402.1:0-3046 GCA_036262535.1 Gemmatimonadaceae bacterium | reverse complement strand
ACGAGAGGACCGAGTCGGACGATCCGCTCGTGTCCCGGCTGTCCTGCCAAGGGCACCGCCGGGTAGCGATGATCGGCTGTGATAACCGCTGAAAGCATCTAAGTGGGAAGCACGCCCCAAGATGAACACTCCCGGAGGGTCCAACCCTCCCTGAAGGGCCGTGGGAGACCACCACGTCGATAGGCCGCCCGTGGACATGGGGCAACCCATTCCGAGCGCAGCGGTCCTAATCGCCCGAGCGGCTTGACTTTCTCAACTTGCAGTTCGACTAACACTCGAACTGCCCGAGCAGAGCAATCGCACGATCTACAAGATCCACCACGATCACTACCACTCTCCATTGTCTTCGTACGGGGCGCCTCGCGGCGCCCGAACAATTCGCTGGCGACCAGAGCGTAGGGGCCACACCCGTTCCCATTCCGAACACGGTCGTTAAGCCCTACAGCGCCGATGGTACTCCGATCGAGAGATCGCGGGAGAGTAGGCCGTCGCCGGCACCCAATCTGCGAACCCTGCGTGGCCACCCGTCACGCAGGGTTCGTCGTTTTCGCCCCACATGACCCGAGCCGGAATCGTCACCGTCGTCGGCAAGCCGAACGCCGGTAAATCCACCTTCCTCAACCGCGTCGTCGGGCAGAAGCTGAGCATCGTCAGCCCGAAGCCGCAGTCCACCCGCGACCGCATCGTCGGCATCCTGTCCGACGCCGAGTCGCAGATGGTCCTCTTCGACACGCCCGGCCTCCTCGAGCCCCGCTACGCGCTCCAGCGCGCGATGCGCCGCGCGGCGCTCGAGGCCCTCGCCGACGCGGACGTCATCGTCTATCTCGCCGACGCCACCGAGGGCGTCGCCCCTCCGCTGGCCGTCGCGGCCGGACTCGAGTCCCCGCCCGCCGCTCACGTCATCACCGCGTACAACAAGGCCGACCGCCTGGACGCGGAGCGCGAGAGGGAGCTCGCCGCCGCCACCCCCGACGCCCGCTTCATCTCCGCGCTCGACGGCCGCGGCATCGACGCGCTGCTGCGCGAGCTTCGCGAACGGCTTCCCGAAAGCCCCTTCCTCTACGACGCCGACGACGTCAGCACCCAGACACTTCGCTTCTTCGCCGCGGAGCTGGTCCGCGAGTGCGCGCTCGAGCAGCTCGAGGAGGAGGTGCCCTACAGCATCGCCTGCGAGATCGAGGAGTTCCGCGAAACGGGCTCTCCGGTATACATTCGGGCGGTCCTTCACGTCGAGCGGGAAAGCCAGAAGCGCATCCTCATCGGCAATCGGGGGACGCGCGTTCGCGAGATCGGCAAGTGCGCGCGCGCCAAGATCGAGTCCCTCGTCGGCGGCGCCGTCTACCTCGACCTGTGGGTGAAGGTGCTCGCGAACTGGAGAAAGAATGCGCGCGCACTGCAGCGCTTCGGCTATCGACTCCCCGACGAACACGCGCCATGACGCTCAGCCCGCAGCTGCTCGCCATCCTCGTCTGTCCGAAGTGCAAGGGCGAGCTCGAATATGGCGAGCCGGAAGCCCGGCTCGTCTGCCCCAACTGCCGGCTCGCCTATCCGATTCGCGACGACATTCCCGTGATGCTCATCGATGAGGCGTCGCCGCTCTAGCGGACGCCTCATCGCCGCGCTGGCGCTCGTCGCGAGCGCGCTTCCTTCGACCCCCGCCGCTGGCCAGGAACCGGCAAGCGAGGGGGCTCTCTTCCTCCTGCTTCCCATCGGCGCGCGCGCCGTAGGCACCGGCCAGGCAATCGTCGCCGACCGTCCCGGAGGAGAGGCGATCTGGTGGAACCCGTCGGCGCTCGCGCATGCCGAGCGCACGGAGGCCGCGATCCACCACTCGCAGAGCATCGTCGCCACCGGCGACGCCGTCACGATCGTCGTCCCCTCCGCGCTCCTCGGCGTGATCGCGGTGGGGGCCAACATCCTCAACTTCGGCAAGCAGGAAGTTCGCGATACGGTCGGTACGCTCGGCGTCCTCCTGCCGCGGAACATCGTTTATACCGCGAGTTACGCGACGCCCGTGGGACGCTGGCTCTCCGCCGGCGCCGCCTACAAGATCGTCCAGCTCCGGCTGGACTGTTCCGGCGGCTGTGCCGGGATCCCCACGGTCTCCGCATCGTCGAGTGCGATCGACGCGGGAATCCAGGGCTCGCTCGCGCGCTGGGCGCCCGTCGACGTCGGCATCGCGCTCCGCAACGTCGGGCCGAGGCTGCAAGTCAACGACAGAGATCAGGCCGACCCCCTGCCTACGCGGCTGCAGGTGGGCGTTTCGGCAACGATCCCCCAGGTGAAGCGCGCCACGCGCGACCTCGCGCTCCGCGTCAACCTGGACGCGCTCGATCGAGTCCGGTTCAACACGCCATCGCTCAGGCTCGGTGCGACGCTCGACTACCGCGATCGCGCCTACCTCCGCGGAGGCTTCCTCTCCGAGCGGGGAGCCGGCGATGGCGAGGGGCCGTCGATCGGCTTTGGCATCACCAGCGGCAGCCTCTCGGTGGACATCGCCCGCATCATGCGCGGCCTCTCGGCGGAGTCCGGAGAGCCGCCGACCTTCGTCTCGCTGCGCTACAGCTTCTGATGCGCGCCCGCCGAATCGCCGCCGGTCGCCTCATCGCCGTCACGCTGCTCGGCGCGTTAGGCCCATGGGGACCCATGCGTGCCCAGGCGCCGATCGTCGAGCCACGGGCGGTGACGCGCCTCCTCGGGCAGTCCGACGTGGGGCAACCGCGCGCGCGAGATGCGGATCCAGCGATCGCGGCGGTTAGGGGCGTCCGCCCGCCATGGTGGACACCGCTGGCATCGGCGGTGCTTCCCGGGGCTGGCCAGGCACGACTTGGTCAGGATCGCTCCGTCGCCTACGTGGCCATCGAGGGCTACCTCTGGCTGAGGTACCTGAACGACTCTCGCGCCGGCTCGCGCGCGCGTCGACAGTACCGCGATCTCGCGTTGCGGGTGTCGCGCGCCTCTTTCCAGGGCCCGAAGCCAGTGGGGAATTTCGAGTATTACGAGACGATGGAGCACTGGATCGCGAGCGGACAGTACGACACCGATG
>DATAIS010000401.1:0-3387 GCA_036262535.1 Gemmatimonadaceae bacterium | reverse complement strand
TCCCGCAGCCGCTTCCCCTGCCACCGATCGCCGGGAAGCTCTTCGGCAACCGCGCCGAAGGAAAGAACGACCGCAACATCCACCACATCTCGCAGGCCTTCGCCGCGGAGGCGGTCGTTCTCTTCGGCGCGAAGGGAGAGGTGAAGCAGGTCGCGCTCACACAGACGTCGCTCGTGTCGTCGGTGGACGCCGCGCTGGTCGACGGACTGAAACGCGCGGTCGCCGCGGATGCCTTGCGACCCTACGCCGAGGCAGCGAAAGGCATCGGCGGGGGGGTCTTCGTTCAACTGCGTACGCTCCCCCTCCCGAAGTTCGGGGATCGCGTCTCGATGAAGGACCAGTTCGCGGACCGTGACCGGTCGCTCATCGCGCCGCCGGTTCGCTCCGAGCGAAAGATGACGCGCGGCGGCTCGGCGGTGCTGCCGCTCCGCGTGCTGCGCGTTCCGATCGTGGCCGCGACGCTCGCCGCCTCGGAGCGCAAGAGCGGCCCGCGGCCCGCGTTCCCACAGGGCGAGCTCGATCGATCGTTCGACGGTACGGTGCACGTCGAGTTCGTGATCGGCACCGACGGCCGCGTCCTCCCCGGCACGCTCCGCCTCGCCGATGCCACGACCTATGGCTACGCCGCGGCGCTGGTACGGTCGCTCGAGCGCTCGGAGTGGAATCCGGCGATGGCGGGGAGCTGTCCGGTGGCGCAGCACATGGCGTACACGTTCACGTTCGAAGTGCGCTGACTCCGACGTAGCGAGCGATGGGACCTGCTCTTGGGCTCTTGTGGCCGGAAACCGCCGCTCGGGCTGGCAATTACGACGGAGGTTCAGCCGGATGAGGCGGATGCATCCGGATCCTGCGGATTGGCGCCTCGACATTCGCCCTTCCTCGCACCGGCCCTAAAGGATTTGGGGCAAGCGCGGAGAGATGGTCTCGCCCCGCTTGCCCCCAGGTAGTTCATCCGCAGGATCCGGATGAACCTTCGTCGTACAGGCCGGCCCAAGCGGCCGTTCACGACGACCTGCGGCATGAGTCGTTCAGTCCGTGCGCGAAGCTGCTAGAATAGCCCTTATGGCGATCGTCACCATCTCCCGCATGTACGGCTCCGGCGGCTCCGAAGTAGCGGAGCGCGTGGCGCGTATGCTGAAGTGGGAGTTGCTCGACAACGCGCTCATCGACGCCGTCGCCGAGCGAATGGGGGTGTCGCCGGAGGAGGTGAGCGAGCGCGAGGAGCGAGTGCCATCGCTCGTCGAGCGGCTGGCGAAGGCGCTCACCCTCGCGACCCCCGAGACGCTGCCGCCGCCCGAGGCGACGCTCGCCGAGCCGCCGGAGGACCAGCTCGTCGCCGTGACGCGGCGGGTGATGGAGGAGGCGGTCGCACGCGGCCCTGTCGTCGTCGTCGGGCGAGGGGCGCAGTCGATGCTCGCCGAACGCGAGGATGCGCTGCACGTCTTCTGCTATGCCTCGCGGCCCGCGCTCGTCGCGCGGGTGGCGAAGCGGCTCGCTGTCTCCGAGCAGGAAGCGGCGAAGACGGTGGACGAGACCAACGCGCAGCGCGAGCAGTTCGTGAAGCGCCACTGGAAGCGCGGCTGGCGCACCGTCGAGAACTACCACCTCTGCGTCAACACCGACTGGCTGGGCATCGACGGCGCCGCGGCGCTCATCGTCGACGCGGCGCGCCAGCGCTTCCGTTAGGCGCGCGCTATATCGACGCGAGCTCGCGGTGCCTGACGAATCCCCACCAGCAGGCCGCGAGCACGACGACGGCGCCGATCGCGATCGCCCAGTGCGGCCCGAAGGCACGCGCCACGACGCCGGCGAAGAAGTTGCCGACGACCTGCGAAAGCCCGACGACCACGAGAGAGTAGGCGGCCATGATGCGGCCGCGGAATTCGTCGGGGACGAGCGTCTGGAGGATGCTGTTCGAGAGCGCGCCGTTGAGGATCATCCCGCAGCCGATGACGAGCAGCAGCGGCCACGCAACGTGGAAGGAGGTCGTGGCGGCGAGCACGACGAGGAGCAGCGAGAAGCCGGCGGTGGCGATGGCGAGCAGGCGCCCTCGCCGGATGCGCGAGCCGACCGCCGCGAGGAAGAGCGCCCCGGCGAGCCCGCCGATGCCGACGGCGGTGAGCAGCGAGCCATAGCCGCCGGCGCCGGTGCCGAGCCGGTCGCGGGCGACGACCGGCATCAGCGTGAGGTAGGAGACGCCGAAGATGCTGACCGCCATGACGGTGACCATGACGACGCGGATCTGCGGCGTGTGCACGATGTATCGCAGCCCCTCGCGGATCGCGGCGCTCCCCGAGCCGATCACCTTCGGGCGCTCGAACCAGGGGAGACGGATGAGGAAGAGGCTGACGAGCACCGCGAGGTAGCTCGCCGCATTGAGCGCGAAGCACCACGCCAGCCCCGCCGATGCGATGACGATCGCGCCGATCGCCGGTCCGACGATGCGGGCGATGTTGAAGCCGCTCGAGTTGAGCGCGATCGCGCCCGGGAGATCGTCGCGACCCACCAGCTCGACCATCATCGCCTGGCGCGCGGGGATCTCGAAGGCGCTGAAGACGCCGTTGATCGCGGCGAGGGCGAGCAGCCAGCCGATGGTGATCCGCCCGCTGACGGTGAACGCGAAGAGCGCCAGCGCTTCGCAGAGCATCAGCGCCTGCATCGCCCGCACGAGCTTGAGCTTGTCGTAGCGGTCGGCGATGACGCCCGCCTGGAGCGAGAGCAGCACGACGGGGAGCGCACCGACGGTGCCGACGAAGGCGACGAGAAAGGCATTGTTCGTCAGCTCCAGCGCCAGCCACCCCTGCGCCATCGTCTGCATCCACGTCCCGATCAGCGAGAGGGTCTGCCCGAACCAGAAGATGCGAAAGTTCCGGTGCTCGAGGAGCACGCGGAACGGATTGTTTCTTCGGAAGGTTCTTAGCGAGCGGACGTGAAGCGGCGTCTGGCGCATTACTGCTCAATTTACGGCGACGAGCAAGGGACCTGCTGCAGGCAACGAGGAACGAGCGGGTGAACCAGCAAGGAGCAACGAGCAAAACAAGCAAGGAGGCAACGTTGCTCGTCTTGCTCGTTCAGGCTTGCTCGTTTACCCGCTCGTTCCTCGTTGCAGGGTAGTTCACCCGCTCGTTCCTCGTTGCAGGGCAGTACTCGTTGCTGTCCGCGCGAACGAGGAGTATCGTGCACCAGCGGAGGCCCGATGAAGTTCCATACCTACACCAAGTTCTCCGCCGAGATGGCCGATGCGGTCGATCTCCAGGGGTTGCTCGACAAGCTCGCCGACTTCCTGCTGCAGTCGGGGTTCGCGGGCAACCAGATGGGGTCGTTCGGGTTCGGGGACGACGACGAGGGGGATCGGTCGCTCGATGCGCTGAAGAAGGCGATCCTCGA
>DATAIS010000400.1:0-3436 GCA_036262535.1 Gemmatimonadaceae bacterium | reverse complement strand
GGCGTCCGCTTCAGGCCTAACGTGCGGATCAGCCAGTCGGCTGTCTCAGTGGTGCTCGCGAAGGTGCCGGGGAAGATCTCGGAGTGGGTGACGAGGAAGCGCTTCTCGCCGCGGATCGCGGCCCGGGCGTAGCGCTCCCAGACCACGAGGTTGCGCTCGTCGAGCGTGCCGCCCTTCTCGATCACCGTTCCCTCCGGCACGTAGCTCGTGTGCATGCCGTCGAGCAGCAGCACCGCGTCCACCCGCGCGAAGTGGGCGGAGTCGCGGAGGATGGCGCGGATCGCGCCGTGGCCGGCGCTGAAGCCGGAGAGCACGATGCGGGTGAAGCGCGTCGGCCTGCCGAGCACCGCCGACGTCTCGCGGCCCACGGCTGCGAGGAGCGAATCGAACACCGGCGGGTCGCTGAAGGTGCGGTCGTAGATCCCCGATCCCGCACCGACGTTCACCACCGCCGCCACCTTGTCGTTGCCGCCGAGCCGCGACACCGCGTACTCGGCGATGAACGGGCTGCCGAGGAAGTGGACGACGAGCGTCAACGCCTCGGCGCGTTTCGTCGTCGCGGGAACGAAGACCTCGACGGGTCGGCCGAGCGGACCGGAGAAGGAGCGCGTCGTCCCATCGAGGTCGCGCGGCGCGAGCCGCTCGTGCGCGCGCGTGTACTCGACCATCGGCGACGGGTTCTGCGGCTGCGGCGGGATGGGCGCAGGAGTCGCAGGAGCGGGAACGGCCTGCGCGGCGAGCATCGCCGGCAGGCCGACCGTCGCGAGCAGCAGCGCCGCGCGCGCCATCATCTACTGATAGAGCAGATAGGGCGCGCGGATCGAGCGGAAGCGCTCCGCATCACGATCCCATTCGTCGAGCAGCTGCGGCAGCGTCCCATTGTCGATCGCCTCCTTGAGCCGCCGCGTGCCGGCGTGGCGATAGATCGTGTAGGAGATCGTCGAGTCGCGCGTGTTGGCGCCGCGCCACTCGAACTGCGTCGGATGGAGCTTCCGGATCATGTCGATCAGCAGCAGCGACGCCCGGATCGGGCGATAGCTGTTGCGGTCGGTGACGTGGAGGCGGACTCCCTTCAGCGTCTCACCGGGAAACTTGCGCCCACCGGGCGCAACCGGAATATCGAGCGCCTCGAAGCGCACGCCGGGAAGCTTCATCGCGTTCATGCGCGACACGACCTCCTGGTTGTTCATCCAGGGGGCGCCGATCTGCTCGAATGGACGATCGGTGCCGCGGCCCTCGGAGACGTTCACCGTCTCGAAGAAGACCGTGCCCGGGTAGTGCATCTCGGCCTCGAGCGAGCGCATGTTCGGCGACGGGTTCACCCATGGCAGGTCGTAGTCGTCCCACCACATGTCGCGCCGCCATCCTTCGACAGGGATGACCGTCAGGTTCGCGCCGATCTTCTGCTGGTCGTTGTACATCCGCGCGAGCTCGCCGACCGTCATGCCGTGCCGCGACGCGACCGGATAGATGCCGATGAAGGTCTGGAACTCGGGCTCGAGGATGTTCCCCTCGATGATCGTCCCGGTGATCGGGTTCGGCCGGTCGAGGACGACGAAGGGAATCCCCTTCTCGGCGGCGGCCTGCATCCCGTGCACCATCGTCGACTCGTAGGTGTACTGCCGCACGCCGATGTCCTGGATGTCGAAGACGAGGACGTCCACATCCTTCATCATCTCCGGCGTCGGCTTGCGGGTGTCGCCGTAGAGCGAGTAGATCGGGATTCCCGTCTTCTCATCCACCGTTGACTCGACGCGCGCCTCGGCGACGCCGCGGATGCCATGCTCGGGGGCGAAGAGCGCGACGACCTTCGAGCCAGGCAGCGCGGCGAGCAGGTCGATGGTCGCGCGGCGCTGCCGGTCCATCCCCGAGTGGTTGGTGATGAGGCCGAGCCGCTTGCCCTGGACGAAAGCGGGCGGGGTCGCGATGAAGACCTCGACGCCGGGGCGAACCGACGCGAGCGTGGCGATACGTGCCTGCCCCTGGTTCACACCGACGTCGGTGCCCGGCGCAGGATTCGGCGAGGTCGCGCAGGCTGCGAGCGCGGTGACGAGGAGCAGTGGAGCGAGAGTGCGGGTCATGAGATCGGGTTCAGTGGGTGATGGCGGGCCCCTTGTCCGTCCACGCGCGAACACCGCGTCTCGGTCCGCGGCGGCTGTTTCTGCACCCGGGCGCGGCCGAAGCCGCCGGGCTTGGCTTCGGCTCGGCGACCCCCGGCGCGGTTCGCGCCTCCTTCGGCGCGGGCGAACGCGACGCGTGACGCCGACCGCCTGCTCGAGGTTGTGCAGGCGGCGGCGTCACAGGCGCCGCCTATTCGCTCTTACGGTCGCCGCGGTCTCCCTGGCCCTTCTTCGCCTCGGTCTGCGCGTCCCGCTTCTGGTCCTGCGAGAGCGACCGGCTGACGTCGTCCGACTCCTTGAAGCGGCCCTCCTCGTCGCGACGCACGAACCGCTTGTCGCCTTCGTTGGGCTCGATCAGCTCGCGTTCACTGGCCATTGTCTGTTCCTCCAGTCGAAGTGTCGGGCCTGATCGAGACGGCAGGGGACGTGCCACCCGAGCGAGCGGGGCAGCGACGCGCGCGGCGTGAGACATCGCCGAACTCACACCAGGAGGAACCCGTTCCATGCCGACCCGGCGCGCTCTCGTACTCGTCGCAATCGCGTTAGGCGTGGCAGGCTGCGGCGTCGCCCGCCCCACCACAGGAAGTGGTGCCATCGCCCGCACCGCCACACGGGCCGAGGGAGGCGGCGACAAGCCGGCGACCTTCCAGTCCCTCGACCGGATGCTCGTGCGTCAGGCCGACATGGGCGTAGAAGTGGAAGACGTCCCCCAGGCCGCGAACCGCACGTCGTCGATGGCGCTCGCCGCCGGCGGCTACATCGCCAACTCCGTGCAGAAGGACGACAGCTGGCACCTCGAGGTGCGCGTCCCGGCCCCGCAGCTCGATGGGCTGGTCGACGAGGTCTCGCGCTTCGGCAAGGTGACCCGTCGCACGCAGACTGCCCTCGACGTCACCGAGCGCGCGGTGGACCTCGACGCCCGTGTCGAGTCGATGCGCGCTTCGCGCGACAGGCTGCGCCAGCTCCTCGCCAAGGCGGAGTCGGTTTCCGAAATGGCGGCGCTCGAGAGCCAGCTCGCCCGCGCGCAGGCGGACCTCGACGCCCTCGAGGCGCACCTCCGCTCCGTCCGCTCCCAGGTGTCGCTCGCCGCGCTCAGCGCCGACTTCTCCCGACCGCGCATCCTCGGCCCGATCGGGAAGCTCTTCGCCGGGATCGGTAAAGCGCTGGGCAAGCTCTTCGTGATACGTTAGGAGGGATGGCGCAGACGACCGATCCGATCCTCGACGACCCCGTCGCGCGCGCGCTGCTCGAGCAGCGCCGCGACGACGCCGAGCGTCTTCTCAATCGCGTCCGGATCGTCGTCCTCGTTCTCCTCG
>DATAIS010000399.1:0-2407 GCA_036262535.1 Gemmatimonadaceae bacterium | reverse complement strand
CGCAAGATGCGTCGGGTCGGACGGTCCGCGCCAGCGTCGAGTCGCGCGGCTATCTTTCGTGAACCGACCATGAGCGCTCCCGCCGTCGTCCCGACCGAGATCACCGACCCGGTGAACGCCCGCATCCTCGCCGTCTCCGAGGACCGGATCGCCGGATTTCTCCCCGACCCGTTCGTCGAGATCGCTCGGCTGACCGGGCTGTCGAAGGAGGTCGTGCACGAGCGCATTCGCGCCATGCTCGCCGCGCGGACGATCCGCCGCGTGCGTCAGACGCTGATGGCGACCAACCTCGCGCCGGGTGCGCTCATCGCCTGGAAGGTGCCGCAGGAAAAGCTCGACGCGGCCTTCGACTACATGGCGAAGGAGGATCCTTTCTCCGGGCACGTCGTCATCCGCTCGACGGATGTCGAGACGACGGGCTCGGTCTACCGGCTCTGGACGACGCTCAAGGTCCCGGTCGGCTTCTCGATGCAGAAGCACTGCGAGGCGCTGGCGCGCGTCACCGGCGCGACGGCCTTCCGCATCATGCCCGCGAAGCGCCTCTTCGCGTTAGGCGTGGGCCACGTCCGCCGCCGCGGCATGGCGCCTGGCAGCCGCACCGACGAGCCGGGGCAGGTGATCGACACCAACATCGTCGAGCTTTCCGACCTCGACTGGCGAGTGCTCGGCCCCCTCAAGCGCGAGCTCGCGCCCGACGAGATCGGGGCCGAGCCGTGGCGCGCGCGCGCCGCCGAGGCTGGGGTGTCGTACGAGGCGTTCCTCCGCGTCGCCCGCTCGCTCGCCGAGCGCGGAGTGATCGGCCGATTCTCGACCTTCCTCGAGCACGTGAAGCCGAGCACGGAAGGAACACGCGTCACGCGCTACAACGCGCTCTTCCACTGGCAGGTGCCGCGGGGTCGTGAGATCGAGGCCGGCCGCGAGGTGGGGCGCCACCACATCCTCACGCACGCCTACTGGCGCGAGGGCGGCCCCGAGTTCGGCAACGTCAACATCATGGCCGTCGCGCACGGCACCGAGAAGCCGGCGGTGCTCGCCCACAAGGAAGCGATCGACCGCCACCTCGCCGAGGCGGGCATTCCGGTCGGGTACACGAACGTGTTCTGGGGAGGACGGAGCGAGATCAAGCCATCCGAGATCATGCCGTCCGAGTACGAAGCATGGTGCCGGCGCGTCGGCCTCGATCCCGAGAGGATGCGGGACGAGTGACTCCGCCGCCTTGCGGGCGGCTGGTGCGAAGTTCGGAAGCAAGGCGAGCTCTCGCACCCCGGACCAGCGTCCGCGAAGCGGCGCGCGCAGTTGCGAGGAGCCGCGTCTCTCGCTAGGAGTTAAGACAGTGACACGGGGTGCCGGCGGTTGCCGTCGGCTGAGATCACACCCGTCGAACCTGATCTGGGTCATACCAGCGAAGGGAGCGTCACTCGGCAGCGGTTCAGGAGCGCGCAGTCCGCGTTCCCCCGTGCCTAACGCTCCCATCGCGCAGCGATAGAGGAGCGTTTTTCATGTTCGGACTCGCATTGGTTCTCGCGATGCAGGGCGTCCCCGCGATCCCCGCGGATAGCGCCCGGATGCCCGACGACAGCACCCGCCGCGCGCAGCGGCTCGAGGCCGTCCAGGTCACCGCGACGCGCGGTGGAGCGGCCGCGCCGGTCGCGGCCAGCATCGTCACGAAGGCGCAGATCGAGCGCCGCTACGGCGGGGAGGAGACACCGCTGCTGCTCGCGCGCCAGCCGTCGCTCACCGCGTACTCGGAGAACGGGGCGGCGTCGAACTACAGCTACATGCGACTGCGCGGGATGAGCCAGAACCGCATCAACATCAGCCTCGACGGCGTCCCGCTCAACGAGCCCGAGGACCAGGACCTCTACTTCTCGAACTTCCCCGACTTCGCGAACAGCGTCGAGTCGGTGCGCATCCAGCGCGGCGTCGGCACGAGCACCCACGGGTCGGCGTCGTACGCGGGCGCGGTGAGCTTCGAGTCGATCGCCATCGGCGCGGTGAAGCGCGGCGGCGAGCTCCAGGTCGGACGCGGCTCCTTCAACACGACGCGCGGCAGCGCCGAGTATCAGACGGGACTCGTCGGCGGCTTCGCGGGGTATGGGCGAGCCTCGGCGCAGCAGACCGACGGCTACCGGGAGAACTCGGGGAACCGCTCGCGCTCGTTCTTCGCCAGCGGTGGCTGGTTCGGCGCGCGGGACGTGGTGAAGCTGACCGCGATCGGTGGAATCTCGGCGAACGAGCTCGCGTATCTCGCGGTGCCGGCCTCGGAGCTGCGGAGCGATCGCCGCGCGAACCCGCTCGGCGCGGGGGAGAACGACCTCTTCCACCAGCAGATGCTCTCGCTCGCCTGGACGCGGACACTGAGCGAGCGGACGACAGTCGCGACGACGGTCTACGGCTTCGACGCCGG
>DATAIS010000398.1:0-3019 GCA_036262535.1 Gemmatimonadaceae bacterium | reverse complement strand
GCGGCCGCGGGCGGGGCGGCGAGCGCGAGTGCAAATACGACCCACGCGACACGACACGCCCGCACCACGCCGACGAGGGGGAGCCTCGCGGTGCGCGAGGCGTTGGCGTTCGTCACGGTGTGATTGGATGGGCCCGGTTTTGTGCCCCTATAGTAGCAATGTTCGGGCCCACCGTGCGGAGCCCGAAACCGGCAGCCGCCCGCTAACGCCCCCCTGCCAGCGCCACCACCCGCGCCCGGCTACCGCCCTTTGCCACCCTCGCGAGGGCGTTCCGGGTGTCGATGACGAGCGACGAGCGGCTCAGCACGCGGTCGTAATCCACGCCGCGGTGGTCGGTTACGATCACCACCGCGTCGGCCTTGCCCAGCTCCACATCGGTCAGCGCCACGCCGGTCCGGACGTGCCCGTCCTCGCGATACGTGGGGACATGGGGGTCGTGATAGACCACCGTCGCCCCCCGCTCCTCGAGCAGCCGGATGACGTCCAGGGCAGGACTCTCGCGCATGTCGTCGATGTCGCGCTTGTAGGCGACCCCCAGGACGAGAATCCGGCTCCCCTTGAGCGGCTTCCGCTCGTCGTTGAGCGCGACCATCACCTTCTCGACCACGAACTCCGGCATGCCGCTGTTGATCTCGCTCGCGAGCTCGACGAAGCGCGTCTTGTAGTTCAGCGTGCGCATCTTCCACGCGAGATAGTGCGGATCGAGCGGGATGCAGTGGCCGCCGATGCCCGGCCCCGGGGTGAACTTCATGAAGCCGAACGGCTTCGTGGCCGCAGCCTCGATCACCTCCCAGACATCGACACCGAGCTTGTCGCAGACGATCGCCATCTCGTTCGCGAGGCCGATGTTCACCGAGCGGAAGGTGTTCTCGAGCAGCTTCGTGAGCTCGGCGGTTTCCGGGCTGCTCACCGGAACCACGGTGTCGATGCAGCTCTTGTAGAGCGCGGTCGCGACCTCGGTGCACGCCGGCGTGATCCCGCCGACCACCTTCGGCGTGTTCTTCGTGTGCCACTTCTCGTTGCCCGGGTCGACGCGCTCGGGCGAGAAGGCCAGGAAGACGTCCTTCCCCACCTCGAGGCCGAGCGCCTCGAGCGGCGGCTGGAACACCTCGCGCGTCGTCCCCGGGTAGGTGGTGCTCTCGAGGATGATCAGCAACCCGGGATGCGCCTGACGCTTCACCGCTTCCGCCGCGGCGATGACGAAGCTCATGTCCGGGTCGCGCGTCTTGGCGAGGGGCGTCGGCACCGCGATCGAGATCGCGTCGGCGCTGTGCAGCAGCGACTCGTCGGTGGTGGCGACGAACTCGCCCGACTTCACCAGCTTCGCCACGTCCTTCGCCGGCACGTCCTGGATGTGCGACTCGCCGCGCATCAGGAGGTCGACGACGCGCTTGCTCACGTCGTAGCCGACGACCTTGAAGCCCGCCTTCCCGAACTCGATCGCGAGCGGGAGGCCGACGTAGCCGAGGCCGACGACGGCGATGACCGCGCTGCGGTCGTCGATCTTCCCGAGCAGGGCGTTCTTCATGGCGTGCGCTCAGCGGCCGAAGAAGCCGCGTACCGCCGTCGCGACCTCGTCGAGCTGTGACTGGGTGAGCTCGGGGAACACCGGCAGCGACAGCACCTCCCCCGCCGCCCGCTCCGACTCCGGACACTGCCCCTTCCGGTAGCCGAGATACGCGAAACAGGGCTGCAGGTGCAGTGGAAGCGGGTAGTAGATCGCCGAGCCGATCCCCTTCGCCTTGAGGTGTGCCTGCAGCTCGTCGCGGCGCGGGACGCGGATCGTGTACTGGTTGTAGATCGACTCGTTCTTGGGATCGACGTACGGCGTCGTGATCTCCGCGACGTCCGCGAACGCCGAATCGTAGGATCGCGCGTGCTCGCGGCGCTTCTCGCTCCACCGCGCGAGGTGCGGCAGCTTCGCGCTCAGCACCGCCGCCTGCAGGGCGTCGAGGCGCGAGTTGTAGCCGACCTCGTCGTGGAAATACTGCTTCGCCCCGCCGTGCACGCGGAGCCGCATCAGGCGCTCGGCGATCGCGTCGTCCTGCGTCACGATCATCCCGCCGTCGCCGTAGCCGCCGAGGTTCTTGCTCGGGAAGAACGAGAAGGTGCCGATCGTCGGCGCCTGGCCCGCCATCGTCCACGTCCCGTCGATCCTGCGCCGCGCTCCGATCGACTGCGCGGCGTCCTCGATGACGGGTAGCGACTTCGCGACGCGCTTCACGTCCTCGATCGGCGCCATCGCGCCGAAGAGGTCGACCGGGATCACGGCCTTCGTCTTCGAGCGGATCGCCGCGCCGATCGCGTCGGGCGCGATGTTGTAGGTGCGCGGCTCGATGTCCACGAACACCGGCGTCGCGCCGACGTTGTGGATCGTGCCGGCGGTGGCGAAGAAGGTGAACGGCGTCGTGATCACCTCGTCGCCGCGGCCGATGTCGAGTGCGCGCATGGCGAGGAGGATCGCGTCGGTGCCGTTCGCGCAGCCGATGGCGTGCTTCGCGTGCGAGAGCCGGGCGACGTCGGCCTCGAGCTGCTGCACGGCTTCGCCGAGGATGAAGAGCTGGCTGTCGACGACCTTCATCATGGCCGCGACGACTTCGTCGCGGATCGTCGCGTGCTGGGCCTTCAGGTCGAGCAGAGGAACGGACATGTAAGATCAGAGAGTTGCGCGAAGCGGAAGCGGAATCTCGCGTCCCGTCTTCGCCGATTCGTAGATGCCGAGAATGAGCTCGAGCGACTTCCGCCCGGCGCGGCCATCGGTGTCGGGCAGCGCGTCGCCGCGGAGCACCTTCAGAACGTTGCGGTAGTAGGGGAGGTGCCCGAAGCCGTAGACGTTCGGCGGATTCGTCGCCGTCGCCTCGATGAGCTTGTCGTCGTCGTCGTAGTCCGCGAACTGCCAGGTCTCGACCTTGTTGACCGCGGTTCCGCCGATCTTCACCGATCCCTTCTCGCCGAGGATGGTGATCGAGCCCTCGAGGTTCTTCGGGTAGGTGAGCATGGTGACCTCGATCGTCCCGAG
>DATAIS010000397.1:0-20224 GCA_036262535.1 Gemmatimonadaceae bacterium | reverse complement strand
GCTCGCGCGCGCGTCGACAGTACCGCGATCTCGCGTTGCGGGTGTCGCGCGCCTCTTTCCAGGGCCCGAAGCCAGTGGGGAATTTCGAGTATTACGAGACGATGGAGCACTGGATCGCGAGCGGACAGTACGACACCGATGGCGGCGCTTCGGGAATCCAGCCGGAGGCCGATACGACGACGTTCAACGGCGCGCTCTGGCTCCTCGCGCGGCGCACCTACTGGAGCACGCCGACCACGCCACCACCAGCCGGCTCGGCGGCGGAAAGCGCGGCGCTGGCGTTCTACGTTCGCTCGGCGGTGCGCCCCGAGTTTGCGTGGTCGTGGCGGGCGGCGCCACTCCAGCAGGACGAGTACCGACGACGGATCCAGGCGAGCAACGAGGCATTCCGTCGTGCCGCGCACGACGTCGGGGCGGTACTCGCGAACCACCTCCTGAGCACCGTCGACGCCTACATCTCGATGCGACTCCGCCTCAGCGCCGACGCAACCGACGGCTCCGTCGGTCTGCAGGGTTCATTGAGCTTTCGCTGACAGCTGAACACGACGAGGCGATGAAGCTTCTCAACTGGCTACTGTTCCTGATCCCGGCCGCGATCGCCGCGGAGTTCATGCATGCAGCGCCGCTGCTCGTTTTCATCCTCTCGGCGCTGGCGATCGTTCCTCTGTCGGGCCTCCTGGGGCAGGCGACCGAGGAGCTCGCGGGGCACACCGGCCCGACGATCGGCGGCCTGTTGAACGCCACACTGGGAAACCTCGCGGAGCTGATCATCGCCGCGCTCGCGCTGCGCGCCGGCCTCGTAGACCTCGTGAAGGCGTCGATCACGGGCTCCATCCTCGGCAACCTGCTCCTCGTGCTCGGGGCAGCGCAGCTGGCGGGAGGGCTCCGCAACCGGCTCCAGCAGTTCAACCCGCACCTCGCGGGGATGAGCGTGTCGCTGATGACGATTGCGGTGCTGGGGCTGGGGATCCCGACCGTCTTCCACTGGCTCCACCCGGACCCGGCTCGCGCGGCGACGGTGCGGATGTCCGAGTTCGTGGCCGGATTTCTCATGCTGGGGTACGTGCTGTCGCTCATCTACTCGATGTGGACGCATCGCGCCGTCTTCGGCGAGGGGGGCGACGTCGCGCACGGCGAGGAAGCGCCGAGCTGGTCGCTGAAGCGTGCGGTGATCGTCCTGCTGCTCGCCGCCGCGGGGATCGGATGGCTCTCGGAGATCCTGGTCGGATCCACCGAGGAAGCGGTGGCCGCGATGGGGCTCTCGCAGGTGTTCGTCGGGCTGATCCTGGTCCCGATCATCGGAAACGCCGCCGAACACAGCTCGGCCGTGATGATGGCGATGAAGAACCGGATGGACCTTGCCGTCGGGATCGCCATCGGGTCGAGCGTCCAGGTCGCGTTGCTGATTGCGCCCTTGTTGGTCTTTCTTGGGGTGGCGTTCGGGAAACCTATGGATCTCGCCTTCTCGACCATGGAGCTGGCGAGCGTCGTGATGGCGGTCGCCGTGGCATCGGCGGTGGTGCGCGACGCAGAGTCCAACTGGCTCGAGGGCGCCTTCCTGCTCATCGCGTACGCCGTGATCGGCGTGGCGTTTTTCTTCTTCTGACCGTCCATTCAACGCCGCAAGTGTAGACGCGGCGCGTCTTTACTACATTTCGGACGACCGGTATCTTGACGGTCGCGGCTGCACCCCTCATCCCCAACGCGTGGCGACACCCACAGCGGTCCTCTTTTCACCAACAGCTGCTTCTGCTCCGGTGGCGCTGCGCGCTTGGCTCGAGGCGCAAAAGCTCCGCGTGGAAACGGTAAGTGACGAGGACTCCCTGATGGCGCTCGCGCTGCGAGGGCGGCCACGACTCGTCGTCTTCGACGCGCGCGGCTCGACGGGGCCTTGCCAGAGCGCCTGCCGTCGCCTCAAGGCCGACTCCTACACGGGAATCGTCCCCGCGGTGTTCTGGGTTCAGGACGAGTCGGGGCTCGAGGGCGCGTTCAGCGCCAACGCGGACGAGGTCCTGCGCGAGGAGAGCAGCGGCATCGAGGTCGAGCAGCGGCTCGCGGTGCTGCTCCGTCGTTCCGACCGCGACGTGCGCGTCCACCCGTCGACGCGTCTTCCCGGCACGATGGAGATCGAGGCGGAGATCGGCCGCCGGATGGCGCTCTCGGAGCAGTTCGCCGTCTGCTACGCCGACCTCGATCACTTCAAGGAGTTCAACGACCGGTACAGCTATTACGACGGCGACAGGGTGATTCGCATGCTCGCGAAGATCCTGCACGACGTCGTGAAGGGGCTGACTGGAGAGCGCGGCTTCGTCGGACACATCGGCGGCGACGACTTCATCTTCGTCATCCCGCTTCCGCACGTGGACGAGGTGTGCAGCGAGATCGTGGACGTCTTCGACGCGCTCGCGCCCTACCAGTATTCGGAGCAGGACCGCCGTGCGGGGTATTTCTTCGGAAAGGACCGGCGCGGGCAGCTCCATCGAGTGCCGCTGATGACGGTGTCGATCGGCGTGGTCACGAACGAGCGGCGGCACTTCACGCACGCCGCGCAGGTGAGTGAGCTGGCAACGGAAATGAAGAGTTACGCGAAGACGCTGCCCGGGTCGGTCTACACGATCGACCGCCGACATGATGCGCCGGCAGGTGAGGCTGCCGCCGCCCGCAAGAACGTCGCGGGGGCGGTGGAGGATCGATGAACGTCTCCTGTCCGGAGTGTCATTCGGTCTTCCGCGTCGACCCAGCGAAGGTTCCACCCGCAGGCGTTCGCGCCCGCTGCTCCGTGTGCGGCGGCGTCATCACGGTCGGTGGACCGGCGGCCGCGCCCGCGATGTCGGCGCAGCCGATGACGCAGCCGCGTCCAGCGGCCGCGCCGCCGGCGGTGCCGCTGTCGGCACCGCCGGCCCCACTTCGACCGGCTGCGCCACCGCCGCCGGCGCCCGCGCCGAGCGCTGCCGCGCGGCCGCCGGCCCCACCGCGGCCGACGACGCTCAGCAACCTGCCGCCGATCCAGCCGCCGGCGCCGCCCCGTCCAGCACCCGGGCCGGCCGCGCCGATCGCGCCGATCTCTCCGCCGGCACCCGTGCGCGTCACACCGCCGCGTCCCGCGACGCCGCCAGCGGGACTCCCGCCGCTGCCGCCAGTCGGCGCGCGTCCCTCGGCGCCGCCGCCCGCGCCCCCGCGTCCGGCGCCGGCTGCCCCGATGGCGTCGCCTCCGGGCGTTGCGCAGCCATCAGCCGTCCCGCGCCCCGCCGCCCCGCCGATGGGCGTTCCACGCGCCGGCGCGACTCCCGCCGGGGGCGCACCGGCGCCGCGCGCGCCGATCAATCCGTTCCTCGCCAACGACCCGAACGCGAAGGCGAAGCGTCTCGCCCGCGCGCTCGTCTCGGACATCGTCGCATATCATCCGCAGAAGCGCGACGAAGGGCTGCGCAACGGGACGCTCGCGCAGATGTTCAAGGAAGAGATCAAGAAGAGCTATGAGGAGTACGTCGAGCAGGTGGGACGGGAGTTCGCCGACTCGACGACGCACTTCCAGGACGCGCTCAACGAGGTGCTGGCCGGCGGGAAGAAGATCTTTCCGCCCTCCTAGAGTCGCCGCCCCGCGCGCCGTATATTGCACGGCGAGACACACGTGTCATTCCGGGCCGCCCAGCCGTGTCGGGGCGGCCCGCTGCTTAGGAGATCGGCCAATGGCGGAATCGGAGCGCGGACGGCGGCTGCGCCAGTACCAGGATCGGCTCGTCGAGCTGGGGAGGTATCTTTGACGTCGAGGCGAAGCGCCGGGCGTTAGGCGACGTGGAGGCGCGCATGGCCGCAGCCGACTTCTGGAACGACCAGCAGCGCGCGCAGGCGGTCGTGCAGGAGGTGAAGGCGCTGCGCGGCTGGGTCGAGCCGTTCGACGCCCTGAGCGGCCGCGTGCGGAGCGCGCTCGAGATGGACGAGCTGCTCGAGGCCGAGCCTGACGAAGAGATGTCGCGCGAGGTCGACCGCGACGTCGACGCGCTCGAGGACGAGCTCGAGGCATTCCGCCTCCGCTCGCTGCTGCAGTCGCCCGACGACTTCCGCGACGCGCAGGTCGAGATCAGTGCCGGCGCAGGCGGCACCGAGGCGCAGGACTGGGCGCAGATGCTCATGCGGATGTACGAGCGCTGGGCGCAGCGGCGCGGGTACACCGCCGAGACCCTCGACCTGAGCGAGGGCGAAGAGGCGGGGATCAAGGGCGCGGTGCTCGAGATCAAGGGGGCCTACGCCTTCGGGTTCCTGAAGGCGGAGACGGGGGTTCACCGGCTCGTGCGCATCTCTCCCTTCGACGCCCAGGCACGCCGCCACACGAGCTTCGCGTCGGTGTTCGTGTATCCGGTCGTGAACGAGGAGATCAACATCGACATCCGCGACGAAGACCTCCGCGTGGACGTGTATCGCGCGTCCGGCGCCGGGGGGCAACATGTCAACAAGACCAGCTCCGCGGTGCGCATCACTCACATCCCGACCAACACCGTCGTCGCCTCCCAACAGGAGCGCTCGCAGCACAAGAACAAACAGACGGCGATGAAGATGCTGAAGAACCGGCTCTACAACCTCGAGCTCGAGCGCCAGGCGGCGAAGAAGGCGGAGCTCGACGCGACCAAGGCGGACGTGACCTTCGGCAGCCAGATTCGCAGCTACGTCTTCCAGCCGTACACCATGGTCAACGACCACCGCACGGAGCTCAAGATCCCCGACGTCCAGAAGGTGATGGACGGCGGCATCGATCCGTTCATCGAAGCCTGGCTCACGCGCGGGACGGGGGCCGGGAACGGCGCGGGAGACAGCGCGGCGTGAGCGAGGACCTGAACTTCGTCCAGCGCGCGCGGCGCGAGAAGCTGGCCGCGATCGAAGCCGCGGGCCATCAGCCGTTCGGCTATTCGTACGACCGCTCGCACACCGCCAGCGAGGCGCTGGCCGCGGCCCCCGAGGGCGATGCGGAGGGGGAGCGCGTGCGCGTCGCCGGCCGGCTCGTCGCGTGGCGAGGACACGGCAAGACGGCGTTCGCGCACCTCGCCGACATGACGGGGAAGATCCAGCTCTACTTCCGCCGCGACCAGCTCGGCGAGACGGTCTTCGGCCTCGTCGAGCAGCTCGACATCGGTGACATCGTCGGCGTCGAGGGGCCGCTCTTCCGTACTCGCACTGGTGAGATCACGGTGAAGGCCGAAGGGGTCGAGCTGCTCGCGAAGTCGCTGCGTCCCCTGCCGTTCGGAAAGGAAGAGAACGTCGACGGACATGTCGTGCGTCACGGGACGCTCGAGGACTCGGAGCAGCGCTCGCGCCAGCGATATGCCGACCTCGCCGTTCATCCGGAGCAGCGCGCGCTCTTCGTCGCCCGCAGTCGCCTCATCAGCGCGATCCGGAGCTTCCTCGACGGGCTCGGGTATCTCGAGGTGGAGACGCCGGTGCTGCAACCGCTCTATGGCGGCGCGGCGGCGAAGCCCTTCGTGACGACTCATAACGCGCTCGACATGACGCTCTACCTGCGCATCGCCGACGAGCTGTATCTCAAGCGGCTCATCGTCGGTGGCCTCGAGCGCGTGTACGAGATCGGTCACGACTTCCGGAACGAGGGGATCGACCGGACTCACAACCCCGAGTTCACGATGCTCGAGTTCTACGAGGCGTATGCGGACTACGAGACGATGATGAACCGCGTCGAATCGCTGCTGCTGGGCGCGGCGGCCGCGGTCGGGAGCATCCCCGACGTCGGTCGGCAGGTCCCGGCGTTGCGTCCCCCCTTTCCGCGCGTTCGCTGGGTCGACGCACTCTCGAAAGCGTTGGGCACCGATCCACTCTCGCTCTCCGACGACCAGCTGCGCGATGCGGCGCGCCGCGTGGGCGTCGAGCGTGTGGACGCGCTCAGCCGCCCCAAGCTGCTCGACGAGATCTTCCAGGCGCTGGTCGAGTCGAAGATCGAGGCGCCGACGTTCGTCGTCGATTATCCGGTGGAGCTCTCGCCGCTCGCGAAACGCAAGCGCGGCAACGACGCGCTCACCGAGCGGTTCGAGCTCTTCGCGAACGGCCGCGAGCTCGCGAACGCCTTCTCCGAGCTCAACGACCCCATCGACCAGCGCTCGCGCTTCGAGGCGCAGGCGCGTCTCCGCGCTGCCGGCGACGAGGAGGCGAGCGGGGTGGACGAGGATTACCTTCGCGCGATGGAATACGGCATGCCCCCCACGGGGGGCGTCGGCATCGGCATCGACCGTCTCGTCATGTACCTGACCGGCACGGCGAACATCCGCGACGTGATCCTCTTTCCGACGTTGCGGCCGGAATGACGCGCCTCGAGTTCGACATCGCCTGGCGCTACCTGCGCAGCCGGCGCGGCTCACGACTGCTGTCGCTGATCAGCACGATCGCGATCGCGGGGATCGCCGTCGGCGTGAGCGCGCTCATCGTCATCATCGCCGTGATGAACGGGCTGCAGCGCGACCTGCGCGAGAAGATCCTCGTCGGGAGCCCGGACATCCGCGTTCTCACCTTCGGCGACGAGATGCGGATGGACGACTGGCACGCGGCGCTGCGCGTGGTGCGGCGTCAGCCCGGCGTCGTCGCCGCTGCGCCATTCGTGCTCACGCAGGCCGTCATCACGCGTGGCAACAGCTACGTCGAGGCCGTTCAGGTTGCGGGCATTCCCGCCGAGGGGCCCGCGGTCACGGAGATCAGGCAGCATGGCCTGACGGAGAAGGACTTCTCCTTCCGCGCACCCGACGGCGCGATTCGCGGCGCCGTGCTGGGCAGGCTCCTCGCGCAACGGCTGAATGCCTATCCCGGGGAGCGCATCACGCTCGTCTCCGCCGGTGGCACCAAGCTCAGCCCCGTCACGGGAAGCATCGTACCGCGGACCGACACCTTCCGCGTGACCGGCCTGTTCGAGACCGGCATGTACGAGTACGACAACCAGTACGTCTTCCTGCCCCTCCAGGCGGCGCAGGAGATGGCCGGTCTGGGGGACGCGGTCACGGGGATCGAAGTCAAGACAACCGACCGCTGGGGCACGAACGAGATCGCGCGCCGGCTCGCCGACACGCTCGGGTTCCCCTATCGCAGCCTCGACTGGCAGGACCAGAACCGCAACCTGTTCCAGGCCCTCAAGCTCGAGAAGCTGGTGATGAGCGTGATCCTCTTCCTCATCCTGATGGTCGCCGCGTTCAACATCGTCAGCACGCTGACGATGGTCGTCACCGACAAGACGCGCGAGATCGGGATCCTGCGCGCGATGGGCATGCCGGGCGCGTCGATCAAGCGGATCTTCCTCGCGCAGGGCGCGGTGATCGGGATGGTCGGCACGGGGCTCGGCCTCATCCTCGGCCTCGGGATCGCGATCGCGCTCCAGCGTTATGAATTCATCAAGATCGATCCGTCGGTATATTTCATCGATCACCTGCCGGTGTCGCTGGAGTTCTTCGACGTCACCGCGATCGTCCTGATGAGCCTGTCGATCCCGGTGCTCGCCACGATCTATCCGGCGCGCCAGGCAGCCCGGCTGTTTCCGGTGGAGGCCATCAGGCACGAATGAGCGTCGTCGAAGCGATCGACGTCACCAAGACGTTCATGGGCGGGGACGGCGGCGTGCTGCGCATCCTCGACGGGGTCAACCTCTCGGTGGACCGCGGCGAGATGGTCGCGATCGTCGGAGCGAGCGGGGCGGGGAAGAGCACGCTGCTCCACATACTCGGCGCGCTCGACACGCCGACGAGCGGGACGGTGCGGATCGACGGGACGGACGTCGCCGCCCTCGGCGATGACGCGCTCGCGCAGCACCGGAACCGGAAGATCGGTTTCGTGTTTCAGTTTCATCATCTGCTGCGCGAGTTCTCGGCGCTCGAGAACGTGATGATGCCCCTCCGCATCGCCGGAGTGCCGGAAGCGCAGGCGCGAACCCGGGCGTCGGAGAGCCTCGAGCGAGTCGGCCTCGCCTCGCGGATGCACCACCGGCCGGCGGCTCTTTCCGGGGGCGAGCAGCAGCGAACGGCTGTGGCTCGCGCTCTGGTGGTCGAGCCCGCCGTGCTGCTGGCCGACGAGCCCTCGGGGAACCTGGACCACGTCAACAGCGAGCGGCTCCACGAGCTCTTCGCCGCCCTCGCTCGTGACGTAAGGATCGGCATGATCGTGGTCACTCATAACCGGTCGCTCGCGGGGCGGGCGCACCGGGTGCTGGTACTGGAGGATGGGAGACTGCAGGCGACCGACGTGAGCGAGGTGATTGCCGGATGATCTGCGACAGCTGCAAGGAGCGCGACGCGGTCGTGAACCTCACGCAGATCGTGGACAACGCGGTGACGAACCTGCACCTGTGCGAACGGTGTGCGGCGGAGCGCGGCGTGGAGACGAGCGCGAGCGCGCCCCAGCACCTCCTCGGCCAGTTCCTGGCCGACGTCCAGTCGCAGGTGACGGTCGCGTCGTCGGAGATCGGGCGCTGCACCTTCTGCGGCGCCTCGATGAAGGACTTCCGGGTCACCGGCCGGCTCGGCTGCCCCCGCTGCTACAGCACCTTCGAGGGGAGTCTCCGCGAGCTGCTGCGCCGCGTCCACGGCCATTCGCGCCACGTCGGCAAGCGCTATGCGGCGCCGGCGGCCGAGGTTCGCGAGCGCGATTCGCTGAAGGTGGAGCTGCGGGAGAAGCTGCGTCGGGCGGTCGAGAGCGAGCAGTTCGAGCTCGCGGCGGAGCTGCGCGACCGGATCAGGGTGCTCGACGAATGACGATCGATCTCTCGCTGCTCCCGGACGGTGGGGTGAGCTGGCTCGACGCCTCGGGGAGCCATTCGGACATCGTGCTCTCGACGCGCATCCGCCTCGCGCGGAACGTCGATGGATACGCATTCACGTCGCGCGCCCGCGAGGGCGAGCGGCTGCGCGTGCTGGCACAGGTTCGGGAGGCGGCCGGGGTGGCGGCGTCGCTGGCGGGCGCCTTCCTATTCCGCCTCGACGAGCTCACCGTCCAGGACCGGCTGCTCCTTCACGAGCGGCACCTGGTGAGCAAGGAGCTGGCGGGGCTCGACGCGAACCAGCCGGTGCGTCCGGGATCGGCCGTGTTTCTCGGGGACGGCTTGGGCGTCATGATCAATGAAGAGGATCATCTTCGCCTGCAGTCGATCCAGTCGGGGTTCGCGCTCCAGGAGGCGTGGGAGCGGGCATCGCGGCTCGACCAGGAGCTTGGCAGCCGGGTACCCTATGCGTTCCACGGGGAGTTCGGGTTCCTGACCGCGTGCCCGACGAACACGGGAACCGGGATGCGCGCTTCGGTGCTGATCCATCTGCCGGGGCTCGTGCTGACGAAGGAGATCCAGCGAGTCTTGACCGGTCTGCAGCAGATGGGGCTGACGTACCGCGGCCTCTACGGCGAAGGATCGGAGGTCGTCGGCAACTTCTTCCAGATCTCGAACCAGACGACGCTGGGACGTTCGGAAGAGGAGCTGATCGACCAGCTGGTGCACGTCGTCCGGCGGGTGATCGAGAAGGAGGAGGAAGCGCGGCGGGTGCTCCAGCGCGACGCTGGCTATATTATCGAGGACAAGCTCTGGCGGGCATACGGAACCCTCAGATACGCCCGCAGCCTCTCGTTCGACGAGGCGATGAACTACCTGAGCGGGGTACGCCTGGCCGTCGGTCTGAAACTGATCGGCGGGCTGAGTGTATACACACTCAACAAGCTCCTGGTTTTTTCGCAGGCTGCGCACCTGTCGTACGTCGAGGGAAGGCCGCTCACGGAGAGCGAGGCCTCCCAGGCACGTGCACGATACGTGCGTGAAGCACTGGCGAGCGAGGCGGGTTCCATCGGTTGACCACGACGGTCAGCCGAACGCGAGGGGACGATGAACGGGTACAACTTCACCGAACGAGTCAGGAAGGTACTCGCGATGGCGCGCGAAGAAGCCGCGCGCCTGCATCACGAGTACGTCGGCACGGAGCACATCCTGCTCGGTCTCATCCGCGAGGGTGAGGGCGTCGCAGCGGCGGTGCTCCAGAACCTCAGCGTCGACCTCGACGAGATTCAGCAGAAGATCGAGGAGACCGTGAAGAAGGGAAAGGCGGCGCAGGCAGCCGGTCCCGATCTTCCCTATACGTCACGCGCGAAGAAGGTGCTCGAGCTCGCGATGAGCGAGGCGCGTGAGCTCAACCACAGCTACGTCGGCACCGAGCATCTGCTGCTCGGCCTCCTCCGCGAGGAGAAGGGGATCGCCGCGCAGGTACTCACCGACGCGGGCGTCAACCTCGACGCCGCGCGCGCGGAGACGCTGCGCCTGCTCGGGACGGAGATGCCGCAGTCGGGTGGCGCCAGCGCCACGGCGACGCCGCAGCCGGGTGGCGGACCGCAGTCGGCGCCCGCGCCGAAGAGCGAGAAGAAGTCCAAGACGCCCGCGCTCGATCACTTCTGCCGCGACCTCACGCAGCTCGCCGCGGAGGGTCAGCTCGACCCGACGATCGGCCGCGCGAAGGAGATCCAGCGCGTCATGGAAGTGCTGACGCGCCGGAAGAAGAACAACCCGGTCCTCATCGGCGAGCCCGGCGTCGGCAAGACGGCGATCGTCGAAGGGCTGGCGCAGCTCATCGCCAACGGCGAGTGCCCGGAGTCGCTCCGCGACAACCGCGTGCTCTCCCTGGACATGGCTGCCGTGATCGCCGGCACCAAGTACCGCGGCCAGTTCGAGGAGCGCCTCAAGGCGGTCATGAACGAGATCGCGCAGAACAAGAACATCATCCTCTTCATCGACGAGCTGCACACGCTCGTCGGCGCGGGAGCGGCTGAAGGCGCCATCGACGCCAGCAACATGCTCAAGCCCGCGCTCGCGCGCGGCGAGCTGCAGTGCGTCGGCGCGTCCACGCTCAACGAGTACCGGAAGTACATCGAGAAGGACGGTGCCCTCGAGCGCCGCTTCCAGACGGTCATCGTCGATCCGCCCTCGGTCGAGGAGACGGTCGAGATCCTGAAGGGGCTGCGCAAGAAGTACGAGGACCATCACCGCGTCACGATCCCGGACACGACGCTCGTCTCGGCGTCGAAGCTGTCGGAGCGCTACATCACCGACCGCTTCCTCCCCGACAAGGCGATCGACGTCATCGACGAGGCGGGCGCGCGGGCACGGCTCGCCGCGCAGGCGCCGCCGCCGGAGGTCGCCGAGCTCAAGGCGCAGCTGGAGAAGGTCACCCTCGAGAAGGAGGCCGCGGTTCGCGACCAGAACTTCGAGAAGGCGGCCGCGCTGCGCGACAAGGAGCGCGAGTTCCAGGGTGAGATCCGGAAGAAGCAGGAGGAGTGGGAGAAGCGGCGCCAGTCGCATCGCCCGGTGCTCGGCGAGGAGGAGATCTCGTTCATCGTCTCGCGCTGGACGGGCATCCCGGTGACGCGGCTCCAGGAGGCGGAGACGACCCGCCTGCTGCGCATGGAGGAGGAGCTGCACGAGAGCGTGATCGGCCAGGACGAGGCGATCAAGGCGCTCGCGCGGTCGATCCGCCGCAGCCGTGCGGGACTCAAGGACCCGAACCGGCCGATCGGCTCGTTCATCTTCTCGGGGCCCACGGGCGTCGGAAAGACGGAGCTCGCGCGGTCGCTGGCAAAGTTCCTCTTCGCCGACTCGACGGCGCTCATCCGGGTCGACATGTCCGAGTACATGGAGAAGTTCTCGGTCTCGCGACTGATCGGCGCACCGCCGGGCTACGTGGGCTACGAGGACAGCGGCACGCTGACGAAGGCGGTGCGGCGGAAGCCGTACTCGGTGATCCTCCTCGACGAGATCGAGAAGGCGCATCCGGACGTCTTCAACATCCTGCTCCAGGTGCTCGACGAGGGTCACCTCACCGACAACTACGGCCGGGTGATCGACTTCAAGAACACCGTCGTGATCATGACGTCGAACGTCGGCGCGCGTGATCTCGTGAAGGGACGCTCGCTCGGCTTCACCGGCGCCGATGACCGGGGCAACTGGGACCGGATGGCGGAGAAGGTCAAGGACGAGCTCCAGCAGGTGTTCAACCCGGAGTTCCTGAACCGGCTCGACGACACCATCGTCTTCCACCCGCTCAAGGAAGAGCACATCGCACAGATCGTGTCGATCCTGCTCAAGGACGTCCGCAAGCGGCTCGGCGAGGAGGAGCTGACCCTCCGCCTCACGGACGCAGCGTCGGCCTTCCTCACGAAGCACGGCTACGACGAGCAGTACGGCGCGCGGCCGCTCAAGCGGGCGATCCAGCGCTACGTCGAGGATCCGCTCTCCGAGAAGATCCTGCTCGGCGAGTTCCAGAAGGGGGACGAGATCGAGGTGGACGTCGCCCCGGACGGCACGAAGCTCGACTTCCGGGTTCCCACGAGCAGCACGAAGGCGTAAGCAGCGGACAGACACGGCCGGCCGGGTCGCAGATGGACCCGGCCGGCCGTGTCGCGTGTATATTTCCCCCCATGATCCGCCCGTCCGTCCTCACCCTCGCCCTCCTGGTGGCGAGCGCGCCGGCGTTCGCCCAGGAACCGGCCGCCCAAGGTGGCCGCTGCGCGACCCCCGATTCTGTCGCCATTCGCGGCAACACCCGCATCAGCGACGCGACCATCCGCTCCGACGCCGGCGTCCGCGCCGGCGACCAGCTCAACTACCGGACGTTGCAGCGCGCGATCACGACGCTGTTCGCGACCGGCAACTACGACGACATCCGCGTCGACTGCGAGCTTCGCGCCGGCGACAAGGCGGTGCTCGCGATCACCGTACGCGAGCGGCCGATCCTCGAAGGACTCGAGTTCAGCGGCTTCAAGCGCGTCTCCGAGAAGAGCGCCACTGACAGCGTGAACATCCCGATCGGCCTCGCGGTCGATCCCAGCACCGTCGCGCGCGTCGTCGCGCGCATCGACTCGCTCTACGAGAAGGCCGGATACTACCTCGCACGCGTTACCGTGGACTCGCTCCCACGCGGCGACGGCAGGATCCGGCTCCGCTTCCGCGTCGACGAAGGGCGGCGGCTCGCCGTCTCCGGGGTCGTCGTCGATGGCAACAAGCGGCTCAGCGACGGCGAGATCGTCGCGGCGATGAAGACGCGCCCGGAAGGCTTCTGGTGGTTCCGCCGCGGCGAGTTCGACGAGGACAAGTACGTGGGCGACCTCGGCGAGCGGATCCCCGCGCTTTACGGCAAGCAGGGGTTCATCGACTTCCAGGTGCTGCACGACACGGTCATCGTCGACCGCGAGCACGGGAAGGCGCTGCTGCGAATCAGCGTCGAGGAAGGGCCGCAGTACAACGTCGGCTCCTTCGAGCCGGTGGGAAATCGGCGCTTCTCGACCGAGGAGATCTCGCAGTTCTATCCCTTCACGGGCGAGGGACCAACGCTGCGCGAGCGCGCGCGTGACATCATCAGACGGACCCGCCGCGCGCCGAAGAACGCCTTCGACCGGGCGCGGTGGGACGACGCGACGCAGAAGCTCCGGAACGCGTACAGCAACGAGGGCTACATCTACGCGCAGATCCGTCCCGTGGTCGAGCGGCGCATGATCGGCGCCGACTCGACGCCGACGGTGGACCTGCGCTGGGAGATCGAGGAGTCGCGGCCGGCGATCGTGAATCGCATCGAGATCCAGGGTAACGACTACACCGCGGAGACCTGCATCCGCGACCAGCTCGTGATCCTGCCGGGCGACGTCTTCAACCAGGACCGCCTGATCCGCAGCTACCAGAACATCTCCAACCTCGGCTTCTTCGAGGCTCCGCTCCCGACGCCCGACACGCGCACCGCCAACGACCAGGGCGACATCGACGTGATCTTCCGCGTCAAGGAGAAGCGGACGGGCAACATCAACTTCGGCGCCTCGATGGGGGGCGGGAACAGCGTCGGCGGCTTCATCGGGCTCGAGCAGCCCAACCTCTTCGGGCAGTGCAAGAAGGGAAACCTGCGCTGGCAGTTCGGGACGTACCTGCGCGACTTCGAGCTCGGCTTCACGGACCCGGCGATCCGCGGCTCGCAGATCTCCGGCTCGGTCAGCGCCTACGACTCGCGCCGCCGCTACTTCGTGAGCGGCATCCGCCCCCGCAACATCGGCGGGCAGGTCCAGTTCGGCTTCCCGGTGCCGCGCACGCCCTTCGCCCGCCTCTTCGCGTCGTACGGCGTCGAGGTCCAGCAGAACGACAACACGTCGAACGACCCGAACATAAGGGCCAGCGACTTCTACAGCTGTTCGCGCTGCACGCGCTCGACGTTAGGCCTCACCGCCACCCGCGACACGCGCATCGACATGCCGTTCCCGACCGCCGGTGCGATGCAGACCTTCACGTCGCAGTTCAACGGCGGGCCGCTCGGCGGCACCGCGAACTTCCAGCGCTACACGGCGGAGCTCTTCTCCTACGCGCCGCTCGGCCAGCTCGGCGGCGGCCGCCCGGGGTCGGCGCCGGTCAAGTTCGTGATCGGGCTCAAGCTCCGCGGCGGCGCGATCTTCGGTGACGCGGGCGCGTTCACCTTCCAGAAGTTCGCCCTCGGCGGCGTCACCTACGGTGAGCCGTTGCGCGGGTATGAAGAGTTCATGGTCACCCCGTCGGGGGTGCTCGCCGAGAGCGACCAGTCGAACGCTACCCTGTCCTCCTTCGGCGACGCCTTCATGACGACGACGGGGGAGATCGGCATCCGGCTCAACCAGCAGCTCTACGTCAACGCCTTCTTCGAGGCGGGCAACGTCTGGAACCGGCCTCAGGACATCGGCCTCCGGCTGAAGCGCAGCGTCGGCTTCGGCGCATCGCTCGTCACGCCGATCGCGCCGCTCGGCATCGATCTTGGCTACGGCCTCGATCGCGTCGTGCTCGACGCGAACGGTATCCCACGCAACAAGCCGCAGTGGAAGCTCCACTTCAAGCTCGGCAACGTCTTCTAACCACGGAAAGGAGTATCATGACCATGTTCGTGCGCGCTTCACTGGTCGCCCTCGCCGCCGCGGTGGCGGTGCCCGCCGCGGCCTCGGCGCAGGGGCGGATCGCATACATCGATTCCCGCGTCCTGCTCTCCCAGGCACCCGGCCGTGCCGAAGCCGAGACGGCGCTCCAGAAGGAGCTCGCCGGTTTCGACGCCCAGGTGAAGCGGATGGGCGACTCGCTCAACACGATGATCGCCAACTACACCAAGGCCGAGGTGACCCTCAGCCCGACCGCGAAGGAGACGCGGCAGAAGGCGATCCGCGATCGCGAGGCATCGTACCAGCAGCGGGCCGACGCGCTCCGCGAACAGGCGCAGCAGCGCCAGTCCGAGCTCCTCGGCCCGATCATGGAGCGCGTGAACAAGGCGATCGCCGATGAGCGCACCGCCGCCGGCTATGCGTTCATCTTCGACGTCGGCGCGCAGGGGAATGCGATCGTCGCCGCCGACACGACGCTCAACGTGACGGAGCGTGTGCTGACGCGGCTCCGCGCGACCGCATCGACGAACCCCGCTTCGACGCAGCCGGCGCCCACTGGCGCGCCGGTCTCGGCTCCCGCGGGAATCTCCAAGCCGAAGCCGCCAACGCGGTGAGCGGCGGCGGCACGGTCGGACGTGGCGGCGGTGGGGGAGAAGGTGCCCTCACCGCCGCTGCCGTTGCGACGGCGGTCTCCGGCCGCCTCGTCGGTGACGGCAACGCGGTCGTCAGTGCCGTCGCCCCTCTCGACCGCGCGGGCCCGCGCGACATCTCGTTCCTGTCGTCCGCGCGATACGCCGAGCTCTTTGCGCGAAGCGCTGCGGGGGTGGTCCTCGTGCCTCCCGACCTCGCCGAGACGCCCGGGACCCCCCGAACGCGGATCGTCGTCGAGAAGCCTCACGAAGCGCTGCTCGCGCTCCTGCCGACGCTCTACGTGCCGCCCCAGCGTGTCCCCGGTGTCGATGGCACGGCGCGCATCGGGCGGGGCGCGCGGCTCGGCGCCGACGTCACGATCGGGCCCTACGCGGTGATCGAGGACGGCGCGACGATCGGCGATCGGAGCTGGATCGGCGCCCACTGCGTCGTGGGACGCGACGTGATGGTGGGGGCGGACTCCCGGCTCCATCCGGGCGTGGTACTTTACCCCGGCGCGCGCGTCGGCGACCGCGTTCAGATCCACGCCGGGGCCCGCATCGCCTCGGACGGCTTCGGTTACGTCTTCCGCGACGGCGCTCACCAGAAGATCCCGCACGTCGGCCGCTGCATCGTCGAGAACGACGTCGAGATCGGGGCCAACACGACCATCGACCGCGGCAGCATCGACGACACCGTGATCGGAGCGGGCACGAAGATCGACAACCTCGTTCATGTCGCGCACAACGTGCGGATTGGCCGCCTCTGCCTGCTGATGGCGCAGGTCGGGATCGCCGGGTCCGCCCGCGTCGGGGACGGCGCGATCCTCGCCGGACAGGCCGGGATCGGGGGACATCTCGAGATCGGCGCCAGAGCGCGCATCGGCGGCCAGGCGGGCGTCTTCGGGGACGTCCCTGCCGGAGAGACGTGGTCGGGATATCCTGCCCGTCCGCACCGCGATTCACTCCGCTCGCAGGCGGCGCTCTTCAAGCTCGCCGGCATGATACGGGCGCTCGAGAAGCTCGTCGGGGGGAAGGAGTCGTGAGTCGGCGAACGATCGCGAGGTCGGTCACCCTCGATGGTGTCGGGCTGCACATGGGCGTGGATTGCAGGTTGACGTTCCTCCCGGGTGAAGCGGGGAGCGGCATTCGCTTTCGTCGCGCCGATCGCGGAAACGCCGAGACGCCGGCGACGGTCTCGCATGCGGTGCTCGCCGAGCGGCGGACGCAGCTCGGTGAGGGCGCGGACGCGATCCACACCGTCGAGCACGTCCTCGCCGCCGTCGCCGCGCGCGAGATCGACGACCTCGTGATCGTGATGGATGGCCCCGAACCGCCGATCCTCGACGGCAGTGCCGGACCGTTCTTCGACGCGTTAGGCGGGGCGGGGGAGGCGATGCTGGCAGGCGACGCCGACGTCCTCGCGGTGGCCGAGCCGGTCCACCTCCGCGACGGCGAGTCGGAGTACTACGCCGAGCCCGCCGACTCGCTCCAGCTCGACGTCGAGATCGATTTTCCCCATCCGCTGATCGGCCGCCAGCGCGGCCAGTGGACGATCAGCCCGCGCTCCTTCGCCGCCGAGCTCGCGGGCGCACGGACCTTCGGCTTCGTGCGCGAGGTCGAGGCGCTGCGCGCGAAGGGCCTGATCCGTGGCGCGAGCACGCGCAACGCGGTCGTCCTCGACGACGTCGGGCTGGTCGACACGACGTTGCGCTGGCCCGACGAGTTCGTGCGCCACAAGGCGATGGACTGCGTCGGCGACCTCGCGCTCGCCGGCGCCCGGCTCCGCGCCCACGTCCGCGCAATCCGGCCGAGTCATCGCGGTACCGTTCTTCTCGTGCGCGAGCTCGCGCGCGTCCTCACCCGGAGTGCACCGTGCTAGGCATCGAAGAGATCATGAAGACCCTCCCGCACCGGTATCCGTTCCTGCTCGTGGACCGGATCCTGGAGCTGGAACCCGGCAAGCGTGTCGTCGGGCTGAAGAACGTGACGATCAACGAGCCGTTCTTCCAGGGCCATTTCCCCGGGCACCCGATCATGCCCGGCGTCCTCATCGTCGAGGCGATGGCGCAGGTGGGCGGCATGCTCCTCCTCGGCGGGGTCGAGGACGCGGCGCAGAAAGTCGTCTACTTCATGTCGCTCGACAACGTGAAGTTCCGGCGTCCGGTGAAGCCGGGCGACCAGCTCCGCTTCGAGCTCGAGATGACGCAGATCCGGGGCATGGTGTGCAAGATGCGCGGCCTCGCGCGCGTGGACGGCGAAGTCGTCTGCGAGGCCGACATGGCCGCGATGATGCGCGACCGATGAGCACGATCCACCCCACGGCGCTCGTCGCCCCCGACGCGAGCATCGGCACCGATGTCACCATCGGCGCCTTCGCGATCGTCGGCCCGAACTGCTCCATCGGCGACGGCTCCGTCGTCGCCGCTCACGCGATCCTCGAGCGGAACGTGACGCTCGCGCCGAACGTGAAGGTCGGCAGCGGCAGCATCCTCGGCGGCGACCCCCAGGACCTCAAGTTCAAGGGCGAGCCGACGGTCGTCGAGATCGGCGAGAACACGACGATCCGCGAGTATGCGACGATCAACCGCGGCACCGCGCAGTCGTTCCGCACCACGGTCGGCAAGAACTGCCTGCTGATGTCGTACGTCCACCTCGCCCACGACTGCCACGTCGGCGACGGGGTCATCATCTCGAACGGCGTGCAGCTCGCGGGGCACGTGACGATCGAGGACAAGGTGACCATCTCCGGGCTCACCGCGGTCCACCAGTTCGCGCGCATCGGCCGCTACTCCTTCGTCGGCGGGATGTCGCGCGTCTCGAAGGACGTGCCGCCCTACATCAAGGCCGTCGGCAATCCGATCAAGCTGTATGGGCTCAACAGCGTCGGGCTGCAGCGCAACGGCTTTCCCGAGGACGTGATGCGGGAGCTGAAGCGTGCGTACCGGCTCTTCTTCCGCTCCGAGCTCAACGTGTCGCAGGCGCTCGAGCGCGCCCGCACCGAGCTGCAGCAGTTCGCGGAAGTGCAGGCGCTGATCCGCTTCGTCGACGAGAGTCAGCGCGGGGTGGTGATCTGATGGCGACGAAACCGCGCGTCGGCGTGGTGGGAGCGGGAGGCCTCGGCCAGCACCACGTCCGCATTCTTGGTGAGCTCGCGGATGCGACGATGGTCGGCTTCCACGAGGCGCGTACCGACCGCGCCGCCGAGATCTCGGCCAAGACGGGCGCACGCGCCTTCGATTCGCTCGACGCACTCCTCGCCGCGACCGACGCAGTGACGATCGTGGTGCCGACACCCGCGCACCACGAGGTCGCGAAGCGTGCGCTGGAGCGCGGCATCCACGTCCTGATCGAGAAGCCGATCACGGCGACGCTCGAGCAGGCGGACGAACTGCTCGCGCTGGCACGGAAGAAGGGAGCGCTGGTGCAGATCGGGCACGTCGAGCGCTTCAACCGGGCGATCCGCGCCGCGCTGCCGTACGTGGACGCACCGAAGTTCATCGAAAGCGACCGGCTCGCACCGTTCAACCCGCGCGGCTCCGACGTCGCCGTCGTGCTCGACCTGATGATCCACGACATCGACCTCATCCTCACACTGGTCGGTGCCCCCGTGACCGCGGTCGCAGCGGTCGGTGTGGGCGTGCTCACTCCGTCGGTGGACATCGCCAACGCGCGCCTCTCGTTCGGATCCGGCGCGGTCGCGAACATCACCGCCAGCCGCATCTCGCGCGAGCGCATGCGGAAGGTGCGGCTCTTCCAGCAGAGCGGATATCTCTCGCTCGACCTCGGCGCCGGAAACGGCGAGTTCTTCCGCCTGCGGGAGAACCTCGACCTCGCCGAGCTCGCCAAGGCGCCGCTGGCCGTCGAGTCGTTCGTCGAGCGGATCGCGCTCGAGGCCCCCGATGGGGAGCCGCTCCGGCTGGAGTTCGAGAGCTTCGTCGCCGCCGTCCGCGGCGAGGCGGAGGTTCCGGTGAGCGGCGAGGCAGGGCGAGCCGCCCTCGCCGTCGCGCTCCAGATCGTCGCCGAGATCGAGCGCACGCGCCCGGCGATGGCCGCCGCGCGTTAGGCGGTGCGCGAGATCCTCATCATCGCCGGCGAGGCCTCGGGCGAGCTTCACGGCGCCGCGCTCGCGGAGAAGCTGCGGCAGCTCGATCCCGGACGCCCGCTGGCGGGAATCGGCGGAGCGCGGATGGAGGCGGCTGGTGTCGAGCTCCTGGAGCGCGTCGACAACCTCGCCGTCATGGGCTTCGTCGAGGTCCTGCGACACGTGCCGAAGCACTGGGCGTTGCTGCGCACGTTGCGCCAGCGGCTGGAGAGCGGGCACGTCGGCGCGCTCGTGCTGATCGACTACCCGGGCTTCAACATGAAGCTCGCGGCGGCGGCGAAGGCAGCGGGCGTGCCAGTGCTCTACTACGTGACGCCGCAGGTCTGGGCCTGGGGCGCGAACCGCCTCGAGAAGCTGGCGAAGATCGTGACGCGCGCGGCGCCGATTCTCCCTTTCGAGGAGAAGCTGCTGCGCGACCACGGTATCGACGCGACCTTCGTCGGCCACCCGCTCCTCGACCGCGCGACGAACCTTCCCGCCCGCGCCGACGCGCGCCGGGAGCTCGGTCTCGATGTGGAGCGCCCCGTCCTCGCGCTCTTTCCCGGCAGCCGCGAGCAGGAGATCCACCGTCACCTCGACGACTTCGTCGCGGTCGGCGTGGAGATGC
>DATAIS010000396.1:0-20076 GCA_036262535.1 Gemmatimonadaceae bacterium | reverse complement strand
CTTCGGCGCGGAGGATGTCGATCGCGGTCTCGACCCGCACCGCCGGCTTGTAGGGACGGTCGGTCGCGGTGAGGGCGTCGTAGATGTCGGCGATCGTCATCATGCGCGTCTGCACGGGGATCTCCGCGGCGCCGATCTGCCTCGGATAGCCGCGGCCGTTGAGCTTCTCGTGGTGGCCGTACGCGATCGCCGGGATGCCGCGCAGCTCGCGCGTCCAGGGGATCTGCTGCAGGAAGCGGAACGTGTGCGTGACGTGCGACTCGATCTCGCGGCGCTCGTCGTCGTCGAGGTTGCCGCGCGTGATGGAGAGGAAGCGCAGCTCGCGCTCCGTGAGCAGCGGGTGCTCGTTTCCGTCGGCGTCGATGTAAAGCTGGCGCGCGATCCGCTCCAGCTCGGCGAAGCTTCCCTCGGCGAGGATCGTCGGCTCGTTCGCGCGCAGGATCGCCTGACGGAAGCGTTCGAGCTCGAGTCGCCGGGCGCGGAGCCGTGCCTCGAGCTCCCGGCTCGCCTCCTCGTAGCCCGCCCGCCCTTCGCGGAGGAGGTGCGCGTTACGCGCGCGCTCGAACTCCAGCTCGGCCGTCTGCACGAGCGACGCGAAACGATGGTCGATGAGCGTGAGGTCGGTGGGGTAGAGCTTCTTCTCCTTGACCAGGACCTCTTCGCGCACGCCGACCTTGCCGAAGTCGTGGAGCAGCCCCGCGTAACGGAGCTCGCGCAGCTGCTCGCGCGTGAAGCGGGTTCCGGCATAGGGCCCGCGGCCGGCTCGCGCAACGGCCTCGGCGAGCGTGACCGACATCGACGCGACGCGCCCCGAGTGACCGTGCGTCGTCGGGTCACGCGACTCGATCGCCGTCACCGCCGCCGTGACGAAGCCCTCGAAGAGCCGCTCGATGTCCTCGTAGAGGAGCGAGTTCTCGATGGCGACACCCGCCTGCGACGCGAGCGCGGTCACCAGCTCCACCGACCGCTGGTCGTAGGAGATGACCTCCCACTGCACCTTGTCCGGCGCGCTGAGGCGGACGTCACGCGACCGCTTGCGGTTGATGAGCTGCAGCACGCCGACGATCTCGTCGCGGTGCGACTTCATCGGGATGACGAGCATCGACTTCGTGCGATAGCCGAACTTGTCGTCGAAGCTCCGGTTCTGGCGATACGACGCGTCGTCGGGGAGCAGGTAGACGTCGGGAATCACCAGCGGTTCCCCCGTCGCCGCGGCGTAGCCGGAGAGGCTGGTGTGGTCCACCGGGACGGTGAACTCGTTCAGCGGCAGGTTCGGCAGCGAGTGGTTCTGCGACAGCTTGAAGACGAGGTCGCGTGGCTTGCCGTCGTCGTCGCGCTGGACGAGGTAGACCGAGCCGGCGTCGCTCGCCGTGAGGCGGCGCGCCTGGCTCAGGATCATGTCGAGCAGCGTCTCGAGGTTGCGCTCCGTGGAGAGCGCGACCCCGACGCGCGTCAGCTCGGCGAGCTCGCGGTGCCGGTCGCGCTCGGCCCTGCGCGCGAGGCGGGCGCCGACGAGCGCCGCCGCGTGCCGGAACCCGCCGCGGAGCTGCGCGAGCACGGTCCCCATCTCGGCATTTCCCGGGATGAAGCTCGTCAGGACGTCAGGCGGGAAGTCGCTGTGCGGCTCGAGCTCGCCCGGGTCGCCCCACCCCACGAGGGCGGCCGTCTCGGCGAGCGCCTCGAGCAGCGCCCGGTCGCCCGCCGCCGTCGCGAGAAGCGTCCGGTCGAGGAGGATGACCGTCGGCCGCGCCGGGTCGAGCACGGCCGGCGTGGGCAGGGAGGGGACACGCCTGACCTCGACGTCGCCCTCGCGGCGGCCGAGTGGCATGTCCGCCAGCGTGCGGCCGATGCACGCGACGAGGAGTGGCTTCACGATGCGTCCAGGGGGGATGACGACGGCGCGCCGTTGAGGCGCGCTGCGCGTTCCTCGCGGCGGCTACTCGCCCTTCTTCGCGAGCCGGTCGGCGGCTTTCCGCGCCGGCTCGTAGTCGGGGAACTTCGCGAGCGCGGCACGATAGAGCTTCTCCGCCTCGTCGCGCCGGCCCGCGTTCTCCTCGGCGATCGCCCGCGAGTAGAGCATCACGACCTGGAAAGGCGGCTTGGGCGTCGCCTTCGCCTCGGCGGTCCGCCGCGGCATCGCGGGAAGCTTCATCCCGCCGTTGAGCTTCGACGCGAGCGACTCGATCATCGTCGCGAAGTCGTCCTTCGTGCCGCGCACCGACTCGACGTGCTCGATCTCGCCCGTCTCGACGTTCACGGCGCGGGCGTCGAGCCGCATGCGGTCCTTTCCGACGGTGACGAAGCCGCCGAAGATCATGTGGTGGACGCCGAGCAGCTTGCCGACGCGGACCGCCGTCTCGGTGCTCACACGCTTCTCGGACGAGAGGTTCTGCTCGCGCACGAGCGCATCGAGCTGCTCTCGCTCGATGACGCGAATCGACGGATTGGCGGAGAGCTCGCTGATCAGGATGTCGGCGATGCCGCCGCGGAGCGGCTCGAGGTCGGCGTTGTCCTTGCCCGTCGCGCCGTTGTTGAAGTGCATCACGGCGACGGTCGGGCGGCTGTCCTGTACCGCCGGCGCATCCTGCGCGCGCAGCGCCGGTGCCGCCAGGACGGTGAGCGCAACGAGCGCGCGGATCTTCGAGCGAATCATCTGCTCCTCCGAGCTAGACGGTCAGCGTCAGTCCTTCGGCCGCGGCGACGATCTCCAGCTTTCCCTTGCGGCGGGTGACGATCGCGCGGCACTCCTCGATCCGACGATCGACATCCTCGTCGGTGCGCTCGGGCTTGTGGTGGAAGAGCACCAGGCGCTCCACCCCGGCGTCGAGCGCGAGATCCACCGCGTCGTCGTACGTCGAATGTCCCCAACCGCGATGGTGGTCGTACTCCTCGCGGGTGTACATGCTGTCGTGCACGAGCACCGTGGCGCCTTCGATGAACTTCACCAGCCGGCTGCGCCACCCCTTGGGCGAGTCGTAGCTCGCCCCAGGGTTGAGCTCGTTATCACTGATATAGACGAGGGCGCCTCCCCCATCGTTACGGACGTCGAACCGGTATCCCAGCGCCCCCCCGGGGTGGCGCACCGGGAAGGCACTCACTGAGTATCCCGTCCCTGCGGTCTCGCCGGCGCCAAGCTCCCGGAAGTCGATTACCGCGTCGAGCTGCTCGAATGTGACAGGGAACACAACCGGGGACATCTGGTCGCGGACGACGCGGTCGATGCTCGTCTGGAGGGACTTCGATCCCCAGATGGTGAAACGGTTGCCCCGCTGGAAGATCGGGCCGAAGAAGGGCAGGCCCTGGATGTGGTCCCAGTGGGCGTGAGTGAGGAAGATGTCGCCGTGGATCGGGGCCCCGTTCGCGCGCTCGATGAGCGAGCGTCCGAGCTCGCGGATCCCGGTGCCGGCGTCGAGCACGATGAGCCACCCCTCGTCGGTCCGGAGCTCGACGCAGGGGGTGTTACCGCCATAGCGGACCGTCTTCGGTCCAGGGCTGGGGATCGAACCGCGCGTTCCCCAGAATTGCACGCGCAGACTCATCGACTCCGGCGTCGGTGGGTATTCACACAGTCTGCCTGTCGCGGGGAGCGGTGTGCCACGCCGCCGAGCACGGTCACCGGGTGATGACGCTCACCCGCTTCACATCACGCACTCTGCTTGGCGCTCGCGCGCTGCTCGAGTGCGGCGCGGTCGGCGATGCGGATCTGCCGCCGCTCGACGGCGATCCAGTTCGCCTCCTGGAAGTCCTTCATCGCGCGCGACACCGTCTCGCGGCTCGCGCCGATCATCTGGGCGATGGTCTGGTGCGTGAGCGGCTTCTCGATGCGGTCGCCGCCGGACTCCGCGGCCGAGTCGAGGAGTAGCCGGGCGATGCGGCCGGGGACGTCGAGGAGCACGAGTCCGCCGATCTTCTCGTCGGCGCGGCGGAGCCTCCGGGAGAGGCCCTGCAGCATGGCCCAGGCGACCGCGGGCGAGCGCTCGACACGGGCGCGGAAGTCGTCGCGCCGCAGTACGAGCATGGTCGCGTCTTCCATCGCGATGACGTGCGCCGAGCGCGGCTGCTCGTCGATCAGCGAGAGCTCGCCGAAGTGCTCGCCGACGCCGAGCACGCCGAGGATGACTTCGCGTCCGTCCTCGCCGACGAGGACGACTTTCACCCGCCCTTCGTGGACGATGAAGAGCGAATCCCCGGGGTCGTCCTCGAAGAGGATGACGCTCCCCTTTGGATAGGACTTCTCCCGCGTGATCGCCGCGAACTCCTGGAGGGCGTCGCGATCGAGTCCGCTGAAGAGCGGGACCGTCGCGAGGAAGTCGACAGTTTCCATGGGTCGTGAATAGTGGTTCGCGGCAAGTTACCGGGCCCGGGGGGTGGTGTCAAACCCGCAACACGTTGTCGGCTTGTCTTTTACGCCGGTTTCCAGTTACATTACGCGGCTTGATGTTCCACGACATTGCGGAGGTTCCCGTGAAGACCGACATCCATCCGACGTACGCCACGGCGAACGTGAAGTGCGCCTGCGGCAACACGTTTCAGACGCGCTCGACGCTCCCCGAGCTTCATACCGACGTCTGCTCGGCTTGCCACCCGTTCTTTACCGGCAAGCAGAAGTTCCTCGACACCGCGGGGCGGATCGACCGCTTCCGCCAGAAGTTCGGGAAGAAGACCACCTGAGCCAGGACGGAACGAACCTACTCCGCGAGCGGCTCGCCGACGCGCTCGAACGCGCTTCGGACATCGAGCGCCAGCTGTCCGACCCGGCGACGACGCGGGACAGCGCGAAGCTCGCGGAGCTGGGGCGGGAGCACCGGCGATTGTCCGCCGTCGTGGAGCTCGCGGAACGGCTTCGGAAGGCGGAGAACGAGCTCGCGCAGGCGCGCGAGCTCGTTTCCATTGACGACCCCGAGCTCGCCGCCGAAGCGCGCGCGGAGGTGGCGCGCATCGAGGAGCAGCTGCCGCGCTTCGAGCAGGAGCTGAAGCCGCTCCTCATCCCGCGCGATCCGCTCGACGACCGCAACGCGATCGTCGAGATCCGCGCCGGCACCGGGGGCGACGAGGCCGCTCTCTTCGCCGCCGACCTCTATCGCATGTACTCGCGCTACGCCGACGGACAGGGCTGGCGGCGCGACGTGATCTCGCTCTCCGACGGAACGTTAGGCGGGATCAAGGAAGTCGTCTTCAAGCTCACCGGCGAGGGCGCCTTCGGCATGATGCGGTGGGAGTCGGGCGTCCACCGCGTGCAGCGGGTGCCGGCGACCGAGAACCAGGGCCGCATCCACACCTCGGCCGCGACCGTCGCCGTCCTCCCCGAGGCCGAGGACATCGACGTCAGGATCGAGGACAAGGACCTCCGCATCGACGTCTTCCGCTCCTCGGGCCCGGGCGGCCAGAGCGTCAACACCACTGACTCGGCGGTGCGCATCACGCACATCCCGAGCGGCCTCGTGGTCTCGCAGCAGGACCAGAAATCGCAGCTCCAGAACAAGATCAAGGCGATGGAAGTGCTGCGCGCCCGCCTCCTCGACAAGAAGCTCGCCGAGCAGGAGGCTGAGCGGGCCCGCATGCGCAAGACGCAGGTCGGCACGGGCGATCGCTCGGCCAAGATCCGCACCTACAACTTCCCGCAGAACCGCGTCACCGATCATCGCGTCAACGTCACGCTGCACGAGCTGACGCGCGTGCTCGACGGCCAGGTGGACCCGCTCGTCGAGGCGCTGCGCCTCGCCGACGTCGAGGAGCGGCTCCGTGGCGACTGAGCTGGCGCACGACACGCGCGTGACGGTCGGCGGAGCGCTCGCCCGCGTGGCGGCGATCCTCGACGCGAGCGGTGTCGCCGACTCCGTGCGCGAGGCGCGCGAGCTCCTCGCGTCGCTGCTCGACCAGCCGCGCTCGTGGCCAGCGCTCAACGCCGAGACCGCGCTCGCCGCCGCGGACGAGGCGCGGCTGCTGCACGCGGCGCGGCGACGCTCGCGAGGGGCGCCACTCGAGTATGCGACGGGACGCGCGAGCTTCCGCCACCTCGTGCTCGAGGTCGACGAGCGCGTGCTCATCCCACGCCCCGAGACGGAGCTGCTGGTCGAGATCGCGCTCGAGGCGGGGGGAACCGGCGTGGCCGTCGACGTGTGCACGGGTTCCGGATGCGTGGCGCTCGCGCTCGCGCAGGAAGGCTCGTTCTCGCGCGTCATCGCGACCGACGCCTCCCTCGACGCACTCGCCGTCGCGCGCGGGAATCTCGCGTGGCTGGCCCCGACGATGCGTGCGCCGGTCGAGCTGCGGCACGGGTCGCTGCTCGCTCCTCTGCTCGAGCGTGGCGACCGGGCGAGCGTCGTGGTGTCCAACCCCCCGTACATCGCCGAATCCGAGGCGAGCACGCTGCCCGCGTCGGTGCGGGACTGGGAACCGGCGGTCGCGCTCTTCTCCGCGGACGGAGGCATGTCGCACATCCGCGCGCTGGTGCGTGAGGCGGCCGACGTGCTCGACGTCGGGGGCCTGCTCGCGCTGGAAGTGGACGCGAGGCGCGCCTCGCTCGCCGCGGAGCTCGTCGCCGCCGATGGGCGCTACCGCGATGTCGCCGTGCGGCTCGACCTCTCCGGACGCGAGCGCTTCGTGACGGCGCGGCGCGCGGTGGAGCGTACGTTCGATGCCCGGACCGGGCGAGGGAGACGATGATCGAGGAGAAAGCGAAGGACCTCGGGCGCGTGATCGGCCAGAGTCCCGAGTACCAGGCGATGAAGCGCGCCAACGACGCACTCGCCGGCGACAGCGAGGCGGTGGCGCTTCTCCAGGAGATGGAGACGATCCGGCTCGATGCGCAGCGCATGATCCAGCGCGGCGAGCGGCCATCCGAGGAGATGGAGACGCGGCTGGAAGAGCTCCTGGCCAAGGTGCAGGTTAACAGCACCTACCAGCGACTTGTGGTGGCGCAGGAGAACTACGACAAGCTGATGATGCGCGTGAACGACTTGATCGTGGAAGGCATCAAGAAGGGCGCGACGAGCTCGATCATCACGCTCGGCTGAGATGAGCGTGAACGGCCGCGGGATCCTGCTCGTCGTGGACGGGCCGGAGGGCGCGGGCAAGTCGACGCAGGTCGCCAGGATCGGCGCCCTGCTCGAGGCGCGCGGCGCGGAGCACGTCGAGCTGCGGGAGCCGGGCGGCACCGCACTCGGCGATCGCATTCGCTCGATCCTCCTCGACCCATCGACGGAGATGACCGCGCGCGCCGAGGCGGCGCTGTTCATGGCGTCGCGCGCGGAGCTGGTGAGCGAGGTCGTCCGCCCGGCGCTGGCGCGGGGAGCGGTCGTGACGCTGGACCGGTTCTTTCTGTCGACATACGCGTACCAGGTTCACGGGCGCGGACTCCCGGAAACACAGGTCCGGGAGGCGAATGCGCTCGCCGTCGACGGGCTCGTTCCCGACCTGACGATCCTGCTCCAGCTGTCGTTCGAGGCAGGGTTGCAGCGGGCGGATCGCCGCGGCGGACGCGATCGGATCGAGGTCGCGGGCGACGATTTTCACCGGAAGGTCGAGCAGGCGTTCGCGCTCTTCGCGACGCAGCCGTGGCAGGCGGAACATCCCGAGTGCGGCCCGATCGCGGCCGTCGATGCAACAGGTAAAGCCGGCGAGGTTACGAACCGTATCATGCAGGTGCTCGCGTCGCGCTGGCCCGGCGTTTTCATTTCGTAGAGAGGGGAGAGAGTCGCAATGCGTCCACGCGCCATCATCGTCGCCGTCATCCTCACCATCGTGCTCCTCACAGGGGGCGCGCTGATGGAGCGCGGCATGCGCGGCGCCGGCTCGGCCGTCGCTGGCGGACGGCTCTTCGAGCAGGTGATGGCGCGAGTCGCGACGTCCTACGTCGACTCGGTCCCGCTTGGCGCGCTCTACGACAAGGCGACCACCGGGTTGCTCGAGGAGCTCGACGATCCGCATTCGGTGCTGCTCCGCGCTGAGCGGCTGCGTGCGCTGACCGAGAGCACGAGTGGCCGCTACGGCGGTGTCGGCATCCAGATGGATCTCCGCGATGGCTGGATCACCGTCGTCGCGCCGCTCCCGGGATCGCCCGCCGCGCGCGCGGGCATTCAGACGGGCGATCGCATCGTCGAGATCGAGGGGAAGACCACCGAGGGCTGGACGGGGGACGAGGCGTCGAAGGCGCTGCGCGGCGAACCGGGGACGCCGCTCGACCTCGTCATCGAGCGGCCCGGCGTCGGGACCCCGGTTCCGGTGCACCTGGAGCGGGAGATCATCAAGGTCGCGTCGGTGTCGCGCGCGCGCATGCTCGGCAACGGTGTCGGCTACGTGGACCTCACGATCTTCAGCGAGCGGAGCGCGCGAGAGCTGCGCGAGGCGGTGGAGAAGCTGCGCGGCGAGGGGATGCGCTCGCTCGTCCTCGACCTGCGCGGCAACCCCGGGGGACTGCTCGACCAGGGCGTGCAGATCGCCGAGCTGTTCCTCGATCCTGGCTCCAAGGTCGTCGCGACGCGCGGCCGCACGCCCGACGCGACGCGCGACTACACCGACGACGATCGTCAGAGCTGGCCGCAGATGCCGATCGTCGTCCTCCTCGACCACGGCAGCGCGAGCGCTTCGGAGATCGTCGCCGGTGCGCTCCAGGACCAGGATCGCGCGGCGATCGTCGGCGAGCGGTCGTTCGGCAAGGGAAGCGCGCAGAGCCTCTTCCCGCTCGGTGAGGACGGCGCGCTCAAGCTGACGACGGCGAAGTGGTACACCCCGCTCGGCAGGAGCATCGACCGCCACGTCCCCTCCAGCGACGACGACGAGGACGCACCGGGCGCCGACGGCGCGCCGCGCGAGCAGAAGCGCACGTCGAGCGGAAGGGTCGTGTACGGCGGCGGCGGCATCGTGCCCGACGTCGTGCTCGGCGACACGGCGCGGCCCGCGGCCGAGCTCGCGCTCGAGGCAGAGCTGGGCCGGGAGCTGCCGCGCTTCCGCGACGCCGTCGTGGCGTACGCACTCGAGCTGCGGGGCAGCGGTGCGGTGAAGTCGCCCGATTACGCCGTGACGCCGGCGATGCGCGATGCAGTCTACGAGCGCCTGCAGCGCCGCGGTATCCGCCTCGCGCGCACGACCTACGACGCGGCGGAGCCTGTCGTGACGCGGGTCCTCGACGCGCAGATCGCCCGCTTCGTGTTCGGGCCCGACGTGGAGTTCGAGCGTGCGCTCAAGCGCGACCGTTCGCTCGCGCTCGCGCTGCAGCTCCTGAACGGCGCCGCATCGCCGGAGCAGCTGCTCGAGCGAACGACGGCGATGCAGGCCGCGAGGTCCGACAGTACGAAGAAGCGATGAGCGAGCGGGTCTTCGTGCTCGGAGCGGGACGGGCGGGGCGCGGACTCTTCCGCGCCTTTCGCGCGTCCGGGGTGGACGTCGTCGGCCTGCACGGGCGGCGCGCGGAATCGGTACCCGACCCCGTCACCGCCGGCGCGCTCCCCGCCGATATCGCGCGCGCCGACGTGATTCTCGTCGCGGTTCGCGACGGGCAGCTCGACGAGGCGCTGGCCGAGATCGGCTCGTCACGAGCGCGGCCTGACGCGGTCGTCCTCCACGCGAGCGGGAGCGCAGAGCCGCGAGGGTTGGCCGCGCTGCGCGCGCGGGGCCACCCGGCGGGGACGTTTCATCCACTGGTGCCGATCGCCGATCCGGGGCGGGCGGCGGCGCTCTTCCGCGGCGCGTGGGTCGGCGTGGACGGCGACGAGCGTGCGGTCGACGTCGCGACGCGGCTCGCCGCGAGGCTCGGCGCGCGAACGCTTCGCATTCCGAACGGCAGCAAGGCGCGCTATCACGCGGCCGCGGTCCTCGCGAGCAACTTCCCGACGGTGCTGGCCGCGCTCGCGACACAGCTCCTCGCGGGCACCGGGATCCCCGAGACCGAAGGGTGGGCCGCGATCCGCTCGCTCATGCACGGCGCGGTTGCGAACCTCGACAGCGATGCCCCGGCGCGCGCGCTCACGGGCCCGATCGTGCGCGGCGACGTGGCGACGATCGGACGCCACCTCGCGGCGATTCCGCCCGGGGAGCTGCGCGACGTCTACGTCGCGCTCGCGCGCGCCGCCGTGGGCGTGGCACGCGCAGCGGGTGCCGCCGACGCCTCGGCGCTCGACGAGATCGAGGAGCTGCTCGCGCGCTGACGGCGATCAGCCGTCGACGACGCGCGCGCCCTTCGGGACCTTGAAGGTGAACGCCGACGCCGGAACGGAGGCGTTGAGCGAGATCGACCGGAAGACGATCAGCCGCGTCAGGCCGTTAGGCTCGGTGAGCTCGACCTGCTTCACCGAGGCGTCGGTCTGGTCGACCCAGAGCCGTGCCCGCGTGAAGGCGCGATCGCTCTTCGGCGTGAGGACGACGATCCGCGCCGCACGCCCGGCGAGCGAGGCGGGGCCGCCGTCGGCGACGGTGAACTTGCTCCGCGGCGCCGTGAGCAGCTCGCCGATGATGTCGAAGCCACTACCGTCCGCTGCGCCGCGCGTGCGCATGACCTGTCCCGGCGCGGAGCTCGGCAGGTAGACCCACATCTGCTTGCCGTCGGAGACGATCTGGTCGCCCGCCGGATCGGTGAACCGGATCGCGATCCGTCCCGGCCGCTGGACGAGCATCTCGCCGCGCGCCGTGGCGGTGGTTCCCGTGATCGGATTGTCGAGCCGCTGCTCGAAGGTCGCGCGCATGCTGCGCACGCCCTTGTATTTCGCGACGGTGCGATCGAGCGCGACGTCGGCCGGCCCCTGCGCCGCGAGCGGTGCAGCGAGCGCCAGTGCCGAAACGAGGGTGACGAGTGCGAAGCGCGAGGACATGGTCTGATGGTCGGGTCGAAGGATCCTACCCGATGCCGGGGGCGCCGTTCCCCTTTCGGGCGGGAACTGCAACTACAACTACAACAGCCTGGGGCGTTTATTGGGTAACTACCACTGCTCTTTGGAGTAGCCGAGGGCGCGGAGGCGCGGAGCACTGCCACGGCACACCCATCGAGCGAACTCTCGGCGTGTGCAGTTCCCAAAGCTTCGCGGAACTCCGGGAGATTTGGGGGCAAGCGGGGCGAGTGCATCTCGCCAGGTCCTCCGCGCACCTCCGCGCCTCGGGCACTCAACACGTGGTTGCAGTTACCCCATAGAGCCCCAGGCAGTTTGCAGTTGCAGTTGGCAGCCGGCCTGCGAATCAGCTGACCGCGAGTGAAGCAGTGCCTGGCGTCTTCGCGATGGAGCGGCCGATGGCGCCGGCAATGGCGCGGAGCTCGGTCACCAGGCGCGCAAACTGGTCGGGGAAGAGCGACTGCCCGCCGTCCGAGAGTGCGCGGTCGGGGGTTGGATGAACCTCGACGATGATGCCGTCGGCGCCGGCGGCGACGGCGGCGCGCGCCATCGGCGTGACCTTCTCGCGCAGTCCGGTGCCGTGGCTCGGGTCGGCGATGATCGGCAGGTGCGACAGCTTGTGAACGATCGGCACGGCGGTGAGGTCGAACATGTTGCGCGCCGCCGGATCGAAGCTGCGCACGCCGCGCTCGCAGAGGATCACCTGGTCGTTTCCCTCGGCGAGGATGTACTCGGCGCTGAGCAGCATGTCATTGATCGTCGCCGCCATGCCGCGCTTGAGGAGCACGGGCTTCCGCATCCGACCCACCGCGCGCAGCAGCGAGTAGTTCTGCATGTTGCGGGCGCCGATCTGGATGCAGTCGGCCTGCTCGGCGACGAGGTGTGCGCCCTCTTCGTCCATCGCCTCCGTGACGATGGCGAGCCCGGTCTCGCGGCGTGCGAGCGCGAGGAGCTCCAGTCCCTTCTTGCCGAGGCCCTGGAAAGCGTACGGTGACGAGCGCGGCTTGAAGGCACCGCCGCGAAGCGCCGTGGCGCCGGCGGCGCGGACCGCGCGCGCGGCGGTGAGGATCTGCTGCTCCGACTCGACGGAACAGGGGCCGGCGATGATCGGGATCTCGTCGCCACCGAAGCTCACCCCGGGCGCGATCGTGACGACGGTGTTCTCCGGCCGCCATTCGCGGGAGACCTGCTTGTACGGCTGCGTGACGTGGATGACCTGCGCCACGCCCGGAAGCGCCTCGATGCGCGAGGAGTCGACGCGTCCGTCGTTGCCGACGAGGCCGACCGCCGTGCGCTGCGCGCCGGGCATCGGACGCGCCTGATAGCCCATCTCCTCGATCGTCTTCACGACCCGGTCCACCTCGGCCGGGCTCGCGCCGTGCTGCATCACGACCAGCATGTCACCTCAGAGCTGGATACTCCAGCCGTCGTACGCGACGACGACCGGACCGGCGAAGCGCGCCCCGACCACGCCGGGGACGTCGAGTCCCTCGAGCGGCGGATAGAGGTGCGTCAGCGCCAGCAGCCGCGGTTTCGCGATCGCGGCCAGATCGGCGACGCCGGACGGCGTCAGGTGCGATGGAATTCCCATCGCGTCGGGAAGGGAGCACTCGCAGAGGAACACGTCGGCTCGCGATGCCCAGCGCGCGAGCTCCTCGTCGTACCCCGTGTCGCCGGAGTAGACGATGCGCCGCCGCCCCGTCTCGACCCAATATGCAACGCTTTCCGCTGTATGGGGAACCTTTTTCGCCTGGAGCGACACGCCGGGCGCGAGCTGCAGCGAGCCGTCAGGCGCGATCTCGCGGATCTCGATCGGGAAGCCGTATTGCCGGTACTCGATTCCGAGGGTGGTCGTGAGCTCGTCCACGAGGTTTTGCGTCCCCGCCGGCCCGATGACGGTGAGAGGACTGGAGCGCGGCGGGAGCGTCCCCCAACGCCATGCCGTGAGCAGCGTCGGGATGTCGAGCACGTGGTCGGCGTGGAAGTGCGTCAGCACGAGGTGCGTGACGTCGCGCCAGTCGAGGCCGAGGGTGGCGAAGCGGGTCGCGACGCCGCTGCCGCAGTCGAAGAGAGCGCGGACGCCGCCAGCCTCGACGAGGTGTCCGGCCTGGACGCGCGTCGGCCACGGCGCCGCGGTCCCGGTGCCGATCGTCGTCAGGCGCACTCAGAGCCCGCGGAAGACCATCTTCTTGGTCTGCCAGCCGCCGTTGGCGAAGAGCCGGAGGAGATAGACACCCGCGGGCACCGGCCGTCCGTCGCTGCCGCGCCCGTCCCACTGGAACCGGTCGTCGCAGCCGGTGCCTGACGGGCCCGGCGTCGCGCGTCCGTACCAGCCCGGACCGAGCTGCCCGGCGAACACCGGCGACGGGATCAACGTGCGGACGAGCCGGCCCTGGAGATCGTAGACGGCGAGCCGCACCGTCGCCGCGTCGCGAAGGTCGAACCAGATGCAGGTCGCGTTCGCACCCGCGGTCGGGAAGGGGTTCGGGAAGTTCTGGTAGAGCAGCGTCACGGGCGGCGCCGCCTGCGCGCCGGCCGGACGCGCCATGCCTAACGCGAGCGCCGCCAGCGCGGCGAGGGTCCTCACCCGGCGACGCCGGCCGCCTCGGGCAGCGGCGCCAGCGCGTCCTCGAGTGCACGCCCCCGCAGGCGGACGCTCACCAGCGACGAAACCCCCGGCTCCTGCATCGTCACGCCGTAGACGGCGTCGGCCGCCTCGGTGCTCGTGCGCGGATTGTGGGTGATGACGATGAACTGCGTCCGCGCCTTGAACTGGTTGAGCATCCGCACGAAGCGGCCGACATTGGCGTCGTCGAGCGGCGCGTCCACCTCGTCGAGCAGGCAGAAGGGGCTCGGTTTCGTGAGAAAGATGCCGAAGAGCAGCGACAACGCGACGAGCGCGCGTTCGCCGCTCGAGAGCAGGTGGATGCGCTGCGTCTTCTTTCCGCGCGGCGACGCGTGGATCTCGATGTCGCAGTCGAGCGGCGCGTCGGGATTCTCGAGCAGGAGGTCGCACTCCCCGCCGCCGAAGAGCGAGAGGAAGATCTGGCGGAAGTTCTCGCGCACCTGCGTGAACGTGCCGAGGAAGAGCTCGCGCGCCGTCGTGTCGATCTCGCGGATGGCCTGCTGGAGCGACGCGCGCGCTTCGGAGAGGTCGGTGCGCTGCGTGGTGAGGAAGTCGAGCCGGCGTTGCGTCTCCTCGTGCTCCTCGATCGCCAGCACGTTGACGGGACCGAGCTGCTCGAGCTGGCCACGCACCTCGTCGGCCTCGGCGCGCAGCTCCTCGTCCGACAGGTCGGTGGTGATGACGCCCGCCATCAGCTCCTCGAGCGGCTTGCGCCACTCGGTCTCGAGGCGCTCGCGGATCGCGCCGCGCCGTCCGGAGAGCTCGGTGAAGCGCAGCTCCGCATGATGCAGCTCGTCGGCGCGTGCGGCGGTCTCGCGACGCAGCGCCTCGAGCGCGTGCTCCGCGGTCTCGAGCGCCTCGTCGGCGGCGACGACCGCCTGCTCGGCTCCGGCGAGACGCGCTTCGCCGTCGGCGAGCATCGCCTCCCGGGCGGCGAGGTCGAGCCGCCAGGCTTCCATCTGCTCCGCGAGCGCGCTGTCGGCCTGGGACAGGCCGCGGAGCTCGGCCTGCAGCGACTCGGTGCGCAGCGCCATCGCCGACGCTTCCTCGCCGAGACGCCGCTCGCGGTCGCTCGCGACCTGGACGCGCGCCTGCGCCTGCGCCTGCTCGACCTGATACCTGGTTCGAGCCTCGCGCGCCTCCTCGAGCCGCGCTTCCGCATCGGCGAGCTGGCTGCGCGTCGCCGCCAAAGCGTCGTCACGCTCGGCAAGCGTGGTGGTGACGGCTTCCGTTTCCTCCTCGAGCTGCGCGATGCGCGCGGCGAGGTCGTCGCGACGCTGCCCGAGCCGCGCTGCAAGAGCGTTCGCCTCGTCGAGCTCGCGCTCCGCGCGCTGGCGGGCGCGCTCGCGCTCTCCGCGCGCCTCCTCGGCGCGACGCGACTGCTGGTGCGCGGCGTTCGCAGCCTCGCTCGCGGCTTCCGCCTCGGCCTCTGCGCGCTCGAGTGCCGCGCGCGCCGCGTCCGCGGCGGCGCCCGCGGCGGCGCGAGCCTCCTCGCTGCGGGCGAGATCGTCGCGCAACGCCGCGAGCTCGGCACGGCGACGCAGCGGTCCGGGACCCGCCTGCGTTCCGGGGAGCCAGACCGCACCGCGCGCGTCGACGAACGCGCTTCCGGAGTCGATCGCGTGGACGTGGCCGAGCAGCGAGCGGATCCAGGCGCGCGCGGGAGTCGCCGCGCTCACGAGGTGCACGAGCGCGTCAGGGAACGACTCGTGAGCCTGGTCCTCCTCGGTCAGCGCATCGACCGGCAGCAGGAGCAGGGGACCCGGATTCGCAGCCGCATGCCAGGCACGGATCGCCTCGGTCACCGCGGAGTCGCGCACCAGCACCGCGTGCACGGTGTTGCCGAGGAATTTCTCGACGAGCAGCGCCGACGCCTGGTCCACCGTCAGGAAGTCGGACAGCGGGCCGAGAATCGCGCCGGCACCGAACTGCGCGCGCTCCCTGAGCAGGAGTGCCGCCGCCGGCGCGAGACCGACGCGCTCGCGCTCGAGCGCCTCGAGGGCGTTGACCTTCCCCTGCAATGCCGTGTGCGCCTCGTCGGCGCGGAAGAGCTCTCCACGCGCGGCGGCATCACGTTCCCGCGCCGCGAGGTGGCGAGCCCGCGCCGCCTCGTGCGTCTCTCGCGTCGCCACTACCGCTGCGCGCGCGGCAGCGAGCGCATCCTCCGCGCCCGTGAGCTCGCGCGAAGCCGTCGCCAGCGCGTCCGCCAGTCCATCACGCTCGACCTCGAGGGCCTCGAGCCGGCGCGAGATCTCTCCGTGCTCGCGCCCGGCGCTCTCGCGGTCGTGCTCCAGACGACGGACGCGGTCCTGAAGCTCGCGAACGGCGCGCTCGGCGGAAGCGACGACGCCGCGCGCCGCGGCGACGGCCTCACGGACCCGCTCCTCGCTCGTCGCGGCCTCGGCGAGCTGCTCGCTCGCACGCCGCAGCTCCTCCTCAGCCGACGTCCGCGCCTCGCTCGCCGAGCTGCGCTCGGTGGAGAGACGGACGCCGTGCGCCTCGCTTTCGCGGCGCTCTTCCTCGGCGCGCTGGCGCCGGGCACCGGCGTTGCGCTGCCGCTCTTCCGCGACCGCGATCTCGCCACCGAGCGTCAGGACCTGCTCGCGCTGCGTGCCGACGAGGCGCGACAGCTCGCCGCGCTGCGCCTCGGCCGCCGCGCGTGCGCCATGGCGCTCCTCGCGCTGCTGCTCCGCGTCGCGGACGCGCGATTCCGCGAGCGGGAGCTCGGTGCGCAGCTCGGCGATCCGCGACTCGAGATGGCCGAGCTCCTCGTGCCAGGCGGCCATCTCGCGCGAGGCGACGGCGATCTCGAGCTGGAAGCGGCGCGCATTGAGCTCGGCGTGGCGTTCGGCGCGCTTGCGCTGGCGGGCGAGCGACCGCACCTGGGTCTGCACCTCGGCGACGAGGTCGTCGAGGCGCTGCAGGTCGACGCTCGTCTCCTCGAGCCGGCGCTCGGTGCTGCGCCGGCGGTCGCGATAGAGACCGACGCCCGCGGCCTCCTCGAAGAGCTCGCGGCGCTCGTCCGGGCGGTCGCTGAGCAGCGCGTCGATCATCTTGCTCTCGATGACGACGCCGGAGTCAGCGCCGAGGCCGGTGCCGCGGAGCAGGTCGGAGATGTCGCGCAGCCGGCAGGGGGCGCGATTCAGGAAGTAGTCGCTCTCGCCCGAGCGCGAGAGCCGCCGCGTGATCACGACCTCGCGGTAGGGGATGCCCATCGCGCCGTCGTCATTCTCGAAGTGCAGCGAGACCTCGGCGACGTTCACGGCGCGACGCGCCGACGACCCCTGGAAGATGACTTCCTCCATCTTCGCGCCGCGCATCATGCGCGCGCGCTGCTCGCCGAGCACCCAGCGGATCGCGTCGGAGACGTTCGACTTGCCGCAGCCGTTAGGCCCGACGATCGCCGTGACGCCCGGCTCGAAGACGAGGTGGGTGCCGTCGGCGAACGACTTGAATCCGTGAAGCTCGAGCTTGGTCAACCGCACTTATCGGGATCTCCCGGTTCTGAATACCAGCATGGGCTCGATGCCGGCCTCGCGCAGGGCGGGGACGAACAGCGCCGCCTGCTCGGGGGTCTCGAACGCCCCGGCGTAGAGGGTCGTCGTGCCATCCGGCTCGCGCAGCGGATAGGCGGGGATGCCGCGCGACCGCAGCTCGGTGACCGCGGCGGAGGCCGAGTCGGCGGGGACGCCGGCGCGGACGACGAAGGCGAGAGGCACCCGGACGACCGCGGCAGCGCCCGGATCGTCGATCACCCGGGAGCGCACGAGCGTCGCGACCATGGAGTCGGCCGCGGCGCGCGTGGCGGCCGCACCGACGAGGACGCGGTACCAGAGTGTCGCGTCGGTACCGATCGGCACCACGCCGAATGTGGCCGCGGGCGTCGCCGCGGGCAGCTCGTCGCGCACGCGATAGAGCGCGCCGAGCGGCGTGTTGAACTTCGCGAGCTCCACTGACCACGCGGTCGCGGCGGCGGAGTCGGCGGGATTGAAGATCGGCGGCGGTGCCGGCGCGACCGACGCTGCCGCGGAGTCGATCCGCGCGCGGGTCGTGCCGCTGTCGATCGCTCGCGCCACACTGCTGTCCGGTGCAGCGGCGACGGCTCCGTCGCGCCACCGCGGGTACGTCCCGATCGCGACCGCCGCGAGCGCGACAGCGAGCGCGCCGAGGCCCGCGACGACGCCCGGGAGGGAGCGTCGCGCCGGGATGGGAGCCGCCGTCGCGCCGGCATCCGAGGGCATGGCGATCCGCTCCCCGGCGCGGCGGTCGGCACCCGGGCCGCGCGCGCGCTCGATGAGCCGGAGGTCGTCCGGGATCCGGGCATCGCCGGCGGCGATCACGCCGTCGGTGAAGGCCGCGAGCGAGCCGAGAGCCGGCGCGGTCGCGGGAGCGACGATGAGGAGCAGGGCGCCCGCCTCGCGGAAGCCGGCGACGAGCCGGCGCCAGCGGTCGTGCGTGTACAGCTCCTCGTCGACGACCGGTTCCGTTCCGCTGGGGAGCAGGTAGAGGTTCTCGCCGGAACCGATCCGCCGCGCGATGTGGTTCAGCGACGCGCCGTAGCGGAAGGTGTCGCCGATGCCGTCCGTCTCGCTCGTGCCCAGATGGTGGGCGAAGGTGGCGAGCTCGCCCGCGAGGTCAGCGACCACTGCCCGGCGCTGCCGGGCCTGCACGGCGGCGATGCCTAACGCGAGGGCGGCCGCGTCCTCCGCGTCGTCGCCGGCGACGACCGCGGCGTTGACGACGTCGAGCGACGCACCGATGCGCCGCCCCTCGTTCTCCCACCAGACCGCGTTCGCGCGCGATTCGTCGACGAGTCTCATTGCGTGCCCGAAAAGATCCAGTACGACCTGCCCGAGGCGGTGCCCGCGCGCTCCGCGTCGCTTCGTGTCGGATACGGTCCGACGACCACGCGATACACCACCCGCCCCGATGCCTCGCCGCGCTGCACCGACGCCGACACCCCGGCGACGACGATGCGCTCGGCCTCGGCGCGCGCCACATCCTCGCTGCCATGGCTGGCGAGGGAAACGTACCAGGCGGGCGCACGCGTGGCAGCGGGCGTCGCACCCGGTGCCGGCGGTTGCGGGTCGCCCTGCGGCAGCGCGCCCGAGAACGCGCCCGAAGGGTCGGCCGAGTCGGGGCCGCTCGCCGCGGCGGAATCGACGAGCGCGCTGTCGCCCGTCGCGAACCGCACCGGCTCGTCGAGTCGCGAGTCGCGCGGGCGGAAGCCGTTCCAGGACGCGATGTACCAGAAGTCGCGCGCCGCGCCGCGCACCGTCCCCCCCGGCGCGAGCGTCTCGGCGTGAACGATTCGAACGTCGTTGCCGGAGACGAGGAGGAGCCGGCCGTCGGGGGCGACCAGCGGGAGATCGACACGCCACTGCGTGGCGACGGCGCCGAGCACTTTCTGGGTGCCGAGCGAGATCACCCACGCCGAATCGCCGCTGGTCGGTCGCGCGAGCAGGTATCGGCCGAGCGGATCCATGCGAAGCTCGGAGATCTCCCCGGGCAGCTCGATCGTCTCGACGTCGTCCTCGGCGTCGCGCGGCACCACGTGCAGCTCGCGCGTCCCGCGCAGGGCGACGTATACGCGGTCGCCGCTCGGCGTCGCGGCGGCGGGTCCGGTCGCGCCATCGAGCTCGACGACGCGGCCCGCGACGAGGTCGCGGCCGCGAACGGCGGTGACGCTGCTGTCGCCGACGAGCACGAGGCGGTCTCCCGCCTGGAGGCGCCGCGCCCGCGCCATCCCCGGCACGCGCACGCTGTCCACGATGCGCGTCTCGGGCGGCCAGAGGTGCCAGAGCATGGCGTCCTTGCCACGTTCGCCGGCGACGATGAGCGAGCCATCAGCCTGGGGGAGGACGTCGTGCGCGCGCGCCGGCGTCACCAGGGTCCAGCGGCCCGTGGGGGTGATGCGAGCGACCGCGCCACTGTCGGTCACGCCGTAGATCGCCGAGCCATCCTCGGATGCCGTCGCGACGAGCTTCGGGCGGCGAGTCGCGCTCGCGACGCCGGAGCGCAGGCCGAGGCGCACGGGGACGCCCTTGCCGTCGACGTAAACGAGGGAGCCGGCGTCGCTATCGAAGCCGAGCGCGCGCGCCGCGGCCGGGGCCCCCGGCGCGCTCCAGACCGCCGAATCGAGCCTGGGATAGAGATAGGCGCGCGCGGTCCCGCCAGCCCGCGGGATCCGCAGGACGATGGCGTCTGGGCCGGCACTGGCGACCGGACTGAGGGAGGCGTCCTGCGTGGCGGGGTCGGCCGGACGGTCGGACCGACCGCAGGCGACGAGCAGGAGCGCCGACGCGAGCAGCGTGCGCACGGAAAAAAACTACGGGCGAGGCAGGGTCCCAACAAGCCGAGCAGAGCACGAAATCGACGAAAAAAAAACGACGCGGACGGTTGCCCGTCCGCGTCGCACCCTTCCGCGTCGCCGGTCAGAAGTTCGGGCCGATCGAGAAGGTCCAGAACGGCTTGCGGTCGATGTCGAGCGGCTTCGCGTAGTCCCAGCGCAGGATCGCGTAGTTGAAGAAGTTCACGCGGACGCCCGCGCCGTAGCTGCGGTAGAAGAAGCGTGTCGTCGCCCGCTCCGCGGGGTTCTTCGGCGCCGTGAGACGGAGCTTGTCGCCACTG
>DATAIS010000395.1:0-6933 GCA_036262535.1 Gemmatimonadaceae bacterium | reverse complement strand
TGGAGGCCGACGACGCCGGCGAGGATGAGGGCGATGCAGGCCATGCGGCCGGCGGTGCGCGGCTCGCCGAGGACGAGCATCCCGACGAGCACCGTGCCCACCGCGCCGATCCCCGTCCAGACCGCGTAGCCCGTCCCGATCGGGATCGCGCGCAGCGCACGGGCGAGGAGGAAGAGGCTGATCGCCGCCGAGACGACGGTGATCACGCTCGGGACGAGGCGCGTGAAGCCATTCGAGTACTTGAGGCCGACCGCGAAGCCGACCTCGAAGATCCCCGCCACGACGAGCGACAGCCACGCCGCGCCGACGCTCATGGACGCAGGCGATGCATCATGCGTGGGAACGGGATCGCCTCCCGGAGGTGCGGCAGACCGCAGATCCAGGCGACGGTGCGCTCGAGACCGAGCCCGAATCCGGCGTGCACGAAGGTGCCGTACTTGCGCAGGTCGAGGTACCAGCCGTACGCGTCCAGCGGCAGCTGCTCCTGCTTGATGCGCGCGACGAGCCTGTCGTAGTCGTCCTCGCGCTGCGAGCCGCCGATGATCTCGCCGTACCCCTCCGGCGCGAGGCAGTCGTCGCAGAGTACCGTGCGCGGATCGTCGGGGTTCTCCTTCATGTAGAAGGCCTTCGCCTCCTTCGGGTAGTTCATCACGAACACCGGACGATCGTACTCCTCGACGATGAGCGTCTCGTCCTCGGCGCCGAGGTCCTCGCCCCACTGCGTCCTGCTTCCCTTGCGCTGGATGAGGGCGACCGCGTCGCCGTAGTCGAGCCGGTGGAAGGGCGGCTTGACGCGCTCGAGGGGTGCCGTGTCGCGCTCGAGCTCCGCCAGCTCCGCGCGCCGGCGCTCGAGGACGCGCTGCACGAGATAGGAGACGAAGTCCTCCTGGAGCCGCATGTTCGCCGCCGAGTCGTTGAACGCGACCTCGGGCTCGATCATCCAGAATTCGGTGAGGTGGCGGCGCGTCTTCGACTTCTCGGCGCGGAACGTCGGGCCGAAGGTGTAGATCTTCCCGAGCGCCGCGGCGGCGGCCTCGCCGTAGAGCTGTCCCGTCTGCGCGAGGTAGGCGTTCCCCTCGTCGAAGTACTCGGTCGAGAAGAGGCCGCTCCGCTCGCCGATCGCCGCCGTCAGGATCGGCGTGTCGATGCGGATGAAGCCGCGCTCGTAGAAGAAGTCGTGAATTCCCTGCTCGATCTCGTTCCGTACGCGCATGATCGCCACCTGGCGCGGGCTGCGGAGCCAGAGATGGCGATGGTCGAGCAGGAAGTCGATGCCGTGCTCCTTGGGCTGGATCGGATAGTCCAGCGGGCTCTCGCCGAGCCGGCGCAGCTCGCGGACGCCGAGCTCGACGCCCCCCGGCGCGCGCGCGTCGAGCCGCGGCTCGCCGACGATCTCGAGCGAGCTCTCGAGGGTCAGCGTGCCGAACGTCTCCCAGCTTTCGGCAGGAACCTGCGATTTGACCACGACCGCCTGGACGATCCCGGTGCCGTCCCTCAGTACCACGAACGCGACCTTGCCTGACGAGCGGACGTGGGTGACCCACCCGCGGACGAGCACGGGCTGGCCGGCGTGGGACTTCAGATCGGCGACGGATACCTGCTGCAGCGGCGACGACATGCGGCGACGGAGGCGATGGAATTCGGGGTCAGCGGGCGAAGGCTATCGGCACCCATGCAGGCAGTCAACGCCGGGCGCGGCGCGGGCGCAGCAGTTGCATGACGATGTGAGGTTGCTCTGCCGTCCGACTTCGACCCTTGTGACAGAGTGCACGTTGCCCTCCCGACCGCGTCCTGCCGCGCCAGGTAGTCGGACGAAAACGCTCCCGGCGCGATGACGATCCGCAGCAAGCTGGCGCTCGCGCTCTCGGCGATCGTGGTACTGCTCGTCGTGCCGCTCGTGCTCAGCTATGCGTCGATGCGCGAGATCAGGAGCTCGACGATCGCCCTCCGTGACCGCGAGTTCGCCGCCTCGCTGCTCCTCGGCCGCATCCGGCGCGGCCTCGAGGAGCTGCGCGACGCCGAGACGGCGCTGATCTTCCTCCACGACGTCGCGAGCCGCGACCGGATGTCCAACGCCCTGGCACGCGTCGCCGCGATGTCCGATTCGCTCGACGGCTTCTCGCTGCCCACGCCGGCGGCGGAGATCCGGGAAGCGGTCGCCGAAGTCGCCGACCTCGCGCCGGCCGAGTACCAGGCGGCGCTCGGCGGACGGCCCGGCGACGCGGAGCGGATCTCGATCGACCGCGTCGTCCCCGCGATCGCGCGCGTGGACCGCGCGGTCTCCACCGCCGAGCGATCGCTCCGCGAACGGACGGGGGTGCGCGTCGCGATGGCGGGAGACGAGATCGCGCGTGCGGGACGGGTCGCGCTGCTCGCGACGGCGATCGCGCTCGCCACCGCGCTCGCGATCGCGATCTGGCTGCTGCGCGCCATCAGCCGCCCGGTGCGCGAGCTGGAGCGCGGGATGGGCCAGATCGCCGGGGGCGAGTTCGAGCACCGGCTCGCGATCAGTCCCAGCCGGCGCGACGAGTTCGGACGGCTTGCCGCGTCGTTCCAGACGATGGCGCGGCAGCTCGCGGAGCTGGACAAGCTGAAGGCGGAGTTCGTGTCGATCGCCTCGCACGAGCTGAAGACGCCGATCAACGTCATCATCGGCTATCTGCAGCTCCTCGAGGAGGGCACCTACGGTCCGCTCAACGAACGGCAGGGGGAGATCCTGCGCACCGTCGAGATGCAGGCGGCGTCGCTGGCGCGGCTGACCAAGCAGCTGCTCGACGTGAGCCGCTTCGAGGCGGGAGGCGGAGCGATCACGCCGCGGGCGATCGAGCTGCGCGCGTTCCTCGTCGGCCTGGAGGGAGCGTTCCGCGTGCTCGCACAGCAGCGTGACATCGACCTCCAAATCACCTGGGCGGAGGACACGCCACACGAGGTCTCGTGGGATGCCGACCGGATGAGCGAGGTGCTCGGCACCCTGCTGTCGAACGCCATCAAGTTCACGGCACCTGGCGGGAGCGTCGCGCTGCGCGTCGAGCCCGCGGGGCCGGATCACCTGTCGCTCGAGGTGCGCGACACCGGTGTCGGCATCGCCGCGGAGCAGCTGCCTCACGTCTTCGAGAAGTTCTTCCAGGCCGACAACCAGGCCGGCGCGGCGGCGCAGGGCACCGGGCTCGGGCTCGCGATCGCGAAGGAGATCGTCGAGGCGCACCAGGGCACGATCGCGGTCGAGAGCACGCCGGGGGTCGGCACGACGTTCACGCTCGTCATGCCGGCGCGCGCCGCCGGACGCCGCGCCTCGGTGCAGACGCCGGCGCTCGCCGCGGGTGCGGTGCGGTGACGTGGGCCACTCGCGTTAGGCACGGCTGCCGCGCGCTGCTGCTCGTCGCGCTCGTGGCGCCGCTCGCGAGCGGGTGCATCACGCGGCCGCGCTTCATGCGCCCGGGCGCCGAGCGGGCGTGGCCCGGCGCCTACCAGTCGGCACGCACTGCGGCGGAGCGCGGCGACTATGCGCGCGCGGACCAGATCCTCGCCGAGTTCGCGCGTACCTATCCCGACACGCCGCAGGGCGCCGAGAGCGGCTACTGGCGGGCCGTCTACAAGCTGGACCCCGCCAATCCGGGGGCCAGCACCCGCGACGCGCTCACAGGGCTCGATTCCTATCTTGCGCGATCCGGAAATGTGTTGCATCGTGGGGAAGCGACGACGCTACGCCGGCTCGCCCAGCAGTTGCTGGCCCTCGACCGTGCGCTCGTCGCGAAGGATGCGCCGGCGCCCGACGCACCGCGGGACGAAGAAGTCCGCAAGCTGCGCGAGGAGCTGCAGGCAACGAAGGACGAGCTGGAGCGCATCAAGCGGAGACTCGCGGCGCCGAAGCCGTGACCCGTCACCCGGGTCCGTGACCCGCCGTTCGGGTCGCAAGTCAACAAATCGATGGGCACGCATCTCCTGGAGACCCCAGCGGGCCAGCGGCTCGCGCGGGCTGCGCACTGGGCGCGCGTCACCACCGTCGTAGCGCTCACCCCTCTCGCGGTCGCGGTTCTCGCGCTCGACATGGACGCGGGACTTCGCGACGCGCTGGTGCTGGTCCTCGGCGTCGGCTTCTTCCTCGTCGCCGCGGCGACCGTCCTGCATGCCGACCGGCGCTCGCCGCGCGGAGGAATCCCGCGCGACTCGGGGCCGCATCGGCGCTTCGACGCGGGACATTAGGACAGCGCGCTAGCCGACGCGGAAGAGCTCGAGCGCGCGCGCGTAGCGCTTGTGCAGCGTCTCGCGCAGCACGGCGTGCGCGGGCCGCGTGAGCTCCGGGTCGTCGGCGAGGATGCGCTCGGCAACCTCGCGCGCGACGGCGTTGAGTGCTTCGTCGCGCAGCGGGTCGGCGACGCGGAAGGTGGGCTCCCCGCTCTGCCGCTCGCCGAAGAGATCTCCCATCCCGCGCAGCCGGAGATCGGCGCGCGCGATCTCGAAACCGTCCTCGGTGCCGACGAACACCTCGAGGCGCTCGCGCGCCTCGGGGCTGACGTCGCCGAGGAGGATACAGTAGCTCTGGTCCCCGCCGCGCCCGACCCGGCCGCGCAGCTGGTGAAGCTGCGAGAGGCCGAAGCGCTCGGGATGCTCGATCACCATTACCGTCGCATTGGGGACGTCGATCCCGACCTCGATCACCGTCGTCGCGACGAGGACGTCGATCTCGCGGTCGCGGAAGCGGCGCATGATCGCGTCGCGCTCGTCCGACGGAACGCGGCCGTGGAGCAGCGCGACGCGCCGGTGCGCAAAGGGGCCGGCCGCGAGCGCCTCGAACTGCGCCGTCGCCGCCTTGAGGTCGATCTTCTCGCTCTCCTCGACGAGCGGATAGACGACATACGCCTGGCGCCCCTTCTCCACCTCGCGGTCGACGAAGGCGAGGATGCGCTCGCGCGCGCTGTTCGGGCGCAGCGCGGTCGCCACCGGACGCCGCCCAGGCGGACGTTCGTCGAGCACGCTGACGTCGAGATCCCCGTAGACCGTGAGGGCGAGCGAGCGGGGGATCGGCGTCGCGGTCATGAGCAGCGTGTCGGGCGCTTCCCCCTTCGCGCTCAGCGCCTTTCGCTGCTCGACGCCGAAGCGATGCTGCTCGTCGATGACGGCGAGACCGAGCCGGCCGAAGACGGCGCCCTCCTGGACCAGCGCGTGGGTACCGATGGCGAGCATCGCCTCGTCGCCGGCGAGCTTCGCCAGCGCCTCGCGCCGCGCCGCCGCGGGGAGCGAGCCGGTGAGCAGCACCGGCTCGACGCCTAACGGGCGGAGGAGTGCCGTCATCGTTCGCGCGTGCTGCTCGGCGAGCAGCTCCGTCGGCGCCATCACCGCCGCCTGCCAGCCGTTCTCCATCGCCAGCAGCGCGGCGAAGAGCGCGACGATGGTCTTCCCGCTGCCGACGTCCCCCTGCAGCAGCCGGTGCATGCGCCGCGGGCTCGTCATGTCGGCGACGATCTCGCGGAGCGCGCGGACCTGCGCACCGGTCAGCTCCCAGGGGAGCAGCTCCCTGAGCCGGCGCGTGAGGAGACGGCGGTTCTCGAAGCGGATGCCCTCGCGCGCGGACCGCGCCAGCGCATTGGCGCGGCGCTGGAGGATCTGCACGAAGAGCAGCTCCTCGAAGGCGAGCCGCGAGCGTCCCGCGAGCGCTTCGGAGAGCGACGCGGGGCGGTGGACCATGCGCAGCGCGTCGGGGAGCGAGGGGACGTGCGCAGGGGCGAGGACGTCGGGCGGCAGCGTCTCGCGCACGAGCGGCAGGAGCGCGTCGAGGTGCGCGTCGACGAGGCCGCGGATGATCTTGAACGACAGCCCTTCGGTGGCCGGGTAGACGGAGAGCACCCGCCCCGATGCCGTTCCCTCCTCGTCGGAGCCGAGGTTGACGAACTCGCGTGGAACGAGCTGCCGCCCATGGAAGAAGCGCACCTGTCCCGAGAGGAGCAGGACATCCCCCTTGTCGATGGTGCGGTCGAGGAAGGGCTGGCCGGGCCACGCCGCCTCGATGAGCCCACTGTCGTCGCGCACCACGACCTGGAAGATGCGAAGCCCCTTCCGCGTCGGAAGGATTCCTTTCGAGACGACCCGCCCGATGATCGTGCCCTGCATTCCCGGCTCGAGCGACGCGATCGGCGCGACGGTGGTCGCGTCCTCGTAGCGGTGCGGGATGTGGTAGAGGAGGTCGCCGGCGGTGACGACGCCGAGCCGGCGCAGCGCTTCAGCGCGCGCGGGGCCGACCCCCTTGAGGTACATGACCGGGGTGTCGAGCGCGACTCGCGAGGACTGCGTCCGCCCCCGCGCGGCAGGCATCAATCCTCTTCGAGGAGCGCGCGAGAGTATTCGGCGGCGTCGAAGGGCTCGAGATCCTCGATCCCCTCCCCCACGCCGACGAACTTCACCGGCACGTCGATCGCCTCGTGCACGGCGATCACGACGCCGCCGCGCGCGGTGCCGTCGAGCTTCGTGACGACGAGCCCCGTCACCGGAACGGCGGCGGCGAAGGTCTTCGCCTGGGCGACGGCGTTCTGGCCAATCGTCCCGTCGAGGACGAGCAGCGTGTCGTGCGGCGCACCCGGGAGCCGTTTCGCGAGCACGCGCGCCACCTTCTTGAGCTCCGTCATCAGGTCGTCGTTGCTGTGGAGCCGCCCCGCGGTATCGACGATGACGACGTCGATGCCGCGCCCGAGGGCGGCGTCGATCGCGTCGAAGGCGAGCGCCGCCGGGTCGCCGCCGGGACGGCCACCCACGAACTCCACACCCGCGCGCTCCGCCCAGATGCGGAGCTGGTCGATGGCGCCGGCGCGAAAGGTGTCTCCCGCGGCCACGAGCACGCTGTCACCCTGCGCGCGATAGCGCGACGCGAGCTTGCCGATGAAGGTCGTCTTGCCCGCACCGTTCACGCCCACGACGAGGATCACCGTCGGTCCCGACGTC
>DATAIS010000394.1:0-2789 GCA_036262535.1 Gemmatimonadaceae bacterium | reverse complement strand
CCCGTACCGAAATACAGCGTCTGGTGATAGGGGTCGAGCTGCTGCGCGCCGGCGCGCGCCGAGAAGAGCGCCGTCGCCAGCGCGCACGTGAGCGTCGCGGTCTCGCGTCGCATGATGCGCATGAATCCTCCAGTCCGGATTGTGTTCACCAACAGGTCTCGATCCCCGTCGCGCGTCGCGCGACTCGTCCGATCACGGTTGTTCGAGTGGGGTCGCCTATGGACACACCCCTCCCTGTGGCCGCTCGACAGGTGCAAGAGACATGCCCCCCCCGGCATCCCCTCCACACGCTGTCCCGCACCACTGGTCAACATCCCTCGCGCCGGGGCAAACAGCCGTCCCCCGCGGTGGCGAAGCCGGTCGAACCGCGCTTAGCTTCCCGCACCCACCTCACTTCGATCCGCATGCTCGCCAGCGCTGCCGTCCTTCGCACGATCCTCGCCGCCGCCGTCCTCGCCGCCTGCTCCAGGCCGGCCGAGCAGACGCCCTCGAGCGCGGCCACCTCCTCCACGCTCCCGACTTCGGTCGGGATGACCGGAGACACCGCGGGCATCGCCACCCGCGCCGACCGCGGCCGCATCCGCGGCGATTCCGCCGCGCCGCTCTGGGTGGTGATCATCAGTGATTTCCAGTGCCCCTACTGCCGGCAGTGGCACGACGAGGTCTATCCGTCGATCGTCCGCGAGTACGTCGATACGAGGAAGGTCCGCCTCGCCTACGTGAACCTCCCCCTCTCCAGCCACCAGCACGCCCAGGAGTCGGCGGAGGCCGCAATGTGCGCCGCGGTGCAGGGGCGCTTCTGGGAGATGCACGACGCTCTCTTCCGCACCCAGGGCCGGTGGGCTCGAATGGAGGCGCCCCGCACGGTCTTCGATTCGCTGGCGGCAAGCGTCGGAATCGACCCCGCGCCATACAGGGCGTGCGTCGAGTCGAATGCGACCCGGCAGATGGTGCTCGCCGACGCCCAGCGCGTCACGGAAGCCGGGGCGTCGGTAACGCCGACGTTCTTCATCGGGTCCGAACGTGTCGAAGGCGCGATGCCGCTGCCCGAGTTTCGCGCCGCACTCGACCGGGCGCTCGCCGCGTCCCGCTGATTCGCGGGCGGGGCGTGCACCCGCTGCTCGGCCCCCTCTACGCCGCCGCCGGGGCGGTCGCCCGGTCCGCGGCTGCCGTGCTCCCGGCCGGCGGCGGCAAGTTCCGGCGCTCGCTCGCGGCACGCCGTGGCGTCATCGACCGCTTCATCGCCTGGGGTGCGGACGCCCGTGAGCCCGACCGCCCTCTCGCGTGGGTACACGCGCCGTCGGTCGGCGAGGGGCTTCAGGCCCGCCCTGTCCTGAGCGAGTTGAGGGCACGAAATCCTTCGCTCCAGCTCGCCTATACATGGTACTCGCCGAGCGCGGAGCGCTTCGCCGCGAGCCTCCCCGTGGATTTCCGGGACGTCCTTCCCTTCGATACCCGCCGCGACTCCGAGCTCGCGCTCGCGGCCCTTTCCCCCGATCTGCTCGCCTTCAGCAAGCTGGACGTCTGGCCCGTCCTTTCCGAAGCTGCCGCCCGGCGCGGGGTGCGCCTCGCATTGATCAGCGCCACCCTTCCGGCCGGATCCTCCCGGCTCCGCGGCCTGGCGCCACTCTTCCTTCGGGACGCCTACGCCTCGCTCTCCGCCGTCGGGACGATCAGTGCCGAGGACGGTGACCGGCTCGTTCAGCTCGGCTGCGACGCCTCGAGAATCACCGTCACCGGCGACACGCGGTTCGATCAGGTGTGGACCCGCGCCCGCCAGGCTGACCGGGGCGGGCCGCTCCTGGCGCCTCTCGTTTCCGATCGCCCCACGCTCGTCGCCGGATCGACCTGGCCGTCAGACGAGAAGCGCCTCCTCCCCGCTCTGCTCCGGGTCAGGGCGCGGAATCGCGCCGTACGCGTCGTCCTCGCTCCGCATGAGCCACGCGACGACCATCTGCGCGCGATCGAGGACTGGTGCCGGCGGGCGTCGCTCGAGGTCGCGCGGCTCGGCAGCGCTCGCGCCCCCGGCGCCGACGTCGTTCTCGTCGAGCGCGTGGGGGTGCTCGGCGAGCTCTATGCACTCGCCGACGTCGCCTTCGTCGGCGGTGCCTGGCACGACGCGGGGATCCACTCGGTGCTCGAACCCGCGGCGTATGGCGCCCCCGTCGCCTTTGGCCCGCGGCACGGCAACAGCCGCGAGGCGGGGCTTCTCGTCGCCGAGGGCGGCGCCGCGAGCGCGCCGGAATCCGAGCAGCTCGCGGCGATCCTCGGTCACTGGCTGACCGACCGCGCGGCGCGCGTCGACGCCGGCAACCGCGCGCGCGAATTCGTCGAGCGAAACCTCGGCGCGACCGGCCGCACCGTCACCCTGCTCGAGGAGCTGCTCCGCCGTTAGGTGGTCAGTCGGCTGCGGGAGACGCGGCCGACGCGGCGGCGCGGCGCGCGGCGGCCGGTGTCTCGGGCTTGTGGAGGAAGAATCCCTGCACGAGGTGCACGCCGAGCGACTTCACGGTCTCGAACTCCTCGGCGCGCTCGACGCCTTCCGCGATGACCTGTGCGCCGTGATCGTTCGCGAACTTCACCATCGACTCGACGAGGTTCTGCTTGATGAAGTTCGAGTCGATGCAGTTGATCAGCGACATGTCGAGCTTGATGAAGTCGGGCTCGAGGTTCGCGATGGAGCCAAGGCCGGCGTAGCCGGATCCGGCGTCGTCCACGGCGAAGCGGAACCCCTTCTCGCGGAAGGCGCCGAGTCGCTCGCGGAACTTCGGGTAGTCCTTGATCGCGGT
>DATAIS010000393.1:0-2159 GCA_036262535.1 Gemmatimonadaceae bacterium | reverse complement strand
CGTCCTGAATCGCGGTGCCGGCGACGTCGCGGCGATGGTCGACCGCCTCGCCGCAAGCGCGAATGCGCGTGTGCTCTTCCGCTACACCGACGTGCTGCAGGGATTCGCCGCGCGAATGAGCCCGGAGGCCGCGGCGGCGCTGGCGCGCTCGCCCGCCGTCGCCCTCGTCGAGCCGGATCAGGAGGTGACGATCGCGGCCACGCAGAGCGGCGCGACGTGGGGGATCGACCGTATCGATCAGCGCAACCGGCCGCTCTCCGGCACGTACACGTACGCCACCACCGCGAGCAACGTCCGCGCCTACATCATCGACACCGGCATCCAGACGAGCCACCCGCAGTTCGGCGGCCGCGCCGCGGCGTCGTACGACGCGCTGGGCGGCAACGGGCAGGACTGCAACGGACACGGGACGCACGTCGCCGGGACGGTGGGATCGTCGAGCTACGGCGTCGCGAAGGGTGTGCTGCTGCGCGCGGTGCGCGTGCTCAACTGCAGCGGCTCCGGCACCAACTCCGGCGTCATCGCGGGGATGGACTGGGTGCGCGTCAACCACGTGAAGCCGGCCGTCGCCAACATGTCGCTCGGCGGCGGCTACTCGTCGGCCACGAACACCGCTGCGAACAACCTCGCCGCGGCAGGAGTCTTCCTCGCCGTCGCGGCCGGGAACTCGAGCGCCGACGCGTGCAACTCGTCGCCGTCGAGCGCCGCGAACACGACGACGGTGGCGGCGTCGACCAGCACCGACGCCCGGGCGTCGTACTCCAACTACGGCGGCTGCGTGGACATCTACGCGCCCGGTTCGTCGATCACCTCGACGTGGCTCAACGGCGGGACGAACACGATCAGCGGGACGTCGATGGCGACCCCGCACGTCACGGGTGTGGCGGCGCTCTACAAGGCGACCTTCGGCGACGCGTCGTACTCGACGATCCGGAGCTGGCTCGTGAACAACGCGACCGCGAACGTCATCACCGGCAACGTGGCCGGGACGCCCAACCGGCTGCTCTACAAGAGCACCCTGTAGCCGGATAGAGGGATCGGTCCGGGCGAAGTTCCCGGACCGACCCCTCCTTGCGCTCCGCAAAACAAAGTTTTAGCATCGTCCGCCCGCCCGTTTACACCGGCGCGGACGCTGCATCGTTCCACCCCGCGACGCCGCGGGCCGAGTTCATGATACGCCTGCCGTAAGGCAGGATGCTGCCCGACCTCAGACGCCGCTGCCACACAGCGCGCGCCTCCGGAATCTTCTGGCCGTCGCGCCCGCGCCGGCCGTGCACCACCCCTTTCCCGGAAGGTTGCTGATGAGGAATGCAGGCCTGCTCGCGCTCGTCGCCCTCGGTTTCGCCGCCTGTCAGGACAACCCCGCCGCGGGGCCGACTGCACGCGAGACCCCCGATGCCCTCGAGCTCATCCCCGACCAGTACATCGTCGTCTATCGCGACGACGTCGCCAGTCCGGCGGCGGTTACCGCGTCGCTCGCGGCCGTGAGCGGAGCGAAGGTGCACTACACGTACGCATCGGCGGTGAAGGGATTCGCCGGTCGGATGTCGAAGGCCGCCGCGGAGGAGCTCGCGCGCGATCCGCGGGTCGCGTATGTCGAACAGGACCAGGTGGTGCACGCGGTCGGGACGCAGACCGGCGCGACATGGGGCCTCGACCGCATCGACCAGCGGGACCTCCCGCTCTCGACGACGTACACGTACACCGGCACGGGCAGCGGCACGACGGCGTACATCATCGACACCGGCATCCTTCGCAGCCACTCCGAGTTCGGCGGCCGCGCCGTGACCGGCTACGACGCCGTCACCGCGGGCGGTGACGCGACGGACTGCAATGGTCACGGGACGCACGTCGCGGGGACGGTCGGCGGCGCGACGTATGGCGTCGCGAAGGGAGTCGCTCTCGTCGCGGTCCGGGTGCTCGACTGTGGCGGCTCGGGCTCGACGTCGGGCGTCATCGCCGGCATCGACTGGGTGACGGCGAACCACGTCGCGTCGGCGGTCGCGAACATGTCGCTCGGCGGTGGGGCCTCGACGGCGCTCGACGACGCCGTCCGGCGCTCGATCGCGTCGGGGGTCACGTACGGGATCGCGGCAGGGAATGGCAACATCTTCGGGTGGCCGGTCAATGCCTGCAACACGTCGCCGGCACGCGTCGCC
>DATAIS010000392.1:0-1527 GCA_036262535.1 Gemmatimonadaceae bacterium | reverse complement strand
CCGACGTCGGGCAGCGGCTGCGGGCCTAACGATGCGGTGAGGTCCTGCTCCCCCGCCTTGGTGTGGAGGAGCGTGGCGTTGCCGAGGGGCTCGACGACGTCGACGATGAAGCCGCGCACCGGCACAGCGGTCGGCGGTGCGCCGCTGACGTGGACATGCTCGGGTCGGACGCCCGCGGTGACTGGCTTCCCGAGGTAGCGCCCCAGCGTGGAGGCGCGTTCCGTACCGATTGGCACCGCCACCGCGCCGGCCCGGAAGAGCGCCCCGCCGTCGCCGCGCTCGAGCGTTCCCCTGAAGACGTTCATCGGCGGGCTGCCGATGAACGTCGCCACGAAGAGGTTCGCGGGACGGTCGTAGAGCGCGAGCGGGGTGTCCACCTGCTGCACCTTGCCCGCGTTCATGACCACGATCCGGTCGCCCATCGTCATCGCCTCCACCTGGTCGTGCGTGACGTACACCGACGTCACGCCGAGCCGGCGCTGGAGGCGCGCGATCTCGCGGCGGGTCTGCACGCGCAGCTTGGCGTCGAGGTTCGAGAGCGGCTCGTCGAAGAGGAACACCGCCGGCTGCCTCACGATCGCGCGGCCGATCGCGACGCGCTGCCGCTGGCCCCCCGAGAGCTGGCGCGGCGTGCGGTCGAGCAGACCCGCGATGTCGAGCATCTCCGCCGCGCGCGTCACCCGCTGCTCGACCTCGCTCGCGGGCAGCTTCTTCAGCCGCAGCGCGAAGCGCATGTTGTCACGCACCGTCATGTGCGGGTAGAGCGCGTAGCTCTGGAAGACCATCGCGATGTCGCGCGCCGCCGGCGGCAGGTCGTTCACGAGCCGCTCGCCGATCCAGAGCTTCCCCGACGAGATCGACTCGAGCCCCGCGATCATGCGCAGCGTGGTGCTCTTGCCGCATCCCGACGGCCCGACGAGCACGACCAGCTCGCCATCGCCGACGTCGAGGTTCACGCCATGCACCGCGATGGTCCCGTCGTATACCTTACGAACTCCCTGGAGCGTCACGCGCGCCATGTCGCCCTCCGCGCGGCCGACGTCAGCACTGATCCGTTTCGCATCGGATGCCGAGCACGTTCGAGTTTCCCAAGGGTTTTCTCTGGGGCGCGGCGACGTCCGCGTACCAGATCGAGGGCTCCCCCCTCGCCGACGGCGCGGGCCCGAGCAACTGGCACCGCTTCGCGCACACGCCGAAACGCACGCACGACGGCGACACCGGCGACGTCGCCTGCGACCACTACCGGCGCTGGAAGTACGACGTCGCGCTCATGGCCGAGCTGGGTCTCGGCGCCTATCGCTACTCCATCTCCTGGAGCCGGATTCTCCCCGAAGGACGCGGCCGCGTCAACCGGAAGGGGCTCGACTTCTATGAACGGCTCACCGATGCGCTGCTCGAGCGCGGCATAACGCCCAACGTCACCCTCTTCCACTGGGACCTGCCCGCGGCGCTCGACGACCAGGGCGGCTGGCTCAATCGCGACATCGCCGACTGGTTCGCCGACTACGCGCGCGTCATGTACGACGC
>DATAIS010000391.1:0-2141 GCA_036262535.1 Gemmatimonadaceae bacterium | reverse complement strand
TCCCGCCGACGCCGAGGACGGCTACGGCTGGGAGAAGCTCTTCACCGAGCGGCAGTGCCGGCATTACCGCGAGGACTTCGGGCTCGAGACGCGGATCGTCCGCTTCCACAACATCTTCGGGCCGTTAGGCACCTACGACGGCGGGCGCGAGAAGAGCCCGGCCGCGATGTGCCGCAAGATCGCGCTCGTCGAGGACGGGGGAGAGATCGAGGTCTGGGGCGACGGCCTCCAGACGCGGAGCTACTGCTACGTGGACGACTGCGTCGAGGGGATCTACCGGCTGATGCGCTCGGACTTCCGGGAGCCGCTCAATCTCGGCCAGGACCGGATGATCTCGATCAACGAGCTGGTCGACATGGTGGCCACGATCGCGGGCAAGACGGTCCGCCGCACGCACAACCTCAAGGCGCCGCAGGGCGTCCGCGGGCGCAACTCCGACAACACGAAGCTGCGCGAGGTGCTCGGGTGGGAGCCGCAGATCTCCCTCGAGGAGGGCCTGCGCCGTACCTACGAGTGGATCTTCAGCCAGCTCGACGCGCAGCCGGAGAAGTACCGGCCTGTCCGCGGCGAGGAGCAGGGCGAGCGCGAGGTGCCCCTCGGCGGCGACGACGCGCGGACGCGGGCCGACGAGCGGGCGCCCGAGAGCGACCCCCCGCGGCCGCATGGCGACAAGCTCGAGGATCTCATCCCGGGCGGAAAGCGCGAGCGGGAGGGGAAGGAGCAGACGGTCGCGACCACGGCCTGAGGCCGATGGGCGTCACCATCCCGCGCGCGGTACCGTCACGCGCGCATGCGGAGGAGGGAGGGCGCAAGCCTTCCCTCCTCTTCGTCAATCAGCACTACTGGCCCGACGTCGCGTCCACGGGGCAGCACCTCACCGATCTCGCCGAGTATCTCGCGGCCCGCGGCTACGACGTTCACGTCCTGGCGAGCCGCGGCCGCTACGTGAAGGGGAGGATACCCGCTCCGCTGCGCGAGCGCCGGAACGGGGTGGAGATTCACCGCGTGCGCACGACCGGGTTCGGACGTGCGCGCGTCGCCGGCCGTCTCGTCGACTACGCCACCTTCTACTTCCAGGTCATGTGGGCGCTGCTCGCCGGCGACCATGGACGTCGATACGACCACGTCGTGTTCCTCACGACGCCGCCGCTGCTGTCCTTCCTTGGCGCCATCGCGCGGCTCTTCGGCCGGCAGCGGTACGGCGTCTGGAGCATGGATCTGCATCCGGACGCGGAAGTCGCGAGCGGCATGCTGGCGCGCGCCGGGCTCGCCGCGCGCGTCCTCGAGTGGATGCACAGGGTCGGGCTCCGCCACGCCGACTTCATCATCGACCTCGGCGCGCACATGAAGCGGCGAATCGTCTCGAAGGGCGTGGCGCCGGAACGGACACACACGGTGCACGTCTGGAACCGCCGGGAAGAAGTCGAGCCCACGGAACGCGTGGCGAACCCGCTGCTCGACACGCTCCAGCTGCGCGACCGGTTCGTCGTCATGTACAGCGGCAACGCCGGCATCGTCCATGAGTTCGGACCGATCCTCGACGCCATGCGCGCCCTTCGCGACGAGCCGCGGCTCTTCTGGCTGTTCGTCGGCGACGGACCGCGCCGCGGCGAGATCGAGTCCCATGCGCGCGATCACGCGATCTCGAACTTCCGCTATCGCGAATACTTCGAGCGTGATCAGCTGCGCTATTCGCTCTCCGTCGCCGACGTGCACCTCATCTCGCTTCGCAAGGAGTTCGTCGGGATCTCGGTGCCCGGAAAGCTCTACGGCATCATGGCGAGCGGCCGGCCGGCGCTGTTCGTCGGCCCGCGGGAGAGCGATACCGGAGAGGCGATCATCGCCGCGAACGCGGGAGTGGTCATCGATCCCGGCACCGGCGACGCAGCGACGCGGCTCGTGGCGGAGCTCAGGCGCCTCATGTCCGATCCGGGGCTGCGCGAAGCGCTGGGCGCGCGCGGCCGGGAGGCATTCCTCGCGCGCTACGAGCGCGAAGAGAACTGCGCGGCGTTCGAGCAGGTGCTTCACCGGGCACGCGTCCGCCGCTGAGCGCAGCCGCCGTTAGCGCTGTGGCTCCGTGATGCCCGTGCGCGTTCGAAACGTCGACGTCAGAGGTCCCAGACGCTCCAGCCGCGACGACC
>DATAIS010000390.1:0-1651 GCA_036262535.1 Gemmatimonadaceae bacterium | reverse complement strand
GAGACCGATCGCTACTGGAACGCGATCGTCGGCAACGGTGGCCAGGAGAGCGCGTGCGGCTGGTGCAAGGACAGGTGGGGCGTCTCGTGGCAGATCACGCCTATCGCGCTGACGAAGGCGATCACGGATCCCGATCCAGCTGCCGCCAAGCGCGCGTTCGACGCGATGATGGAGATGTCGAAGATCGATATCGCCGCCATCGAGGCGGCGCGCCGCGGTTAGACTTCACCGATCATGAACCTTCGCCGGAGTGCCGCACCGATGCGCATCGTCACAGCCCTGCTCCTCGCCGTCGCCGTCACGAGCTCCGTTGCCGGGGCGCAGCAACGGCTCGATCGTTCCGCGACACTCGCGGTCGGACCGATGGGATTCGACGCGAGCGGGACGGGAACCGCCACCATCGTCACGCTCAGCGCCGCGCAGCCGATCGCGGTGCGTTGGATGCTTCTCGAGGCGACCGCCGGCTATGCCGCCCTGGAGGAGCAGTTCCGCGACCCGCCGACGCGAACCGGTATCCTCGAGGCGCAGCTCCAGCTGCAGTGGCCGGCCGCGCGCGTCCAGCCGTATGTCGGAGCCGGCGGAGGGCTGGTGCACTACTTCACCCGCGCCGACGGGCGCAAAGCAACCGAGCCGGCGATCGCATTCGGCGCGGGGCTGAGAGCGGCGCTGACCGATGCCTGGGGTCTCCGTCTCGATGCCCGGGTGCGCGGGTGGCAGTTCGCGGGCGCTACGGACTGGGCGGTGAACTCCAGTGGAGAAGTGACGCTCGGCGTGTCGCGCCGATTCTGAGTCCGGCGCGCGAAATCACTGCACGACCCCGCGGCGGAATCGCGCCTCGGCGGAGTCGACGTACGCGCGGTAACCGTCGCGGTCGATGAAGGGGTCGGTCGGATTCGTCGCCCTGTCGCGCGCGACGAACTTCCGGTAGCGGCCCCAGAGCCGCGCGTGCGAGCTCACCCAGATGTCGGCGGGGAGGCTCCGCAGCACGCGAAAGCTGCGCTCGAGATCGGCCGCCTGTTCGGGGTAGCGCATGCCGCCGAGCACGATGAGGCTGCAGGCGCTGACGACATGAAGGTCGCGGGTGCCGTCGCGCACGGTGAAGGACCACGACGTACAGCCGCGGGTGCGGCGGCCGCTGCCTCCTCCGCATCGAGGACTGTGCTGCGTGAGTCGCTGCCCGCCGAGGCGACGGCGGAGGTGCGTGACACCGTCGAGGGGTCGGCGTTCGAGTGACCGCAGACGCGGAGCGGTCCGCCCTTTCACGACCGCGCGACCTGATGGTATCCTTGCGGGGTGCGACGCGAGGGAGTTCGTCGGGCTCGACCACCCCGCCGGTGAGCTGCGCCTGGAGCTGGGGCGCCGCGGACGCTTCCGCCTAACGCTCGCGATCTGGGACCCGGTCGTCGGGGCAGTCGCCGGGTGGCGCGAGCTGTCCGGCCTCTGGCGTTCGGAGGGTGCGCAGCTCGAGCTGCACACGCCAGCGCGGCAGATCCACTACCGGATAGACGAGTCGGGAACGCTCGTCTGGCAGCGCAGCAACCTCCCCACCTTCGCCGACGGGATCGCCTTGCGCCCGCGCGACGGCATGGCATGATGGCGGCACGCCTGTCTCACGCCACTCGATGACGCCTCCGGAAAAGCGCCGCGCCGA
>DATAIS010000389.1:0-12618 GCA_036262535.1 Gemmatimonadaceae bacterium | reverse complement strand
CGCCGGCGCGGCGACGACGATCGTGTACTCCATCGCCCCCGACTGCTTCAGCCGCTCGACCACCGACGCGACCGTCGACGCCTTCTGGCCGATCGCGACGTAGACGCAGATGACGCCCTGGCCCTTCTGGTTGATGATCGTGTCGATCGCGATCGCCGTCTTGCCGGTGCCGCGGTCGCCGATGATCAGCTCGCGCTGGCCGCGGCCGATCGGGATCATCGAGTCGATCGCCTTGATGCCGGTCTGGAGCGGCTCCTTCACGGGCTGGCGCACGATGATACCGGGCGCTTCACTCTCGACCTTGCGGGTGGTCGTGGCGCGGATCTCCGGTCCACCGTCGATCGGGCGGCCGAGCGCGTCGACGACGCGGCCGACGAGCGCCGGACCGACCGGCACCTCGAGCACCCGGTTCGTACGCCGGACCTCGTCACCCTCCTTGAGCTGGAGGTAGTCGCCGAGGATGACGGCGCCGATGTTGTCTTCCTCGAGGTTCAGCGCAAGGGCCGTGATGTTGGCGCCGGTCTCCGACGACGTGATCTCGAGCATCTCGCCCGCCATCGCCCGATTGAGACCGTAGATGCGCGCGATCCCGTCCTTCACCTCGAGGACGGTACCAACCTCTTCGACGTCCAGCGAATGGAGGTCGGCCGCCTCGATCTCGCGGAGCAGGATGTCCTTGATTTCGCCGGGGCGGAGTGACGTTTCGGAAGCCATATCGGGGTGTCCGAGAATGCGTGCGAACAGGGAGGGAGGAGCTTGTGAAAATTATCACAAGCCCCCGTTCCCGGCAAGCCGCGAGGGTGGAAGCGCGCCCTGCCCGCACGCTTCGGCGGTCGCCCGAAGCGCCATGGTGACGCGCGGCGCCTCCTGCCCGCGAGATTCCTGCCATGGCGTCGGCGCTGCGCGATCTGCGCGTCTGGAATGAGGCGGTCACCACCGCCGCCGAGGTGGCGAAGGCCTGCCGCAAGGCGGCCCGCCCCGACACCCGCCAGCTCACCGACCTCGTCACCCGCTGCGCCGCGAACCTGGCGGTTTCGATCGGCCGCGCACACGCGCGCGAATCTCCCGCCGCCCAGCGCGACGCTCTCCGCCCGGCGCTCGAGGGGGTCGCGGCGCTCGAGACGGGGCTCGCCATCGCGCGCCAGGCGGAGCTTCTTCCGGCGCCCGCCTGCGCCGAGCTCGCGCATCGCGCCGCGTCGGTCGGGCGCATGCTCGTCGGATACCTCGGCTATCTCGACCGCGTCGCCGAGGCGGACGCACGCAGCACCGCGACCGCCGTCGCCGGCCCCGACGCTAGCTGAGGCGGCGGCTCCGTCCCCGCCCCTGACCGAACCGCTCGACCAGGTCCACGGCGCGGAGCCTCGAGAGCGAGGCCGGCCTGGTTCCTACGACGCGCTGCGCGGTGCTCGACAGGTGCGACGCCGACGCGAAGCCGAGCACGCGCGCGACGTCCCGCACGTCGTAGCCGGGGTTCTTGCACAGTTCCGCCGCCGCGAGCAGCCGCACGAGGTCGATCACGCGCTTGAGATTGGGCGCGTCCGCGGCCGCGAAGGACCGGCTGAGGTGCTCGCGGGTGACGCCGAGCGCCGCCGCCAGCTCCGCGGTCCGGACGGGCCGGCCGCCATGCTCGACGATCCGCCGCCACGCCGCGCACTGGATCGGCGCGCCTAACGCGAGGGACGGCGGCGGGTCGTGCAGCGCCGCGGCGAAGCGCGCCGTGAAGTAGAGTGGCGCGAGCAGCTCCCGCATCGCGCCGTCGTCGACACCGTCGACGAGGACGTCGGCGAAGTCGGCCGCGGCGCAGGCGGCGAGCGCCGGGCCGTCGGCACCACGCACGGGCGCGAGGCCGACGAACGGCACGCTCGGAAACTCACGGGCGAGCGCCAGCGCACGCTCCGTCTCGGCGGTCGGTGCTCCGACGTCGACGATGACCGCGTCGGTGAGCGTGCCACGGAGCGCCGTGGCCAGCTCGCCGGCGCTCCGCACCGGATGGAGCCGCGCACGCCGGCGTGGGAACGCGGCGCGCAGCGCGGCCCGCGAGCGGTCACGCGTGACGAGAGCGAGGATGGAGGGAGTCGCGGGACCGCTCGCGGCGACTGCGCTTGACGGGCCGGAAGGCCCGCCGTTCGTCGGCTGCGCCACGGTTCACCGCTGACCGAGCGCGGTCGTGACCATCTCGCCCGCGCGCTCGAGCACGGTGCGCGCGTTCGCGTAGGAGATGGTCCTGATCGCCTGCGCGATCGGCATCCAGCGGCAGGCGGTGATCCCTTCGGCGCGCTGCGGACAGGTCGCCGTCGAGCTGGTCTCCATGAGATAGAAATGGCAGACCTTGTGAATCAGCTTGCCGCGGAAGCGGAAGTACCAGTCGATCGTCTCGATCTCTCCGCGCAGCTCGAGGCCATCGAGTCCGGTCTCCTCGCGCACCTCGCGGAGCGCGGCGGCCTCGGGACGCTCGTCGGGCTCGAGATGCCCCTTGGGAAAGCCCCAGTTCCGGTAGCTGTCGCGGATGAGGAGAAAGAGCGGCTCCGCGCCGCCCGCCACGCGGAAGACCACGCCTCCCGCCGAGGTCTCGCGTGTCGCGCGGGTGCGGCGTGTCACGGCACTCCCCCGAGCGATGGTGCCTCGTCGAGGTTCGCGCGCCCTTCGATGAACTGGCGCACGACGGGATCGCTCGTGTGCCTGATCTCGTCGACCGTGCCGACCTGCCGCACCTTCCCCATGTAGAGCATCGCGATGCGAGTGCCGACGGTGTACGCGCTGCGCATGTCGTGCGTGATGACGATGCTCGTCACGCCGAGCTTGTCGCGCATGCGCACCATCAGGTCGTCGATGACCGCGCTCGTCACCGGGTCGAGACCCGTCGTCGGCTCGTCGTAGAGCATGTACTTGGGCCGGAGCGCGACCGAGCGGGCGATGCCGACCCGCTTCCGCATTCCGCCCGACAGTTCGGCGGGGAACTTCGCCTCGACCCCGGGGAGGTCGACGAGATCGAGCGACTCGGCGACGCGGACGGCCATCTCGCTCTCCGTGAGCTCGCCCTGCTTGCGGAGCCCCATCGCGATGTTCTCGCCGATGGTCAGCGAGTCGAACAACGCGGCGAACTGGAAGACGTAGCCGATGCGCGCGCGCAGCGCGTAGAGCTCGCGGCGGGGAAGCGCCGGGACCTCGAGCCCATCCACCCAGACCTCGCCCGCGTCCGGCTCGAGGAGTCCGACGATGTGCTTGATCGCGACCGACTTCCCGGTGCCCGAGTAGCCGATGATCACCATCGTCTCGCCTTCGTCCACGTCGAGCGTGAAGCCGCTCAGGACCTGCTTCGGGCCGAAGGACTTGTGGACGTCGACGAGGCGAATCACGTCCGAAAAATGTGATGTGGCCGTTCGAGGCGGCAAGCCTTGACAGGAGAAAGACGAAGCGCCCCGCGATGATCGCGGGGCGCTTCGTCTTTTTTCCGTGGCGCGATGTTACGCGGCGAACGAGCCGAGTGCGCGGCCGACGTCGCCCTCACGAAGCCGCTTCAGCGCGCGGTCGCGGAGCTGGCGGACGCGCTCGCGCGTCACGCCGAGCATCGAGCCGATCTCCTCGAGGGTGTGCTCACGACCGCCCTCGAGACCGAAGTAGAGGCGGAGGACCTTCGCGTCACGCGGCGGCAGCGTGCCGAGTGCCTGCTCGATCTCGTCGGTGAGGAAACGATTCATCGCCTCCTCCTCGGTGTCGGGCATCTCGTCGGCGACGAAGCGCTCGATCAGCGACCGGTCGCCGTCGGGATCCATCGGCGCGTCGAGACGCACGTCGCTCGTGTTGAGCGCGGCGAGCGACTGGACGACCTCGGTGGAGAGTCCGGTGAGCTGCGAGAGCTCCTCGGGCGTGGGCTCGCGGTTCAGCTTCTGCCGGAGGATCTCCGACGCCTTGATGATGCGCGACAGGTCCGCCGTGCGGTTGAGCGGAACGCGAACGGTACGCCCCTGGCGCGCGAGCGCCGAGAGGATCGCCTGCCGGATCCACCACACCGCGTAGGAGATGAACTTCACACCCTGATCCGGGTCGAACTTCCTCGCGGCGGTGAGCAGCCCGACGTTCCCCTCACCGATGAGATCGATGAGCGGAAGCCCACGGTTCTGGTACTTCTTCGCCACCGAGATGACGAAGCGGAGGTTCCGCTTCACCAGCTCCTGCAGCGCGTCCTGGTCGCCAGCGCGAATCTTCTTCGCGAGCTCGATCTCCTCGGTCCCCTTGAGCAGGGGATAGGTGCTGACCTCGTAGAGGTACTGATCCAGGATGTCGCGCTCAGGCTCGTTGGGGGCGATGCCCGCCGGCGCTGAGCGGCGGCGGCGCTTCACTTCGGTCATGGTTGGGCCCTCGAACGTACTGCGCGTGAAAGAAGATGTATCTCGGGAAGCGGCGCCTCGGCGCCGCCTTGCGTCATGCGAACTGCCACCATCCCGTTCGTACGGCGACCGGTGCCCTGGTCGAGCGGCGTCCGGATCGGGACGGAAGGCGCTGCAAAATACTGGCCGCAATGCATTGCGCCAGCCCTGATTTTGTTGACACGTGATCTACCCCTGTCTATACTACGTGTTTCCGGGCGGAACTTTTGTCTCCGTTCGACGGAGGGGGCGTAGCTCAGTTGGGAGAGCGCGTGAATGGCATTCACGAGGTCAGGGGTTCGATTCCCCTCGCCTCCACCTCTCGGGACATCGCGGGAATAGCTCAGTTGGTAGAGCACAACCTTGCCAAGGTTGGGGTCGCGGGTTCGAGTCCCGTTTCCCGCTCTCCGCGCCCTCGTCCGGCGCGAGCCGGCGCGAAGCTCCGGGAAAACAAACGGGCGGCAGGCGCTTCAAGTTCCGTGCTGAAACGGACGTTCCTGCGCGGTTAGCTCAGTTGGTTAGAGCGCCACGTTGACATCGTGGAGGTCACAAGTTCGAGTCTTGTACCGCGCATCGCCCTCCTCCCGGAGGGCGATTGCTTTTTCCGGCCGCGGTGGATCGACCATCGCCCGCGCTCGCCAGCGGCGCGCCCCTTGCCTCACCCATCTCCAATGCGCGTCCGACCGTAAGGCAGTATCCCGCCAATGACCGCACCACGACGCCCTCTTCCCGAAGACCTTCGCCGCGGCCTCGCGGGGCCGATGCGCTGGCGCTTCCTGCTCGCGATCGTGATCGTGAGCGGCGTCCTGCTCCTCAGGCGCGTCGACGCGCTCCTGCAGCGCGAGTCCCAGCGGGACGCGTCCGCCCAGGCGCTCCAGGCGGGCGCGCTCATCGAGAGCTTCGTCGGACAGCGCGTCGATTTCCTCGGCACGCTCGCCGCGCTCTCGGGTGCCGCGCACACGACGCGCGACCAGACCGACCGCTTCGCGGTCGTCGCCGAGCAGATCCGGCGACAGATGCCCGACATCGCGACGGTCTACCTGCTCGACCAGCGCGGCGCGGTGCGCGTCGCCTCGGGCAGCGACGTCGCGCGTGGTGAGGCGCATCGCGCCTTCCCCCTCCGCGCGCCCGCGATGCGGCGCGCCGCGGAGGCGCGGAGCGCAGCATCGACCGCTCCTCTCCGCCTCGACGACGGGCAGCGCGGTACGCTGCTCTATGTCCCGCTCGTGGACGACGACGGACGCGTCACGGGCTACGTCGCTGGCGCCTTCGCATACGGACGACTCTTCACCGAGGCGCTCGCCGGGAAGCTCCGGGGCCATTTTCCGTATCGCGTGCTCGACGAGAATGGCGGGCAGATCATCGCGTCGGAAGGCTACCCGGAGAACGTCAGCGGCGCCGTCGCGCACACGATCGTCCTCCCCGGCGACCACACCTGGCGACTCGAGGTGGCCGCCGAGCGCTCGGCGCCGAACACGGCGCGAGTCGTCAACTGGATAACCGGAGCGCTCGTCATCCTGCTCGTGAGCTTCCTCACGCTCCGCGAGGAGCTGCGCGCGCGGCGATTCGCCGCGTACTCGCACGACCTCGAGCTGCTCTCGCGCGACCTGCTCGACGCGAACATGCGCCTCGAGGAGCGCGCCCAGCAGATCACGGAGGCGAATCGCGCGAAGAGTCGTTTTCTCGCCAACGTCTCGCACGAGCTGCGCACGCCGCTCAACGCGATCGTCGGCTACAACTCGCTCGCCCTCGAGGGAATGTACGGCGACATCCCGCCCTCGCTCCGCTCGTCGCACGAGCGGATCCAGGCCGCGGCCGATCATCTGCTCGCGCTCGTCAACGACGTGCTCGACCTGAGCAAGATCGAAGTCGGACGCATGGATCTCGACGTGCAGGAAGTCGATCTCGACGCCATGCTCGACGGCGTGAACAACGTCATCGAGCCCGCCGCCGAGGCGAAGGGGCTGCGCGTCGACATCGTCGTCGCCCGTGACACACCGCGCCTCGAGACCGACCCCCGTCACCTGCGGCAGATCCTGCTCAACCTCGCCGCGAACGCGATCAAGTTCACCGAGCGCGGCGCGGTCACGATCGTCGCCAAGCCGGGAGGTCGCGGCGTTCTCATGTCCGTCGAGGACACGGGCATCGGCATCGCCGGAAGCGATCTGGATCGCATCTTCGAGGAGTTCGAGCAGGTGCGTCCATCGGGGCGGGGCGATTCGATGCAGCGCGGGACCGGACTCGGACTCGCCATCGCGCGCAAGCTCGCGCGCGTGCTCGGCGGCGATGTGACGGTCATCAGCCAGCTCGGACGCGGCTCCTGCTTCACGCTCGACCTTCCAATGTCCGCGCCGGCTCGGCGAACGACGCCCGGCGGCGGCACCGCCGCGGTCATCGATGCGGAGGTCGGCGCGACGGCGCCTGACGATGCACCACGGGACAGTGGAGAGCACGGCGTCATCGTCGGTGCGGAACAGCGCGGGGTTGACGCTCCCCGAAGCGAGGACTAGGTTTCCCCTGCTCCGGACGATTCGTTTCGCGACGAGATTTCCCAGTGGCGAACGGTCGGATGGACGTGCGGCAAGGCGCCCGTAGCTCAATTGGATAGAGCATCTGACTACGGATCAGAAGGTTGGAGGTTCGAGTCCTTCCGGGCGCGCTGCATGCCCTCGTGACCAATCGGACGGCGCGCGTCGTCGGCGGGGCGTAGCTTAGCCCGGTAGAGCGCCTGCTTCGGGAGCAGGAGGTCGCTGGTTCAAATCCAGTCGCCCCGACCATGCTGTCGGACAACGGGCTCGAGAGAGTCCGTTCGCGTCTGCGCGAGTAGCTCAGCTGGATAGAGCGTCGGCCTCCGGAGCCGAAGGTCGTGGGTTCGAATCCCGCCTCGCGCATCGCTCGCTGTAGACAGTGAACGGGGCAGGCGCCGCGATGGCCTGCCCCGCTGTCTTTCCGCCCCCAACACACGGAGCGACGCCGCGGCGCGCATCGCGCACCGGTACGGCGGAGTCCGGCCCGACCTTTGCGCGATTGAGTCGCGATGCCCCGAAAGCTCACCTGGCGCAGCCTCGTCCCCGGACTGTTCACGATCGCCGCGATCGTCGTTCTCGTGGTGGTGGTGATGACGTTCGCGCGCGTCGGCGTCCTCCACGGCAGCACCGAGCGCGTGTACTCGCGGATGTTCGAGGCGCGCGGTGTCATGAAGGGTACGCCGGTGTGGCTCGCCGGACAGAAGGTCGGGCAGGTCGCGCGGGTCGACTTCCTCCCGCCGTCCACCGACACCACCGCCCACGTCGTCGTCGTGATGGACGTGCTCGACGACTACCTGCCGCTGATCCGCACCGACGCGCGCGCGCAGATCCGCTCCGGCGGCACGCTCATCGGGGCACCGGTCGTGTACATATCGCCGTCGACGGCGACGGCGCGCCCGATGGCGCCGGGTGACACGATCGCATCGACGGCGCAGGGCGACCCCGAGACGGTCGCGTCGCAGTTCGCGGCCGCGTCGCGCGACTTCCCGGCGATCATCGACAACGTGAAGCAGCTCGCGAGCGAGCTGCGGAGCGTGCGTGGCACGACCGGCGCGTTCCTCAACGAGGAAGGACTCGAGATGGAAGTCGCGCGTCGCCGCGGCGAGCGCCTCGTCGATCGCGCGCTGCGCGGGGAGGGAACGGTCGCGCGCGTGGTGAGCGGCAGCGCCGACGCGGCGTCGCGTGCGCGCACGGCGCTCGCCCGCACCGACACCATCCGCGCACTGCTCGCGTCGCGGGAGACGTCGCTGGGCCGCTTCCGGCGCGACAGCACCCTCGCGCGCGCCGTCGCGTCGGTACGCGACGAGCTGTCGATCGTACGCGCACTTCTCGACGAGCCGCGCGGCACCGCCGGTCGCGCGCTTCGCGACTCGGCGCTCGTGCAGGAGCTCACGGGCGCGCAGCGCGAGCTCTCCGTCCTCCTCGCCGACCTGCGCGCCCACCCGCTGCGCTACGTTCATTTCTGATCGCGGACGACGTCGCGGCCGTCTTGCCGCACTTTTCCGTCCCGAATAGCTTCGATGGTCCGCACCTCCCCGCCGGCGCGCGGCCCCCGCGCGCTCCCGCCAATCCGCACGTGGATATCGCCCAGCTGAAGCGTATGTCCGTCCCCGAGCTCCAGGAGATGGCGGACGGGCTGAACATCACCGACACTGCGGGGCTCCGGAAACAGGATCTGATCTTCCGCATCGAGCAGAACCTGCTCGACGCCGACACCGTGCTCACCGGCGAGGGCGTGCTCGAGATCCTCCCCGAGGGCTATGGATTCCTGCGCTCCCAGGACTGGAACTATCTCTACGGGCCCGACGACATCTACGTCTCGCCGTCGCAGATCAAGCGGTTCGACCTCCGCACCGGCGACGCGATCTCCGGCCAGGTCCGGCCGCCGAAGGAGTGGGAGCGCTACCTCGCGCTCTTGAAGGTCGAGGCGATCAACGGCGACGATCCCGAAAAGGCGAAGCAGCGCGGTCAGTTCGACAACCTGCGACCGCGGTATCCCGACGAGCGCATCCGGCTCGAGCCGAAGGACGGCGACATCAGCATGCGCATCGTCGACCTGCTCGCGCCGATCGGGAAGGGACAGCGTGGCCTCATCGTCGCACCGCCGCGCGCGGGCAAGACGATCCTGATGCAGAAGATGGCCAACGCCATCCTCGAGAATCATCCCGAGGTGACGCTGATCATCCTCCTCATCGACGAGCGGCCGGAGGAGGTCACCGACATGCAGGCGAACGTCGGCGACCGTGCGGAAGTCATCAGCTCGACGTTCGACGAGCCCGCGGACCGCCACGTCCAGGTCGCCGACATGGTGATCGAGAAGGCGAAGCGACTGGTCGAGCACGGCCGCGACGTCGTCATCCTGCTCGACTCGATCACGCGGCTCGCCCGCGCGCACAACGCCGTCGTGCCGCATTCGGGGAAGATCCTGTCCGGCGGCGTGGACGCGCAGGCGTTGCACAAGCCGAAGCGGTTCTTCGGCGCGGCGCGCAACATCGACGAGGGCGGCTCGCTGACGATCGTCGCGACGGCGCTGGTCGAAACGGGCTCGCGCATGGACGAGGTGATCTTCGAGGAGTTCAAGGGCACCGGCAACATGGAGCTCGTCCTCGACCGGAAGATCGCGGACCGCCGCGTCTTTCCCGCGATCGACATCGGCCGGACGGGGACGCGGAAGGAGGAGCTGCTGCTGACGCAGGAGGAGACGAACCGCGTCTTCCTGCTGCGGAACTTCCTCGCCGACATGCCCGAGGCCGAAGCGATGGAATTCCTCATCCGCCAGATGTCGATGACGAAGAACAACCGTGAGTTCTTCGTCGCGATGACGCAGGGATGAGGACGCGCGCGGCCCGTCACACCGCGCGCGCCTGATGCGGCTTCCCCGTCGTCTCGCGATCGACTACGGCGAGCGCCGCATCGGGCTCGCGATCAGCGATCCGACGGGCACGATCGCGAGCCCCGCGGGGCACATTCTCCGGCGAGCGGGAAAGCGCCCTCCGGTGGCGGAGCTGATCCGGCGCGCGACCGAGCTCGAGGCGCAGGGCTTCGTCGTTGGGCTGCCGCTCGACGAGCGCGGCGACGAGACGCCGCGCTCGGTCGAGGTCCGCCGCGTCGCGGCAACCCTCGAGGAGCGCACCGGCCTTCCGGTGATGCTGATCGACGAACGCTACACGACCGCGATCGCCCTGCGCGCGGTGCGCGAGCTCGGGGGCTCGACGCGGGGGCGGGCGGGCGACGTCGACGCGCTCGCGGCGACGGTCCTGTTGCAGCATGCGCTGCGGATCGTCGAGCCCAACGATGGCGACACGGGTGTCCCCGACTAGACTTCCGGCGTGACGATGCCGAGGCGGCGCGCGCGCCGTATCCTGCTCGTGGCGGTGCTCGCCGTCGCCGCGGCATGTGGCGGCGGCACGGGGACGACGCGTGTCGTCATCCCGGCCGGCGCGAGCTTCCGCGCGGCGGCGGACTCGCTCGAGCACGCGGGAATCATCGGCTCCGCGCGCTGGTTCCGCATCTACGCTTCGCTCGGCGGCCACGACCGCCGGCTGCGCCCCGGCACCTACGTGATGTCGCGCGGGATGTCGTGGGGCGAGGTGCTCGACGCGCTGACGTCGGGCAAGGGCCTGATCCACACGGTGACGATCCCCGAGGGCTACGCGATCAACGACATCGTGCCGCTGCTCGCGCGCTCGCTGGGCCTGCGCGAGGACTCGCTCGAGGCCGCGGTGCGCGACTCCGCTCTCCGCGAGCGGCTCGACGTCCCGACCTCGACGCTCGAGGGATATCTCTTCCCGGACACCTACCAGTTCGGCGACGGCACGACCGCCCGCGGCGCGGTCGAGCCGATGGTGCGCCGCTTCGAGCAGGTGTGGGAGCCGGCGTGGAACGACCGGCTCCGCGAGCTCTCGCTGACCCGCCACCAGCTGCTCGCGCTCGCCTCGATCGTGGAAAAGGAGGCACGGGTGGCGACGGAGCGGCCGGTGATCGCCGCCGTCTACCTCAACCGGCTGCGGATCGGGATGCGGCTGCAGGCCGATCCGACGGTGCAGTATGCGTTAGGCGGTCACCGCCCGCGACTGTTCTACAGGGACCTCGAGGTGAAGTCGCCGTACAACACCTACCTCTACGCGGGTTTGCCGCCCGGTCCGATCGCCTCGCCGGGGCGGGCGAGCATCGTCGCGGCGCTCTATCCGGCCGGGGTCCCCTACCGCTACTTCGTGGCCCAGGCCGACGGGCGACACGTCTTCTCGGCGACGTACCGCGAGCACCAGCGTGCGGTCGCGCAGGCGCGCCGCGAACGAGCCGCGGCGGCTCGCCAGCCCGCGGCGCGTTAGGCCTGGCGGGTGGCGGGCGGGCTGCCCGCCGGCACCACCGGAACGGGACGCCAGCGGAACTCGACGTCGGCGGCGATTGGCTCCCCACGGCCGACGCGGCGCTCGTCGCGTCGGCGGACGCGCGGGGCGCGCAGCGCCCGATGGGTGGCGAGAATCCGCTCGAAGACGGGCGGGAAGAGGAAGAGGTCGGCGAGGTCGGGATCGAACTGCGTGCCGCGGCCGCGTGCGATCACCTCGGCGGCACGCGCCGGTGAGAGGCCGCGACGGTAGCGACGGCCGAAGCTGAGCACGTCGAAGGTATCGGCGATGGCGACGACACGCGCCGCGAGCGGGATCCGGGTCCCGGCGAGCCCGCGGGGGTAGCCGCTACCGTCCCAGCGCTCGTGGTGCGAGAGCACGCCCTCGGCGAGATCGGGATAGAAGCGCGTGACCGGCTCGAGGACCTCGGCGCCGCGCCGCGGGTGCGTCCTGATCGCCGCCCACTCACCCGGGGTGAGGCGCGTCTCCTCGTGAACGATGTCGAAGAGCGCCTGGTGGATCTTGCCGATGTCGTGGAAGAGCGAGACGCGCTCGATGACGTGCCGGCAGTGCGCGTCGAGCTCCGCTTCCTCGGCGAGAACGAGCGCATAGGCGGCAACGCGGCGGACGTGAGCGCCGGTCTCCGGGTCGTTGGCTTCGATCGCGTTGAGGAGCGTCTCCAGCGTCGCCGCGGCGAAGCGCTCGAGGTCGCGGCGGTTGCGCCGCTCGCGAACGATGAGCCCACCGAGGGCGCCGGTGGCGGCGCCGAGGACGAGAGGAAGGGAGCGGGCCGCGCGCTTCATGTGTGACGTGGAGCGCAAGAAGTGGGCGCGCTTTCGGGGAGCCAGCGGCGGGAACGACGACGCCCCCGGGGAAACTCCCCGGGGGCGTCAAAGAGGTGCCGGCGACGGCCTACTCTCCCGCGATCTCTCGATCGGAGTACCATCGGCGCTGTAGGGCTTAACGACCGTGTTCGGAATGGGAACGGGTGTGGCCCCTACGCTCTGGTCGCCAGCGAAGCGAAGAAAGCGATGGGATGAGGAACGGGGAACGTGATGCGGTTGCGCATCGCACGTAGATGCGAAGCTCTGCTCGGCGGATGCCTAACGGCATCCTATGAGAGAAAGTCAAGCCGCTCGGGCGATTAGGACCGCTGCGCTCGGAATGGGTTGCCCCATGTCCACGGGCGGCCTATCGACGTGGTGGTCTCCCACGGCCCTTCAGGGAGGGTTTGACCCTCCGGGAGTGTTCATCTTGGGGCGTGCTTCCCACTTAGATGCTTTCAGCGGTTATCACAGCCGATCATCGCTACCCGGCGGTGCCCTTGGCAGGACAGCCGGGACACGAGCGGATCGTCCGACTCGGTCCTCTCGT
>DATAIS010000388.1:0-6215 GCA_036262535.1 Gemmatimonadaceae bacterium | reverse complement strand
GCCGTAGAGCCCGAGCCCCAGGAACACGATCGCGAGCGCCGCCTGGGCGAAAGGGCGCGAGACGGTGGCGTCGCGCATCCACTGCCACTTGAAGTACAGCCACCACATCCCGAGCTGCGCGCTGAACGGTGCCTGACGCTCGGCGACGGAGTGGCCGCCGTACTGTTCGCGCTTCACGTGCGACATGAGGCGGCGATACGTCTCGCTGCTGAACGTGCAGTCCACGGCGACCGCCTGTCCGACGCAGCCGCTCGTCTCACCCTGGTTCATCGCCGGCGCGTGCGCTGCGCGAATCGGCATCACCGCGAAGGGCGTCAGGCCGAGCCCGAAGGCGAGCGCGCCGGTCAGCAGCAGCCGCCAGCGCAGCAGCGTCGTCCACCTGCGGGCGAGGATCGCCAGTCCGACGGCCGGCGCGACGAGCAGTCCCGCGGGATGGTTCGCGTAGCCGAGGCCGAGCAGGTAGGCGACGAGGATGAGCAACTGGTCGGACGACGCGCTCTCGTCCGCGTCCGACCAGCGCACCATCAGCCACGACACCGCGGCGAAGAAGAGCAGCGAGACAGTGTAGACCTTCTCGTTGACGACGCTCTGGTTCCAGACCGTGAACACCGTCGCTGCAAGCAGCGCCGCCAGTGCGGCGCCGATCCGCCGCAGTGCGGGGCGCGGCAGCAGCGTCGTGAGCACACGCTCGGCGATGAGGAACCACGCACCGGCGCTCAGCGCCGAGCAGACGGCGGCGAGCAGATTGACGCGCTGCGCCACCGTCGGCGCGATCGGCAGTCGCGAGAAGACGTGGCCGATGAGTGCGAAGAACGGGTTCCCGGGCGGATGCGGGATGCCGAGGACGTAGGCCGCGGTGATGTACTCGCTCGTGTCCCACATCTGCGTCGTCGGCGCGAGCGTCGCGACGTAGAGCGCGAGGATCACCGCCGCGACGCCGGCCGCGACGAGGTACGAGGGACGTGCTTCCGCGTGCGCGTCGCCGTTCTTCCGGCGCGGCATCTCGCTCGCGCGGTCGCCGGCGGCCCGGCCGCGCAGGATCGCCCACGGCACCGCGATCACGTACGCCGCGATGAGCAGCATCGCCGGCACCGTCGTGGCGCCACGCCAGAGCAGCGCGTAGCCGACGACGAACAGCAGGAGCGCGATCAGCCATGTGGCGGCGCTGCCGCGCCGCCACCGCGAGAAGTCCATCATGTCTGGCGAAGTCTCAGGTAGTCGTGTCGGGAGCGGTCCGCACCGACGAATCCGGCGCGGAGTTCCGGCCGGCGCGCGGATCGGCGACGACGCGCGTGACGTCGGCGACGGCAACGTTGGTCGCGACGCGAGCACCGTCGGGAGCGACGAGGACGAAGCGCACGAGCTGCGTGGTGTCGCGCACCGCCTGCTGCACGGCCGGCATCGGACCGCCGGCGAGCGGAGAGAGCACCGCGGCGAACGTCAGGCTCGCGGCCAGCGCGAACGCGACGAACGGGGACGTCATCCCATCGCGGGCGACGCGCCAGCGCGGAGGGGTGGCACTACGGACACGGGCCATCACGCGCTCGACGCGCAGCCGCTCCGCGGCGACGGGGCGCCTCAGCTCCGAGGCGAGCCAGCGCTCGAAGCCGGCCTGCTCGGGAATTCCGCCGTCAGACACAGTACACCTCCGTGAGCAGTGCGCGCAGCCGTGCGACGCCGCGCGCGACACGCATCTTCATCGCGGAGACGCCGGCACCGGTCGCGGCGGCCATCTCCTGGTAGGTGAGCTCTTCGCCAAGGTGCAGCACCACCGCCTCGCGCTGCTCGGGCGCGAGCTGGCCGAGCGCACGCTCCAGGCGATCGCGATCGGCGAGTGAATCATCGACGGTGCGGAGCTCGCTCGGCTGGAAGGTTTCTGGTGCGTCGGGTTCGACGTCGGGAAACGTCAGCTCGCGTCGCGCCGACCTGGCGACCACGCTCCGGCACTGGTTGATGAGGATGCGGAAGAGCCACGCGTAGAAGCGGTCCCGCTCCCGATACTCGCCCAGCGCCTCGTAGGCTCGGACGAACGCATCCTGCACCGCCTCCTCGGCGTCCTCGCGATTCCCCACGATCCGCGTCGCGCAGCGCGCGCAGCGATCCGAGTATCGCGCCACGAGCAGCGCGAACGCCTCGGTATCGCCGTCGAGCACTCGGCGGACGATCAGCGCGTCGGGTACGGTCGGAGGCACGAGGGGCACGTTTGCATAACTGTGTCACGCCACGAAAGTGTCACATGTGCTGCCAGCGGCCAGCTGCCAGCTGCCAGAAAAAACTACGAGGGATGAGCGTACTGCTCACCCCTCGTTGCATCGACTGGCAGCCGGCAGCTGGCAGCCGGCAGCCGCCTCACCAGCGGTAATGCGCGAACGCCTTGTTCGCTTCCGCCATGCGGTGCGTGTCTTCCTTCTTCTTGATCGCGTTGCCCTCGCCTTTGCTCGCGGCGATCACTTCGGCGGCGAGCTTCTCGGCCATCGACTTCTCGTTGCGCTCGCGCGAGAAGGAGATGAGCCAGCGCATGGCGAGCGCGGTGCGGCGCTCGGGACGGACCTCGACCGGGACCTGGTAGGTGGCGCCGCCGACGCGGCGGCTCTTCACCTCGACGACCGGCTTGAGGTTCGTCAGCGCCTGCTTGAAGACGTTGACGCCCGGCTGGCTGGTACGGCTCTCGACGAGATCCATCGCGCCGTAGAAGATGCGCTCCGCGGTGGACTTCTTCCCCTGGTACATCAGGACGTTCACGAACTTCGAGACCGTCTGGCTGTCGTAGCGCGCGTCGGGGAGGACGGCGCGCTTCACGGCGGACTTGCGGCGGCTCACTTCTTCCCTCCGGCGGCGGCCTTCGGCTTCTTGGTTCCGTACTTGGAGCGGCTGCGGTTCCGCCCGTTGACGCCGGCGGCGTCGAGCGTCCCGCGCACGATGTGATAGCGCACGCCCGGGAGATCCTTCACACGACCACCGCGCACGAGCACGATCGAGTGCTCCTGCAGGTTGTGCCCCTCGCCGGGGATGTACGCGATCACCTCGATCTGGTTGGTGAGCCGGACCTTGGCCACCTTCCGCAGCGCCGAGTTGGGCTTCTTCGGCGTCGTGGTGTACACGCGCGTGCAGACGCCCCGACGGAACGGGTTCGACTGCAGCGCCGGCGACTTCTCCTTCTTCGACACGTCGCGGCGCGACTGCCGGACGAGCTGATTGATCGTGGGCATACTCTCGGGGTGACTTCTGAACTACGCCAGCCCTTCTATAGCCGGCAGAGACTGAACAAGTTATCGGGACTTCAGACGTCCGTCAACTCCTTTGGCTATTAGCTGTTAGCTCTTAGCGCAAAGCAACGGCGTCTGGACGGGATTCCTACCGCCAGACGCCGTTGCTCAACGCTAATAGCTAGGAGCTAACAGCCGATTTGCCTACAGCTTGGGAAGCTCGTCGAGATCCTCCTCGACCAGCTGCGGCAGCAGGGCTTCCTGCGCCCGCAGCTGGGCGGCGGCGATGGCTTCGGGCTGGGAGCCCGCGTCCACCTCCACCTCCGAGTACCGGTAGATCCCCGTTCCCGCCGGGATCAGGTGCCCGATGATGATGTTTTCCTTGAGGCCGAGGAGATCGTCCCGGGTGCCACGAATTGCCGCGTCGGTGAGGACGCGCGTGGTCTCCTGGAAGCTGGCCGCCGAGATGAACGACTGCGTCGTCAGCGACGCCTTCGTGATCCCGAGCAGCAGCGGCTCCGACTGCGCCGGCTTCTCCTTCCGCTTCTTCGCCTTCTCGTTGACGTCGCGGAAGTTCTGGCGATCGACGTGCTCGCCCTCGAGGAACTCCGTCTCCCCCGGATCGAGGACTCGCACCTTCTGCAGCATCTGCTTGACGATGACGCCGATGTGCTTGTCGTTGATCTTGACGCCCTGGAGCCGGTAGACCTCCTGCACTTCGTTCAGGAGGTACTCCTGGACGGCGCGGGGGCCCTTGATGCGCAGGATGTCGTGCGGGTTCACCGGGCCTTCCGACAGACGGTCACCGGCACGCACGCGGTCGCCCTCGTGCACGCGAAGGTGCTTGCCGGCCGGGACCTCGTAGACCTGACGCGGCTGCGTCTCGTCCACGGTGACCTGGCCCGACTTGTCGGTGGTCGTCGGCGTGACGAAGATCTCGCGCTTGCCGCGCTTGATCTCGCCGAAGCTGACGATGCCGTCGATCTCCGAGATCGTCGCCGGGTCCTTCGGGCGGCGCGCCTCGAACAGCTCCGCGACGCGCGGCAGACCGCCCGTGATGTCGCGGGTCTTGTACGCCTCACGGCCGACCTTCGCGATCGTCTCGCCGGCGTGAATCTTCTGGCCGTCCTCGACGATGAGCTGCGCGCCGACCGGGATGACGAAGTCGCGGACGCGCTTCTCCTTGCCGCCCTTCTCCTGCCAGATCTCGATGTGCGGGTGGAGTCGCTTCTCGCGATCCTCGATGATGACGCGCTGGCGCAGGCCGGTGAGCTCGTCGAGCTCCTCGGACACCGACTCGTCCTCGACGATCTCGACGAAGCGCACCGTGCCCTCGGTGTCGGCGATGATCGGGTTCGTGTACGGGTCCCAGGTGAAGATCACCTGGTCGCGCCGCACGTCGGCCCCGTCCTCGACCATCAGTGTCGCGCCGAGCGGCACCTGGAGGCGCGCGCCGATCGCAGCGTTCCTGTCGCTCGAGGCGCGGATGATGATCTCGCCCTCGTACGACGTCACGATCTTCTGCCCCTGCGGGTTGGTGACCGCGATGAGGCGGTCGCCGTACTCGATCGTGCCCGCGACCTTGCTCTTCCGCGCCGTGGCCTCGGCGATACGAGCCGCCGTGCCGCCGATGTGGAAGGTGCGGAGCGTGAGCTGCGTGCCCGGCTCGCCGATCGACTGCGCGGCGATGATGCCGACCGCCTCGCCGATGTCGACGACACCCATCGTCGCCAGGTTGCGGCCGTAGCACATCCGGCAGAGGCCGCGCTTCGCCTCGCAGGTCAGGACCGAGCGGATCTTCACCGTCTCGATGCCCGACTCCTCGATCGTGCGCGCGATCTCCTCGTCGATGAGCTGGCCCGCCTCGACGAGCAGCGTGCGCCGCCCCGAGTCGTCCAGCTCGTGCGGATCCTCGACGTCCTCTGCGGCGAAGTTGCCGACGATGCGCTCGCTGAGCGCCTCGATGACGTCCTCGCCCTCCTTGAGCGCCCCGACCTCGAGGCCCATGATCGTGCCGCAATCCTCCTCGGTGATCGTCACGTCCTGCGCGACGTCGACGAGGCGGCGCGTGAGGTAGCCGGCGTCCGCCGTCTTGAGCGCGGTGTCGGCCAGACCCTTACGTGCACCGTGCGTCGAGATGAAGTACTCGAGCACGGAGAGACCTTCGCGGAAGTTCGACTTGATCGGGCTCTCGATGATCTCGCCGATGCCACCGGTGAGCTTCTTCTGCGGCTTCGCCATCAGGCCGCGCATGCCCGCCAGCTGGCGGATCTGGTCTCGGCTGCCGCGCGAGCCGGAGTCGAACATCATGAACACCGGGTTGAACCCGTTCTTCGACGCGCGCATCGTCTTCACCATCGCGTCGGCGATGTCCGAGTTCGCGTGCGTCCAGGTGTCGATGACCTTGTTGTAGCGCTCGCCGTTCGTGATGTTGCCCGTCGCGTACGCGCGCTGGAAGCGCTCGACGCGCTGGTCGGCCTCCTCGAGCAGCGTGCGCTTCTCGTTCGGGATCTCGAGATCCTCGATACCGATCGAGACGCCGCCGCGCGTCGCGTGCGCGAAGCCGAACTCCTTGAGCCGGTCGAGGAACTGCACCGTCGCCGCCAGACCGGCGCGGCGATAGCTCTCGAACACGAGCTCCGAGAGCGCCTTCTTCTTCATCTCGCGGTTCTGGAAGCCGAGCTCCTTCGGCACGATCGCGTTGAAGAGCACGCGCCCGACCGTCGTCGCCTCCCACCGCGCGCCGCTTTCGTCGCGCACGAGGAAGTGGATCGGCGTGTGGAAGATCACGCGCCGCTGCGCGAGCGCCGTCTCCACCTCGGCGACGCTGCTGTAGCGCTTCGCCGACGCGAGGCGCGACTCGAAGTCGGCCCCCGCCTTCGTCGCGAAGTAGCAGCCGAGCACGATGTCCTGGCTCGGCTCGGCGACGGGACGGCCGTCCGACGGCTTGAGGATGTTGTTCGACGACAGCATCAGCACGCGCGCCTCGAGCTGGGCCTCGAACGAGAG
>DATAIS010000387.1:0-11421 GCA_036262535.1 Gemmatimonadaceae bacterium | reverse complement strand
ATGAACTGCCCCAAGTGCTCGTCGTTGATGGAGAAGGTCCGGACGAAGGAGGCGACGGTCGATCGCTGCACGAAGTGCAAGGGCCTCTGGTTCGACATGCTCGAGCACAAGGACGTCAGGGGGAAGGAGGCGGCGCGGGCGCTCGACGTCGGCGACGCGAAGACCGGGAAGGCGTTCGACAAGCAGGTGGACGTGAAATGTCCGCTCGATGGCCAGCGCATGACGCGCATGACCGCGCTCGGACAGCCGCACATCCACTACGAACAGTGCCCGATCTGCTCCGGGGTGTTCTTCGACGCCGGCGAGTTCCGCGACTTTCAGACGACGTCGATCGGCGACATGGTGAAGAGCCTCTTCGGGCGCGAGAAGCTCTAGGACGATCATGGGACGCCGGCTGGCCGCGGTCGCGGTCGTACTGGTCATCCTCCTTTTCGCGGCCTACGCCGCGGTCAGCCGGCAGACGACCGCGCTGCGCGAGCGGATCGGCGCCGTCCCCGGCGGGCGCACCGAGGTCACGCAGCAGCTCGTCGTCGAGCGAGTGAAGGCGGTCGCGCAGCTCGTGAGCAGCGAGACCCAGGTGCGCGACGTCGTGAGCTACCAGAACACCTGGTACGGCTCGACGAAGCGCTCGCTGGTGGTCGTGACGGGGCGAATCCTCGCCGGGATCAACCTCGAGCGGGGCACCGAGACGATTATCGACGAGGCGACGAAGACGATCGCGATCACGCTGCCGAAGCCCGAGATCCTCGCCATCGACGTCAGCGACATGAAGACCTACGACGAGCGCGGCGGCCTCTGGAACCCGTTCACGCCGCAGGACCGCGACGCGATCCTCCGCCTCGCCCGCGCGCAGCTCGCGAAGTCGGGCTACGAGATGAAGATCCTCGAGCACGCCGAAACCAGCGCGCGCCAGGCACTCGAGACCCTCTTCACCGCCGACGGCTGGAAGACCACCGTCTCCTTCACTCCGCGGCTCGACACCGCGCGGCCCTGAGCTCGTTGCAGCTGCCTTGAACTACATTCACCGCAGAGGGCCGCAGAGGGCCACGGAGAAACGGCACACAGAGAAAAGCTTCGGGGGCGTAGGTGAGATGATCTCGCCCTACGCCCCCAATGCCTTTCTCTGTGTAATCTCTGCGGCCCTCTGTGAACTCTGTGGTGAAGCAGTTTCCAGAGAAGCCGGTCGCCGTCCTAGCGCCCGTCGTGCGCGATGGACTCGCGGAGCTCGGAGATGCGGCGCTCGACGAGGCCGACCAGCTCGGCCATCGTCGGGGCGTCGAAGACGAGCTTCACGCCGGCGGTGCGGTACATCTCGGGGAGCGACACCGTCCCGCCTAACGCGAGGGCGTCCTTGTAGCGGGTAACGGCCGCGGGGTGGTCCTTCAGCGAGTCGCGCCAGATCTGGAGCGCGCCGAGCTGCGCCAGCCCGTACTCGATGTAGTAGAACGGGCTCGTGAAGATGTGCGACTGGCGCAGCCAGCGCGCGACGCGCTCCGCGCGCAGCCCCGACCAGTCCACGCTCGGCTCGAAGCGCTGGCGGATGCGCAGCCATGCCTCGTCGCGCGCGTCGCGGTCGCCGCCGTCTGGGCTGGTGTAGATCCAGTGCTGGAACGCGTCGACGCAGGCGATGTGAGGCAGCGCGTAGAGGATGTCCTCGAGGTGCTCGACCTGCGCGTGCGCCGCGTCCGTGGGGGTGTAGTAGCCCTCGGGACTGGCGAGGAAGCGCGCCGCGAGGAGCTCCATCGACATCGACGCCAGCTCTGCCGCCTCGTGCCCGCTGCTCCGCTGCCAGACGTAGGGCAGATGGTGCGCGGCGAAGGCATGGAACGCGTGACCGGCCTCGTGGACGAGCGTGCTCACATCGTCGTGGACGCCGACCGCGTTCATGTAGATGAAGGGCTTGCCGCGCCAGCTCAGCGTCGTGCAGTAGCCGCCAGGCGCCTTTCCCTGGCGGCTCTCGAGGTCGAGCAGCTGCTCCTCCTCGAGCGTCCGGAAGCGGGTCCCGAGCTCCGGGTCGATGCGCTGGAAGATCCGGCGTGCGGGGGCGAGGAAGCCCGGCGTGTCGCGGAAGGGCTCGAGCCGGTGCTCGGTGTCCGGGTTCACCGTGACGTCCCAGGGGCGCAGCGTATCGACGCCGAGCCGCCGCCGCCGGTACTCGTGCTGCCGCGCGGCGACGGGCACGATCGCCCGCTCGACCGCGTCGTGAAAGCGGACGCAGTCCTCCGGCGTGTAGTCGAAGCGATACTTCGCCGCGAACGCGTAGTCGCGGTAGTTCGCGAATCCCGAGGCGCGCGCCACTTCCTGGCGGAGGACGTACGCGCGGTCGAAGATGTCCTCGAGCTCGTCGCGCCGCGCGGCGTACGCGCGCGCGCCGAGCAGGAACGCGCGCTCGCGCTCGGCGCGATCGCGGCTCTGCATGTAGGGCTGCAGCTGCGGGATCGTCTTCTTCTCGCCCTCCCACTCGACCGTCAGGCCGCCGACCAGCTTCTCGTAGGCGGCCTCCACTTCCTCGAGCTTCGCGAAGCGCGGGACGTTCTCCTCGCGGAAGATCTGCGCATCGGTGCGGAACTTCTTCAGCGTGGTCTCGAGTCCCGCTTCGGTGTAGCCGGAGTCGAGGAGCCGTTTGGCGAGACGCACCTGCTGCTCGTCCACCTTCGGATAGATCTCCATCGCGAAGCGGAGATGCGCCGCTTCGGCGGCTTCGTCGGCGGTGTTCGCGGTGTAGGCGATCATCGCCAGCGTCCCCGCCTCGCCGAGCAGCGCGTCGAGCGCCGACCAGGTGGAGAGCCATTCGCGGACGCCCGTCCTGCGGATGTCGGCGCTGGCGAGGGTTTCGTAGTACGGCGCCACGTCGTCCCAGGTCGCGTTCGCGAACGTCGCGGGCGACTCGGGAAGTCGGGGAAGAGAAGTGGAGACGGTGTCGGAGATCGTCACGGCAGACCCTGCGATGGATGATTCACAGCCGCCCGTAGCGGGCATCACAATCTACGACGCGCGCAATAGCCCGCGCATCGTCCGGCGAACCCGTCGCGGGTCTCCGGGTAGGAACCGGTTGATGCGACTTCGTACCCTCCCTCTCGTTCTCGCCGCTGCGGCCGTGTTCGGCTGCGCCGACGCACCCACGTTAGGCACGCGGGGCGCCGCGCCGGAAGGGCTGCAGCGGACCTTCGCCGCCGCCGGCACGGAGTTCGGCGTCCCGCCGGAGCTGCTCGCCGCGATCGGCTGGAACGAGACACGCTGGGAAATGGTCCACGGTGGCGACGAGTTCCCCGGCGTGCCTGCCGCCCACGGGATCATGGCGCTGCGCGGGGATCGTCTCGCCGAGGGCGCGCGCCTCGCCGGTGTCTCGCTCGATGAGGCACGCAGCGACGAGGCAGCGAACGTCCGCGCCGCGGCGGCGCTCCTCGACTCCTGGGCGCGCGAGGCGGGGATCGACCGCGCCAGCGTCGGCGCCTGGGCCCCACTCGTCGCGCGCTACGGCGGCATGTCGAACATCGACGCGCAGGCGAGCTACGTCCACCACGGAGTCTATGCCTCGCTCGCGGCCGGCGTCCAGGGAACGAGCGGCTCGGGGGAGCCGGTGGTCTTCCGCCGCATGGCCGACCGCCCGCGCTTCCCGCTTCCGTCCCCCGCTACGCCGGCCGTGGACTACCCGTCCGCGCTCTGGCGCGCGTCACCCAACTTCAACGACCGCCCGACCGGAAGCAGCGGCAAGGTCATGATGGTGATCGTTCACACCTGCGAGGGTTCGTACGCGGGCTGCTGGTCCTGGCTCGCGAGCACGCAGTCGGGGGTGAGCGCGCACTACGTGGTGAAGGAAGACGGCAAGGAGATCACCCAGCTCGTGCGCGAGGCGAAGCGCGCCTGGCACATCGCGGCCACCTACAGCTGCTCGCTCAACGGCAGCGCCGAATGCGCGCTCAACGGCGTGCAGAGCAATCACTTCACGATCGGCGTCGAGCACGGCGGATACGCGTCGCAGTCGAGCTTCCCCACCGCGCAGATCGACGCGTCCGCGCGGCTCGTCTGCGACGTCGCCCGCGACCGCGGCGTCACGCGCGACAACCTCCACATCGTCGGCCACGCGAAGCTCCAGCCGGCGAACAGGACCGACCCGGGGCCCAACTGGCCATGGTCGGACTACCTGGCGCGGATCAACAGGTATTGCTCGTGACGGCTCACCAGCTCTCGCAGCGGAACCCGCGGTCATCCTTCGCGAGCGGAGCGAGCGATGCGACCTGCTCTCACTGTGCTGGGAATGGGGAGCGGGGAGCTGAAGAGAACGCAATCGGGAGCTGGACAGGGAGGCGCCGAGTGGGATCGGAATCGGGAGGTAGGAAGCCGGTGTCGCGCAGACGACACTCCCACCTCCCGTTCCCTGTTCCGATCGGCCCCTTCCACTCCCGCATCCCCGTCGCGGTTCGATCCAGCTCCCCGCTCCTCGCTCCAAAAAACCCACGAGCAGGGACAGAACGTCCCGGCAGACGCTGCGCGCCTGCGGGATGACGGCTGGTTATCGCACCAGCGACTCGACCTCCCCCGCCATGCACCTCGGTGCGTGGTTCGGATAGGGCGTGTCGCAGTGGATGCAGTGGTCGCCGAAGCTGCCGCGGCGCCAGATGAGGTAGTAGACGGCGCGCTGGAGCTTCGCGACGCGGTCCTCGAGCTGCTTCAGGCGGTCGGTGGAGGGGGCGGGGGCGTCGCTGGCCATGCCGGAACCTATATGGCCGCGGACGCCTCCCGCAAAAACACCAGCGCTACTTGCCGCGGTTCTCCGGCTCCCGCTGGTCCGAGCTGGTGACGGGACGCCCGCCGCTCCCGCCGTAGCCGCTTCGGTGTTCGTTCTCCCGATGCTCCAGCGGCTCGGAGCCCTTGCGGCCCTTCTCGGTGCCCGAGCCGTCGGCGGTGAGGCTGGTGTTGTCCCGCTCGTCCCGCGCCCCCTCGGCGTTGGCCCCGTGGACCCCCTCCGCCGCCTCGGCGCCTGCCCCGGTGGAACGCGTGCCCCGGTCGTCCGTCATGTCGTCCTCTTCATGGTAGGTCCACGGGGGTCGGGCAACCGCCATGCCAACCCCTGCACTCCCTCATTTCTCCGCACGACCGACAACTCGAGACCGTCGTGTGACGAGCCTTTCGCGCGATCTGGTGGACTTCCTGATCGAGCTGTCGATCGCGATGCAGAAATTCGCGATCTACCCGCTCGGGCATCCGATGCTCGCGACGACCACCGACCGGCTCGAGCGCCGGCTCCTGCCCCTGCTCGGAGAGCAGGAGACGCTCTCGCTCGGCGTCGCGCACAACCAGCTCGTGATCGAGGGGATCGCGACCGACGAGCACCACGCCGTGCTGCGTGATCTCGCGCAGCGGCTGCACGGTCACCACCTCGGCGCGGTGAAGATCTCGCGCGGGGTGGATCAGGCCGAGCTTCGCGAATTCCTCCTCGCCGTCGGCGTCGAGCAGTCGAAGGACGCGGTACCGATCGGACTCCTCCCCGAGGAGACGATGCCGGCATGGCGGCACGTGCGGCTCTTTCCGCTCGCCTACGAGCACCTCGAGCTGCTCGAGGAAGAGGAGGCCGCGTCGGACGCGCGCATGGTCGGCGACAGGCGCGGCGCGGGCGGCGCACGCTCGGCGCGGCTCTGGGTCGGTCTCGCGCGCGCGGCGCTGGCGGGGCGCGAGATTCACGATGCGCTGCATCACGCCGCACGCGCTCCCGCGGACACCGCCACCAGCGGGACGTCGCCCGAGGGCAGGGTGCCTGACGGTGCAGCTGCCGACGGCCCGGCTCCGGATGGCACAGCCGACGACGCCCGCGACGCGGCCGCCGATCCGGAAGCGGTCGCCCGCGCGATCGACGAACACAAACGCGACGCGGCCTACGACCAGGTGATCGTCGGCTACCTGCTCCAGATCGCCGACGAGCTCCGCACCGCCGAGGGGCGCGACGCGGTCGCCCTGCGCGCGCGCGTCTCGAAGCTCGTGAGCGCGATGCGCCCCGAGACGCTGCGAACGCTGCTCTCGATGGGCAACGACGTCGGGCAGCGCCGCAAGTTCATCCTCGACGCCACGCAGGGGATGGCGGTGGACGCGGTGCTGGAGCTCCTCCGCGCGGGCGCCGACGTCTCGAAGCAGACGGTGTCGCACTCGATGCTGCGCATGCTCTCGAAGCTCGCGCAGCACGCCGGGAGCGGCGATGTCCGCGGCGCCAGCGCCGACGCCGCGCTGCGCGACAACGTGCGCATGCTCGTCTCGCAGTGGTCGCTCGACGACCCGAACCCCGGCGCCTATCGCGAGGTGCTCGAGGGGATGTCGAAGTCGCGGGCCGCTCCCGCGGGCGCGTCGGCGACGTATCCCGTCGAGGACGAGCGCATGGTGCAGATGGCGCTCGAGATCGGCGTCATCGGCGAATCGACGTGGCGCGCGGTGGACGCGCTCCTCGCGAAGCGGCGCCTCGTGACGCTCCTCGCGCTCCTCGAGCGCGCGCCGCGGCCGGCGGCGGCGCAGCTCCTCTGGGACCGCCTCGCCACGACCGACCGCGTGCGCGCGATCCTCTCGGAGCCGCAGCCCGATCTCTCCGCGACGGAGAAGCTCGTCGCGCGCATCGGCGTCGCGGCTGCCGAGCCGCTCATCGACGCGCTCGAGACCGAGCGCGACACGCGGCGGCAGACGCAGATCGTCAACCTGCTCGCGAAGCTCGGAAGTGAGATCACCGAGTTCGTCGTCAGGCGGCTGCGTGGCGCTCCGCCCGAGCTGCAGATGCAGCTTCTCGCGCTGCTCGGCCGCCTCCCCGAGCTGCCGGCGGGATTCTACGCGGCGGAATGGGCGAAGAACCGCTCGCCGCTCGTGCGGCGGGAGGCGATCAAGCTGCTGCTGCGGCGTCCCGAGACCCGCGACCAGGGGATCACGCTCGGCCTGCTCGACGACGACGAGCGCACCATTCTCGTCGCGCTCAACCAGGCGGCGATCGACTGCCCGCCGGGAGCGATCCCGGTGATCATGAACCGCGTCGACCGTGACGCGTTCCCCGCACCGCTGCGCGCGCTCGCGATCGGCGCCGCGGCGAAGACCCAGTCGTCCGACATCGTCGACTGGCTGCTGCGTTTCGTCATGGTCGGCCGCAAGAGCTTCTTCGGGGGCGAACGGCTGGCGCCGAAGTCGCCGGAGCTGCTCGCCGCGCTGAGCGCGCTCAACGCCCACTGGCGCAACGACCGGCGCGCCATCGACGTGCTCGAGCGGGCAAGGCGCAGCCCCGACGTCGAGGTGCGAAACGCAGCATCGTCGATCGGTCCGCGGCCGTCGCTCGCGACGCGCGCCATCACCAACGAGAAGCCATGAGCGATCCTGTTCGCCTGCTGATGACGATGGCGAAGGCGATGTCGGCGATGGGACTCTACAAGCCCGGCCATCCCGCGCGCGAGCACGCGATCGACCTCGCCTACGAGGAGGTGCGCGCGCTCCAGCGCGCCGATCGCTGCCCGAACTTCTCCTTCCTCGGCGACGAGGTGGTGTACGGCCAGGCCGCGCTGCGCGATCTCGGCAACTGGGACTGGGGACGCAAGCTGGCGAGCATCGGCGTGCAGCGGCTCGAGCTCGTCGGCGAGGTGTCGCGAGACGAGTGGGTCGGCTTCCTCGAGGACGTCGTCGCGCGGCTCTCGAGCACGTCGCAGCAGAGTACCGCCGAAGCCCGGCCGATGGCGCGGACGAACATCCGCTTCGGTGCGATCGGCATCCGTGGCGAGACACAGCTTTCGAAGGAGGAGCACACGCGGCGGAACGGCTCGTCGGCAGTCCTCGACCTTGGTGAAGAGGCTGACGCGGTGCGGTGGATGCACGGCGAGGTGGCGACCCGCGGCGAGTTGCCTCTCATCGAAGCCGAGGCGATCGTGCGCTCGCTCTCGGTCGCGATGCACGGCGACAGCCAGATGGTGCTCCCGCTCCTCAAGCTCAAGGAGTTCGACGAGTACACGACGACGCACTCGCTCAACGTCAGCGTGCTGACGATGGCGCTCGCGGAGCACATCAAGCTCGGCGGCAACGATGTGCGTGCGTTCGGCGTCGCGGGGCTGCTGCACGACCTGGGAAAGGTCCGCGTGCCGAAGGAGATCCTCGTCAAGGCGGGGCGGCTCACCGACGAGGAGCGGCTCGTCATGCAGCGCCATCCGGTGGACGGCGCGCGGCTCATCGTCGCCAGCGACCGCAAGCTCGATCTCGCCGCGGTGGTCGCGTACGAGCACCACATCATGCTCGACGGCAACGGCTATCCACGCCCGCACTACCACCGAGGCTGCCACCACGCGAGCGACCTGGTGCACGTCTGCGACGTGTACGACGCGCTCCGCACGACGCGCCCCTACCGCGCCGCGTGGGAGTCGGCGAAGGCACTCGCATACATAGAAGAGCGCGCCGGCACCGAGTTCGAGCCGAAGATCGCCCGCGCCTTCATCGAGATGATGCGTTCGTGGGACGAGCGCGTGGCGACGGCGGATGGGACGCTGGCGCGTCAGGCGGGGGAGACCTGAACGGCGGCTCTTAGCTGTTAGCTGTTAGCGTCCAGCAACTGCGGTAGGGAACCACGGCCGGACAACGCGTTGTTCCACGCCGTTGCTCAACGCGAATAGCTGACAGCCCCGGCTCGTTGCGCGTTGTAATCGTTTACTAATGAAGAACCTGTGCAAGCCGTCCCTCGCCTCACGTCTCTCATCGGCATTCCAACGAGAGCCTGTGATGCGTAACACTCTTCTTACAATCGCGGTCGTCGTACTGGCGCCTGTGCTCCATGCGCAAGGCACCATCCTGCCCCGTTGCGGCATCGGGCGTCCGATCTGCCCGCCGCCGCGGCCCGGGGCTTCCGTGGAGCGCACGGCGAGCCACGTGCGCGTCGAGCTGCGCGACCGCGTGCTGCGCTACGAGGTGGAAGAACGGTTCGTCAACCGCGGCGGGATGATCGCGGAGGCGGACTACGTCTTCCCGCTGCCGAAGGACGCGGCGTTCCAGGATCTCAAGCTCTCGATCGACGGCGAGCTCGTCGCCGGCGAGACGATGAGCGCCGACAAGGCGCGCGCAATCTACGAGGAGATCGTCAGGCGTCAGCGCGATCCGGCGCTCGTCGAGTGGATGTCGCACGGGCTGCTGCGGGCGCGCATCTTCCCGATCCAGCCGGGCGAGGAGAAGCGCGTCGTCGTGCGCTTCGACGCCGTCGCGCGCCGCGAGGGCGACGCGCTGCGCGTCGACTATCGCCGCGGCACCGAGCCCGTGGGTCCGCCGGTGCGCATCATGCCCGTCGACGACCGGCGCGACATCCGCTCCGACGACGAGCGTGAGACGTTCACGCTCGTGCTTCCCGAGGGCACCGGCTTCGGCACGCCGTACTCGCCGACGCATTCGCTCGCGCGCCGCGAGCGCAGGGGGCAGGTCGTCGTCGAGGCCAGCGGCAGCACGCGCGACGTGACGATCCTCGTTCCGGTGCGCAGCGCGCGCGAGGGCGCGGTCTCGCTGCTCGCGAACAGCGACGGCCGCGACGACCGCTACGCGCTGATCACCCTCTCGCCCCCCGCCCGCCGCGGGCGCGCGACGCCGCGCGACGTCACCCTCGTCATCGACGTCTCCGGCTCGATGAGCGGGAAGAAGCTCGCGCAGGCCAAGGCCGCCGGACGCCAGGTGCTGGCGACGCTCGCGCCGCAGGACCGCTTCCGCGTCATCGACTTCTCGACCGACGTGCGCGTCTTCCGCGAGGAGCCGGCCGCCGCGTCGCGCGAGAACATCCGCGCCGCCGGTGAATACATCGACGACCTCCAGGCCCAGGGATCGACGAACATCTCGGGCGCGCTCGACGAGGCGCTCGCGTCCCGCGCCGAAGACGGGCGAATGGCGGTCGTCCTCTTCCTCACCGACGGCGCACCGACGGTGGGCGAGACCAGCCCCGAGGCGATCGCGTCGCGCGCGGGCCGCAAGCGCGGCCCGGCCCGCGTCTTCACCTTCGGCGTCGGCGCCGACGTCAACGCGGCGCTGATGGAGCGGCTCGCGCTCGAGGGGCGCGGCACCGCGACCTTCGTCCGGCCCGAGGAGGACGTCGAGCGTGCGGTCGGGATGGTCGCGGGCCAGATCACCGACCCGCTCGTCACCGACCTTCGCGTCAGCGCACGGGGCGTCCGGCTCGACCGGATGCAGCCGTCGGGACCGGTGGACGTCTTCGCCGGCGAGGACCTCGTGCTCCTCGCGCACTACTCCGGCGAAGGCCGGGCGACGCTCGTCTTCACCGGCCGCACCGTGGACGGGCCAGTCGAATGGCGCGAGGAGGTCGTGTTCCCGGAGCGCGAGCGCGACAACGCCTTCGTGCCGCGGCTCTGGGCCACGCAGCGCATCGGCTGGCTCAGCGCCGAGAAGCGCCGCGCCGGCGGCTCGCGCGAGATCGACGACGAGATCCGAGCGTTAGGCGAGAAGTTCGCGATCCCGACCGAGTTCACCTCCTACCTCGTGCAGGAGCCGCAGCGCACCGCCGTCGGCAACACGAGCGGCCGCGGCGTCGGCGGTGTCGCGTCGGCCCCGGTCGCGGTGGCCCCGCAGGCCCGCGCCGAGCGCGACTTCGACGCGGCGAAGGCGGCGTCGGAACGCCGGCAGGCGAAGACGCTCGCCGCGGCGGACGCCGTCCAGCTCTCGGAGGTCGTCGTGACGAGCGAGACGCGGCGCGTCGGCAACCGCGTCTTCACCCTTCGCGACAGCGTCTGGACCGACTCGCGCGCCGCGGCGGGCGTGGGTGCGGCGCGGCGCATCGAGGTGCGGCCGTACTCCGAGGCGTGGTTCGCGCTGAGCAGCGCGATCCCCGAGCTCGCCGACGTCTTCGCCCTCGGCGACCGCGTGATCGTCGTCGGACGCGACGTTGCTATCGAAGTCGCTGAACGAGGCAGAGCCTCGTTGAGCGACGCCGAGATCGCGACGATACGGTCGAAGTGGTAGACTGACGACATGGACGCGGCCGAACGGCTCTTCCGGACCTATCACGACACCCTGGTGCGGTATCTGACGCGCCGGCTCGGCGATCGCGACTGGGCGGAGGAGGTCGCGCAGGAGACGTTCGTCCGCGCGCTGCGGCAGCGGGAGATCGTCAACGAGCGTGCGTGGCTGTTCACGGTCGCCAACAATCTCGTGCGCGACGAGGCACGGAAGGACTCGCGCCGCCGCCGGCACCTGACGCTCCTGCGTGAAGAGGCACGCGCGGAGGAGCTCGCCGAGCCCGAGCCGACGTCGCTCGAGCGCGCGCAGGAGGCCGCGATGGCGCGGCGCGCCGTCAAGGCGCTGACGGAGCGCGACCGGCTCGCACTGCTCATGCGCGAAGAAGGGCTCGACTACCCGGAGATCGCCTCGGCGCTGGGGCTCTCGGTGGGATCGATCGGAACGACACTCTCCCGGGCGCGAAAGCGCCTGGTC
>DATAIS010000386.1:0-7817 GCA_036262535.1 Gemmatimonadaceae bacterium | reverse complement strand
CGCGGCACCTCGAGCGACTCGAGCTCGGCGCCGTCGAGCTCGCGGGCGAGCGCGCGGAGGGCGTCGTCGCCACCCTGCCGCACCCGCGCGACGATCTCCGCGACGCGCCCGCGGACGACGGGATCGCTCGACGTCGTGCGGTCGAGAAGGAGCGACCGGTCATCGCGCCCGAGCGCGCCGACCCGTCCGTCGAAGCGGAGACGCGTCATGGCGCGAGCCGCTCGATCCGGGTCACGAGGATCCCCTCGGCGCCTAACGCCTTGAGCTCGGCGATGGTGCGGTAGATCGTCGCTGCCGGCACTACCGCGTGCACGGCGACGTGCGCGCCGCCGTTGAGGATGTCGATCACCGTCGGGCCGTTGAGGCCGGGGATGACCTGCTTCACCCGCTCGAGGGCGGCGCGCGGCACGTTGGCCATGAGGTAGCGCTTGCCGCGCGCGCGGAGCACCGACGTCAGCGCCATCGCCAGCTCCTCGACCGCCCTCTGGCGCGCGGCGTCGCGGCGAGCGTTCGCTCCGACGACGAGCCGCGCGGTGGACTCGAGCACCGTCTCGACCTCGCGCAGGCCGTTCACCTTGAGCGTCGAGCCGGTCGAGGTGAGGTCCACGATCACGTCGGCGATGCCGAGGTGAGGCGCGACCTCGACCGCGCCGGACACCGGCACGACCTCGACGCGCATCCCCCGCTCGGCGAAGAACGCCGCCGTCACCTTCGGATACACGGTCGCCACGCGGGTGCCGCCGTCGATGTCGGCGAGCCGCGCGACGCGCGAGTCGTCCCGTGCGGCGACGACGAGGCGGCAGCGGCCGAACTCGAGGTCCACGAGCATCTCGAGGTCGCGCCCCGACTCGCGGACCAGGTCCCAGCCGGTGACCCCCGCGTCCGCGGCGCCATCGGCGACGAACTCGGGGATGTCCTGCGCGCGGACGAAGAGCGCCTCGAACTCGCCGCCGAGCGATGCGGTGAGGGCGCGGTCGCCGGTGGAGCGAACGTCGAGGCCGGCATCTCCGAAAAGGAGGCGCGCGTCCTCGGCGAGGCGACCCTTGTTGGGAAGTGCGATCCTGAGCATGCAGCGGTGGAGCAGAGGGCAGAAAAGCAAAAGGCCCGTCCGGATGGACGGGCCGAAGCAGCGTGAGCGTGGCTCTCAGGCGATCAGCTGGTCACCCGTGCACGCGACGCCGCCCCGGCCCGGAGGCCGTGGTGGATGTGCGCGTGGTGGTGGCGGCTGGAAGGCATGAGGGGAAAAGACTATCCGCCGGCGCCGACGGTGTCAACGGACAGTGGCTCTTCGCTTTACGCTTTTCGACGCTCGAAACGGCGGCAACCGCAGTCACGAACGTCGAAAAGCGAACAGCGAAAAGCCCGGTCGCTGGCGAGGTCATCCGCACGAGCGCCCACGCCTGCGGACGTCCGGCATATGAAGTGCTGAAATTGCGTTGCCCGGACATTGTGAATAAATTCACAATGGTCCGCGGCCCCCGCGGACACCCCACTCAAAGCAACTCGTACGGAGGCTTCACGAAATGCGGTTCAATGGACTGGCGCTCGTCGTGGGCGCGATGGCAATCGCCGCCTGCAGCGGTGGCGATAAGAATGCGCAGAACACCTCGGCGACCCAGAACGAGACGGCCGCCGCCCCGGCCACGCAGAACACGGGCACGGGCGCGACCGGCACCGCCGCGCAGGCTCCGATCACCGGCAAGGTCCACGAGGTCCGGATGGTCGGCGATGGCCAGAGCTACAAGTTCGATCCCGCCGAGCTCACGGTGAAGGCGGGCGATGGCGTGAAGTGGATCATGGTCTCCGGCGGCCCGCACAACGTCGCGTTCAACAACGTTCCGGACGCGGGCAAGGCGCAGCTCTCGGCGAACATGCCGTCGCAGCTCAAGGAGCTCACGAGCCCGATGATGATGAACGCCAACGAGACCTACACCGTCTCGTTTGCGAATGTCCCGGCCGGCGCGTACAACTACACCTGCGAGCCGCACGCCGCGATGAACATGCACGGCAGGATCACGGTTCAGCAGTAAGCAGAGCCGCGACCCGGCTGTACTCGAGGGCGGAGGCGCGGCTGCGTCTCCGCCCTCGTCGTTCGTGACCCCATCGATGGTCTCCTCGAAGGCCGCAAACAGGCCCCGCCGCCGCCCGAGCGCGACCGCGCACTGGATGAACACCCGTGCGCGAAATGTCGTGCGCCGTCCACTGCGCGCGCTGCTCGTCTCGCTCGCGGTATTCCTCGTCGCGCTGCTCTCCCTCGTCGCGCTGCCGCGCCAGGTGCGGCGCGCGGTGGCGATCGTCGCCCCGGATCCGGGCGAGAAGCGTGATACCGCGCCCCTCGTCGCCGCGCTCGCCCTCGACAGTACGCGGCTCGCCGCCGCCGAGTCGTCGCTGGTGTCGGCACGCGAGCGGCTCCTCCGCCCCGCGCCGGAGGCCGCGCCCGTGGAATCGCTGCCGCCGGAGGTCATCGCCCGCCGCGACTCGATCGGGGCGGCAGCGGTCGCGCTCGCGCAGCTCATCACTCGCGCCGAGCAGGCACCGCTCGCCGCGTCCTATCGGGCGCTCGCCGAGTCGCCGGCGATGCGCGGCGATCCTCGCGTGCGGGCGCTCGCCGACTCGCTCGCCGACGTCGAGCGCGAGCGCGACGCCTACGACGCGGTCGGCGGCGTGGACCCGAACTTCGTCGCGCTGACCTCGCGTGCGACGGAGATCGGCCGCGCGATCCAGGACGTCGCCGAGGCGAAGCGCAACGCGATGCGACGCGACCTCGCCGCGCTCGCGCCGGCACCGCTTCCCGTCGTCGCGCGGCCGGTCATCGACACGCTGCCTCGCGTCGCGCGCCGGGACTCGCTCGCCACGGTCGTGGTCACGCGTGCGCGCATGCTCGATGACGCACGACGCGCGAACGCGCGCTACGAGGCCCGCGCCGAGCGGGCGCGAACCCTCGCCAACGTCTCGGCGCCGCCGCTCGCGCTGCTCGGCGCCGCGCTGGTGCTCGGACTCGTCGTCGGCTTCGGCAGTGCGCTCGTCTCCGAGATGCGGCGGCCGCGCGTCGGCGATCCGCGCGAGACGGAGCGCGTCACCGGCGTGCGCACCGTCGCGCACATCCTTCCGTACGCGCCACCGCCCGACCGGGCGCGCCGCCGCGCCGACCGCGACCTTCCGCCGCTGCTCGAGCCGGGCTCCCCTGCCTATCGCTTCCTCTACCTGCACCTGTCGGGGATCGCCGCCGGCTCGCCCGCAGTGCTCGTGACGGGGCGCGACGTGAACGTCGTCGCGGTGGTCGCGGCGAACGTCGCCGCGCTCGCCGCGCTCGACGCGCGCGCCTCGCTCGTCGTCGACGCTGAACCCGATGGGTGCGTCGCGGGGGCGATGCGGGTGCGGCCCGCGCCCGGGATGGCCGAGATCGCGCGCGACGGCTTCGCCTGGGCGGAAGCCGCGGTCGCGCAGACCGTCGGCCGCGACCGGTCGACCGACGTCATCCCGGCCGGCGCGCGCGACGCCTCACGCGACGCGATCGTCGCCGCGATCGCGCGCGAGCTGCCCCGGCTGACTCGCCGCTACGACAGCGTCGTCGTCACCGCGGGCGCCGCGTCGCTGATCGACGCGCCCGTGATGCCCCTCTCGCGGGTCGTCTACTGTGCCCGCGCGGGGGTGACGCCGATCGAGACGCTGCAGGCCGACGTGCACGCGCTTGCCGAAGCGGGCGCATACGTGACCGCCGTCGCCCTGTGGGACCGCGACGAGCCGCACGTCCCATCGCGCGAGGAGCTCGAGGCGCTCGTGGACGCGGGCAATGCGGTGCCGCGCGAGCTCCTCATCGGCGCCACCGCGCGCTAGCGGCGTGTTCGCGGACAGCTTTCTCGCGCTCGAGCGCGCGCACCTCGTGCGCCTCGCCGCCTGGGGCGGCGCGAGCCTCTTCCTCGGGCTCGTGCTGCTCCTTCTCGGGCGGCGCCCGGGGCGCTCACCCCTGCTCTTTCATTTCGGCCTCCAGGCTGCGCTCTGGGGCGCGATCGACCTCGCCTTCGTCGCCGCGGGATGGAAGGGGCTGGCATTGCGCGACCTCCAGGGCGCGGCGCGGGTCGAGCGGCTCCTCTGGCTCAACCTCGGCCTCGATGTGGGGTACGTCGGAGTCGGAGCGACGATCGCGATCACGGCCTGGATCCTCGGCCGCCGGCTCGGCGGTGTCGGCGCCGGTATCGCGATCGTCGTTCAGGGGCTGGCGCTCTTCCTGCTCGACGCCCGCTTCCTCGTGCTCATCCACTCCTTCGTGTAATGGCCGAAGTCACGCTCGACCTCCGCGACGTTCCCCGCGCGGAGGCATACAGGACCCTCGAGACGCAGCTCGACTCGGTGCTCGCCGGCATCGACGACTCCATCGCCGGCATGGCGACGATCAGCGCCCTCCTCCACAACGGCTTCGGCCATCTCTGGACGGGCTTCTATCGCGTGGTCGAGTCCGGCCGGCTGCTCCGCGTCGGCCCCTATCAGGGCACCCTCGGCTGCCTCGACATCGAGTTCGGGAAGGGTGTCTGCGGGACGGCGGCGGCGCGGCGCGAGACCGTGATCGTCGCCGACGTGCATGCCTTTGCCGGACACATCACCTGCGACCCCCGCTCCCGCTCGGAGATCGTCGTCCCGGTGCTGGACGGCGACGGCGAGCTGATCGCGGTCCTCGACATCGACTCCGACCAGCCGGCGGCGTTCTCGGAGGAGGATCGAGAGGGACTGGAGTCGCTGCTGCGATGGTTCGAGCGCGTCTGACGAGACAGGAACCGCGACAGCGACTAGATTTCCGCCCGTGACCACCGGCTACTCCGACCGGATCAATCACGCCCTCGCCTTCGCCGCGAAGCATCACGCGCAGCAGGTGTGGAAGGGGAGCTCGCGCGCGCCGTACTTCACCGTGCCGGCGAACGTCGCGATCATCCTCACGCGCTACGAGCAGGACGACGAAACCGTCGTCGCCGGCATCCTGCACGACGTGGTCTGCGACTGGGTGCGCGACGGCCAGACGCGGGAGACGCTCGAGCAGCGCATCGGCGAGAAGTTCGGCTCCGGTCCTCTCGGCGCGCTGCTCGCGATCACCGAGCGCAAGACCGACGATGATGGCATCGAGCTCTCGCTCGACGAGCGGAAGCAGGACGTGCTGGCGCGGCTCGGCGACTCGGACGAGCGTGCGCGGTGGGTGTACGCGGCGAGCGCGCTTCATGCGGGCGGCTCGCTCGTCGCCGACCTGCGCCGCACGCTCTACCCGGAGACGATCTGGGGGCGCCACGCCGATGCGCGCGAGGATGTGGTACGCTCCTGGCGGGGGATCGTCGACCGGCTGGGCGAGGTCGGCTTCAAGGCCCCGATCATGAACGAGCTGTCGGCGGTCGTCGCCGAGCTCGAGCGACTCGCGGCGGCCCACGCCGAGCCCGCCCCGCGCCTCGCGCGTTAGGCACGCCTACCGACTACCGACCGACCGACATGGTGCACATCGACCACAATGAAACCGGCGCCGCCCTCGGCGAGCGCGAGCCCGTCCGCAACAACGCGAAAGGCTGGGGCGTCGCCACCTTCATCACCCTCCTCGCCCTCGGCTGCGCCTTCGGCGCCTGGTGGATCCACACCCAGACCTACCGGCACCCGACTGAGCCGGGAGCGCCGGTCGGCACCGAGGAGCATGTGGAGCACGCCTGAACGGCGGCTATCAGCTATTAGCTGTTAGCGTTGAGCAACTGCGGTATGAACTACGTCCGGATAGCGCGCTTTTCGACGCAGTTTCTAAGCGCTAATAGCTAACAGCCCCGGCCCGGCGCATCGCAGCTGCTTCGCCGACAGGCGCCGCAGTTCGCTCAGGGTACGTCCTCGCCACGTACTTCTCGAGAATCTCCAGGAACTCCGCGACGATCGAGTCGCCTCGCAGGGTCGTCATCAGCGCGCCGTCCACATAGACCGGGGCCTTGGGTTCCTCGAACGTTCCGGGCAGCGAGATGCCGATGTTGGCGTGCTTCGACTCGCCAGGGCCGTTCACGACGCAGCCCATCACCGCGACCTTCATCTCCTCGACGCCTGGGTGCCGCTCGCGCCAGACCGGCATCTGCTCGCGCAGATAGGTCTGGATGTCCTCGGCCATGCGCTGGAAGAACGTCGAAGTCGTGCGGCCGCAGCCGGGGCAGGAGGTCACCTGCGGCGTGAAGCTGCGGAGCCCGAGCGACTGCAGGATCTGCTGCGCGACCTGCACTTCCTCTGTTCGATCGCCGTTGGGCTTCGGCGTGAGCGAGACGCGGATGGTGTCGCCGATGCCGTCGGCGAGGAGGATCGATAGCCCCGCCGTGCTGGCGATGATGCCCTTCGTGCCGAGCCCCGCTTCGGTGAGTCCGAGGTGGAGCGGGTAATCGCAGCGCGCACCGAGCCGGCGGTAGACGTCGACGAGGTCCTGCACCTGCGAGACCTTCGCCGAGATGATGATCCGGTCGTGGCCGAGCCCCGTCTCCTCGGCGAGCGCCGCCGAGCGCAGCGCGCTCTCGAGCATCGCCTCGATGTAGACGTCGCGTGCGTCGCGCGGGGAGCCGGCGCGCGCGTTCTCGTCCATCATCGTCGTCAGGAGGTCCTGGTCGAGCGATCCCCAGTTGACGCCGATTCGGACCGGCTTGCCGTTGTCGATCGCGACCTGGACGATCGTGCGGAAATTCTCGTCGCGCCGCTTGCTGCCGACGTTGCCCGGGTTGATGCGATACTTCGCGAGCGCCCGTGCGCAGTCCGGGTACTTCGTGAGCAGCAGGTGCCCGTTGTAGTGGAAGTCGCCGACGATGGGGACGTCGACGCCCTCGTCGGCGAGCCGCCGCACGATCTCCGGAACGGCCGCCGCGGCTTCGTCATTGTTGACCGTGACGCGGACGAGCTGCGAGCCGGCGCGAGCGAGCGCGGCGACCTGCGCCGCGGTGGAGGCGGCGTCGGCCGTGTCGGTATTCGTCATCGACTGGACGACGACGGGGTGCGCTGATCCCACTGGCACCCCGCCGACGAACGCAGTGACGGTGCGTCGTCTCGTTGCGAAGCTCACGACTGAAAGCTAGCGTCAGCCCACCCTCTTTACCAACGATCTCCCATGGCCGACGACACCGACCGCGACACGACGCGCGAGCGTCCCACCGACGACGAGACGCCACCGCCGCCGCGGCGCCGCAAGCGCTGGGGACTGCGCATCCTCACGATGATCGTGCTGCTCCCGGCGATCCTCATCGCCCTCTGGATCGGCATCGCGCTCAACTGGAGCTACTCGGAAGGCAATCGAGCGGGCTACCTCCAGAAGTTCTCGCGCAAGGGATGGATCTGTAAGACGTGGGAGGGTGAGATCGCGATGATCAACCTGCCGGGCTCGACGCCACAGATCTTCGCCTTCACCGTGCGCGACGAGCGGGCGGCACGCGAGCTCGAGCGGCTGATGGGTCGGCGGGTCGAGGTGCGGTATCAGGAGCACCGGGGTGTGCCGACGAGTTGCTTTGGCGAGACGCGGTACTACGTAGTCGCGGCGCACGAGGTCCCCGAGTTCGGCCTGCCGACGATTCCGACGCCGGCGCCCGCCCAGCCGGGCACGTCCGCGACTCCGACGCCCGCCCCGACCCCAGCTCCCCCGCCACGCTGAAGTGACGGCGCGCACGAAACGTTGGTTGCCTGACGGGCCGAACGGTGTAGATTGGTCCCGCGCGCCGCGCCACGGTGGCCGGCGCGCCGTTTTCGCCCGGTCGCAACCGGGCACAGCGTTCTTAGGAGCTAGGTATGCGTACGACCGGCAAGGTGAAGTGGTTCAACGACGCGAAGGGGTTCGGCTT
>DATAIS010000385.1:0-3077 GCA_036262535.1 Gemmatimonadaceae bacterium | reverse complement strand
GCCCATTCGGGAGCGCCGAGCGCGGCGAGGTCGATCTTCATCGCGCCGGCAATAGTCGGCGCCGCCATGACGCCGCCGAGCAGCAGCGTGACACGGCGAATCGCCTCCCGGCGATCGATCGTGACGGGTTGATCCATCGACGTCCTCTGTTGGGTGGAAGTGTCCTGCTGGCTCGGAATTACCGCCCGGCCCGAGGCCCCGCAAGGGTGCACTGCCGCTCGGGCTGGCAGTTACGACGAAGGTTCAGCCGGATGAGGCCGATGCACCCGGATCCTGCGGATCTGCCCCTCGGCACTCGAGGTCCCGCACACCGGCCCTTGACGACTTGGGGCAAGCGTGGAGAGATGGTCTCGCCCCGCTTGCCCCCAGGCAGTTCCGCGTGATATCGGCCGGCGACGTGGAGCCACTACGCCACGAGGGATATCCGCAGGATCGGTTTCAATCCGCAGAATCCGGCTGAACCTTCGTCGTACAGATCAGCCCGAGCGGCAGTTCGCTCAGGCCCCCGTAAGCAGACTGATCAACCCTGTCAGCAGGTCGATGACCCCGGACACGATCGGATCCACGACCTGGTTCGGCAGATCGGTCGTGAGGTCGAGCACGTTCTCGAGGAACTTGAGCAGCGCATTGAGCGCTTTGCCGATGTCAGCGAGCACCGGCTGCTGTGCGGCGGTGGTGGCGACGAGAGCGCTCGCGCCGCTGCCGCCAAGCGCCCGGCGCGCGATGTCGAGCTGCGCGATGAGACGCTGGACTTCACCGTGCGAGAGGCTGCCATTCGTCTCGAGCGCCTGTACCCGCGCCGCGAGCGCGTCGATCTTCCCGACGATCAGCGCGGCCTGCTCCGGCGTGAGGCTGACGCGTCCCTTCGTCGTCGATGCATCCGACTGGCTCTGTGCCTGCGTCGACGGTCCGGCCGGCTTCGCTGCTCCGTCGCACGACGCGAGGACGACGACGAGCGGGACGGCCGCGAGAACTGCGAGTGCTCTTCTGTTCATATGCTGCTCCATGCTGCGGTGGTGCCGTACTGCGGCCCCCACCACGTCGTGGAGCGCTGCACCGGCAGCAGATTGCGCAGCAGTCCGCGTGCCGATCCCGACTCGTCGCATCGGACAAGGCGATCGGCTCCCAGCGTCGGCGCAGTCGAACGCGGAGACGGCCTCGCGGAGCTTACGGAGAACAGAAACGGCAACAGCACCGCAAACAGCAACAGCCAGTTGGGATGAATCGGATGAACCGGATGAACGGATCGCTCCTGGGAAGGGCTCTCCCCCTCGCACCTGGCCGGAAAAGCCTCGGGGCACGCGTGGAGAGATGGTCTCGCCCCGCTTGCCCCAAGGCAGTTCTGCGTGATGCCGATCGGGTGCACGGCGCCCGGTATGCTCACGAAGCGATCTGCGTCATCCGTTGAATCCGTGTCATCCCAACCAGCTGTTCCAAGCGCTCAAGTGCTCGAGGAACTCGCCAAGCGAGAGCAGCAGCCCGGCGCTCCGCGCTCCGCGGGGGCCCGTCGTCATGGCGCCGGCTTCGCCCACTCCGGCGCCGAGGCTTCGCGTGCGCCGGGGTAGGGGACGTTCTCTCCCTTCACCGCCATCCAGAGGATACGGTTGAAGGTCTCGTCGTCGCCGCGGTCCTCGTAACGGAGGCTGAGCCGCTCCGACATGCGTGCCGCGCCGGTGTTGCGCGGGCTCTTCTCGTCGAGCGGCACCGCCGGCACGAGCGCGGTGTACGGACGCGTATCTGGTGTCGAGCGCCAGACGTCGCGCAGCGGCTCGCCGTAATGATCGAACTGTGACAGCGAGCCGAGTCCGAGGATCTCGGCGATCGTCGCGAGGACGTCGGTGGTGTTCGCCCAGCGGTGATGCAATCCACCCGCGGCCCACGGAGAGATCACGAAGAGCGGCGAGCGATGCGAGTCGACGTGATCGGGGCCATCCTGCGCATCGTCCTCGAGAACGAAGACGACCGTGCGCCCCCAGAAGCGCGTCTTCGACAGCGCCTCGATGACGCGGCCGAGCGCGAGGTCGTTGTCGGCGACGTGCGCGCGCGGCGTCGGGCGCCCCGCGGCCGCGCCCTCGGTGTGGTCGTTCGGCAGGCGCATGATGATCAGTCGCGGCAGCTCGTTGCGGGCGTCGAACGCCCGCAACTCCTGTATGAAAACGTCGGCGCGCCGCTGGTCGGGGATGCTCAGGTCGTAGCCAGGAAAGGCGCGGCTCGTGTTCCGCGCCAGGAACGGCTTGAGCCCGACGTACACCTTCTTGATCACGTCATCTTCCGCGCCCATCGCCGGCGTCACGAACTCACCGTAGTTGCGGAAGGTGATCCCCGCGCGCTCGGCGGAGTTCCAGAGGTAGCCGTTGCCCGGCTCGGCGGCGTCGTCCTCCGGAGCGCGCGCCATCATGCGCGTCGAGTCCCAGTCCTCGCGATTCGTCCCCTCGTAGTCGTAGGTGCGCCCGCGTCCCGAGTAGTTCTGCTGCGACGTCTTCACGGTGTAATCGGTCGCGTACGCGGCCATCGACCAGTTGTGGCCGTCGGCGCTGACCTCGGCGTTGACGTGGAAGCGGTCGTAGACGCCGAAGCGCTCGGCGAGCGCGTGATGGTTGGGCGTCACCGAGCGCGGGAAGAGCACGAGCGAGGTGTCGCCGTCGCCGACGGCCAGGTCGCCGAGCACCTGGTCGTAGGTGCGGTTCTCCTTGATGATGTAGATGACGTGCTCGAAGGGCGGGTACTGCGCGCGCGCGCGCGACTCCCGCGCCTTCGCGTTCCAGAAATTGACGCGCGCGACGCGGGCGGAGAGCTCGTCGAGGGCGTCGCTTCCGACGCGCGGCGGCGCGATCGCCGCGATCGTACCAGTGAGCTGGCCGAGCGTGTACTGCGTGACGTCGCGCTCACCGACCAAGGGGGTCGGACCACCGGGGTTCGCTGCCGGTGGACGTCCCTTCGCACTGAGCACGAGCAGAGAGTCGCCGGCGACGGCGAGTGCGGTCGGATACCAGTCGGTGGGGATGCGGCCCGCGAGCCGGTTGTCCGGCAGTGAGAAGACGGCGACCGCGTTGTTGTCCGCTTCGGCCACGTAGAGC
>DATAIS010000384.1:0-7410 GCA_036262535.1 Gemmatimonadaceae bacterium | reverse complement strand
CGGGATCGTCTTCGTCCTGCTCAGGACGTTCGAGCAGCTCGCCGACGCCTTCGTCACGGCGATCGTGCCCTTCTACGCGTTAGGCGTGGCGTCGATCTTCGTCCTCCGCAAGCGCGCCGACTACGACGCCCCCTTCAAGGTGCCGCTCTACCCGATCGTCCCCGCCCTGTTCGTCATCGCGTCGCTCTTCCTGCTCGGGAATGCGGTGATCGATCCCGGGAGCCGGGTGCCGACGCTGGCGGTGTTCGCGATCATCCTCGTCGGGGTGCCGGTTTACTACCTGACTGTCGGGCGACGCCGAACGGCGGGCTATTAGCTATTAGCTCTTAGCGCTCAGCGACTGCGAAAAAGCAACGGCGGCTGACGAGACTCTCTTCGTCAGCCGCCGTTGCTTTACGCTAAGAGCTAAGAGCTAACAGCCGACTCCGCGCCTAGAAGGAATAACGGAGCTGTAGTTGGATCTGGTAATTCGAGCTCAGGTTGTTCGAGAGGAACTTCTTGTACCGGGGGTTGAAGCTCCAGATCGGCTGCGAGTTGAGGAGCGTGCTCGCGGGCGTCGAGCCGGAGCCCGTCCGGCCACGGTAGTCGAGCAGGAGGTACGGGTTGAGGCCCCCACCGAACGCCTGCTGGCCCCACTCCTTGTTGAGGAGGTTGAGGAAGTTGAAGACGTCCATCTGCAGCGACAGGTTCTGGCCCCACATCGTCGGCAGCGTCTGCCGCGCCGACACGTTGAGCCGGTGCGTCCACGGGTTCGAGCATCCCATGCGCGGCGCGAGGCTCCCGCGATGGTCCCGGAGACACGGCGTCGACTCGATGAAGCGCTGGAACGCGTCGGCCTGCTGGGACGGGGTATAGGTGACGCCGCCGTAGGTCTGGGACTGGAAGACCATCTCGGTCGGATCGAGCGCGTTGCGCGGAACGTAGAGCGGGTCGTTCTGGTTGAAGCCGTCGCCGTTCAGGTCCGCGTTCGTCGAGTAGTCGTAATGGCCACCCGACTCGCCGAAGTAGATGAGCGTCAGGTCGGTCCTCGTCGGGAACGAATACGTCCCCTGCGCGACGATGCGATGACGCTGCTCGAAGTACGACGTCGTCGCGCTCCGGTCCTTCTGGTCGAATCCCCAGACGCGGCCGAACTGATACTGCGACACGCCGGTGCTCGAGGCGTTCGACTGTGCGTCGAACGCGCGCGAGTACGTATAGAAGAGGGATCCCTCGTAGCGGTCCGCGTACTTGCGCTGGACGCCGCCGGTCAGGTTGTACGCGCGATCGTTCGACTGATTCGTCACGTAGAGCACCTGGTTGCGGTTGGTCCGCTTTCGCACCGGGTTGCCGGGGGTGGGTCCGTAGATCGCGCGGCCCGTCCGGTCGTAACCCTGGATGCCGGCGAGCGCGATGTTCTCGTAGAAGAGGCCGTTGACTCCCTTCGTGTACATCGCCTCCGCCGTCACGACCCAGTTCTGGCCGACGACGCGATCGTAGCCGAGGGTCGTGCGAAGGTTCTGCGGGAACTTGAGCCCCGGGTCGAGCAGATCGAGCTGTGCGCCAGCCGCCGCCGTCTGCGGCGGGCCCCCGCCGGCGGGAGGGTTGCACGACGTCGGCGGCTTGGCCGCGTTCGCGGTCGTCAGCTGCGGAGCGAGCGCCGGAGTGCCGCAGGTGAGCTGCGCGACACCGCTCAGCCCCGAGTTCTGGAACGCATTCGAGAGCCACACGAACGCGGGGCGCCCCGAGAAGAGCCCGATGCCGCCGCGGAGCTGGTTCATGTCGTCGCCGGTGACATTCCAGTTGAAGCCCACCCGCGGCGACCACTCGATGTTCCCCGAGGGGACGTCGCTCGTGTTGATGCTGAACGAGTCGACGACTTCCTTGTTGAAGGGCGGCCTGTCCTTGAAGACGGGAACGTCCGCGCGCAGGCCGAAGCTGATGTTGAGCCGCGGTGTGGCCGCCCACTCATCCTGGATGTAGCCGCTGTAGGAGGCCGCGTTGAAGCGCACCGCGCCGTCGCCGCGAACCGGCGCGCCGACCCGGTAGCTGCGCGCGCGCCCGAGCGCCAGCGAGTCGACGCTGCCGAAGGTCCAGTAACCCCACGAGTGCTGCGCGAAGAGATTGCGGACCTTGTAGAACTGGTTCTGCGTGCCAACGGTGAAGCGGTGGGCGCCCCAGGGCAGGGTGAAGTTGTCCGTCACTTCCCAGATGTCCTGATCGAGCTCGTTCCCCTGCGACGAACGCTCCGCCCCGAGAGTGACGGTGTAGCCTGGGGTGATGACTTCGATCTGCGGGACCTTCGTCAACGCCGGCTGCCGGCGATCGCGGATCGTCGTCCGGTTGAGGAGAAGCTCGTTGTACGCGCCGCTGCCGAAGACCGAGCGCAGCTGCGCGACGGTCGCATTCTTCGTCGACCGGAACGCGTACGCGTTGCTCGTCAGGCGGAAGTTGCCGGCGCTGCGGCTGAAGTTGTCGTCGCGCGCAAAGCCGTAGTTGTGGCGGAGCACCAGCTGCGTGTTCGCCGGAAGGTTGACGTCGATACGCGCGAAGAAGTTGTGGAGCGGGTTCTCGTTGTTGCTCAATCCGCCCGAGCCGCCGCTCGGCAGGCCATAGCCGCGAACCAGGTTGTTGATGGAATCGACCGTCGACTGGCGCAAGGTCGTCGTCCTGAGACCGATGTACTCGCCGGTCGCGGGGAGCTTGCGGACCTGGAACTCCGGGTTGACGAAGAAGAACGCGCGGTTCTTGAGGATCGGGCCGCCCAGCGAGACGCCGTACTGTGACTGCTCGTACTTCGTGATGTACGGCTGGGAGCGGGTGAAGCCCTGATTGCGCGTCGACAGGATCGCCGAGCCGCTGAATTCGTTCGTGCCGCTCTTCGTCACCGCGTTGATCAGCGCTCCGGCGAAATTCCCCTGCCGGACGTCGTAGGGCGCGAGGAGAACCTGATACTCCTTGACCGACTCGATGCCGATCGACTTGCCCTGCGCCTGTCCTCCCGGCTGGCCGGTGGAACCGAGGCCGAACAGATCGGACTCCGTCGCGCCGTCGATCTGGATGTTGTTGTAGCGGTTGTTCGTCCCGCCACCCGAGAGGCCGGGGCCGGCCGACGAGATCTGCGGAGTCAGCGCGACGAAATCGGTGAAGTTGCGGTTCAGCGTCGGCAGACGACGGAGAGCGGTGTCGCTGATCGTCGTCGCGATGCCCGTGCGCGTCGGATTGATGATCGCGTCCTGCGCGGCGACCGTGCGTACCTCGCCGAGCACCGTCGCCTGGGCGGCGAGGGCGAAGTTGAGCGGAGTCGCCTGGCTGAGGCTGACGCGAATGTTCTCGCGCGTCTCGGGCTGATAGCCGATGCGGCGGACAGTCACCGCGTAGGCACCGCCCGGCTCCAGGCCAGGGACCGTGTAGCGGCCGGCGGCGTTGGTGCGGACGACGGCAGAGAAGCCGGTGGCGCGGTTGACGACCTGAACCTGCGCCTCCTCGATCGGCTGCGACTGGTCACCCGTCACCGTGCCGGTGATCGAACCCGTCGTGACCTGCGCGGCGGCGGGAAGGGTGAGGACGCCGAGGAAGGCGCCAAGCGCGGCAGCGCGCAAGAGCGAACTCCGAAGACTCATCGGATGACTCCGTTTTTATGGGCGTTGCAGCCCCCGCCCGGGGGCAGGCAGGACGGGGGGAAATGCGGGCGACGGAAGGTACGGCTCGCCGCCCCGGCGGGTCAAGATTGCGCGCGGGCCGTTACGAGGCCGTGGCCCGCCTAGAAGATTTCCAGGTTGATGTACCGGCGCGGGTTCCGCTTGAAGTCCGCGGTCAGCGAGTCGATGCGCCCCACCAGGTTGCGGACGTCGCGGTAGAGGAGGGTGTCGGTGAGGAGCTTCCCGGCGGTGCCCTCGCCGTTGTTCAGCTTCGCCACGACGAGCGTGAGCTGCTCGTTCGTCTTCCGGAGGTCGGCCGAGAGGGCGGCCATGTTGGCGCTCGTCGCCTGGAGGTTGCGCACCGTCGAGTCCACGCTCGCGCTGTCGATCGCCCCCGCTGTGCGCCGAAGCGCTGCCGTCGTGCGCGAGATCTCGAGGCTCTGCTGCGCCGCGATCGCGTTGAGCTGCGTCATGAAGCGCGCGCTCTGCTCGAGCGTCGCGCGGAGGTCGGCGATGCCCCGGCGCTGCACCATCTCGATCTGGAAGGCGTCCGACACCTCGCGCACGCTCCGGCCAACGGTGTCGAGCCGCGCCAGGATGTCGGCCATGCTCACCGACGGCTTGCCCGTCGGTATGGTGTCCCCCGGCGGGTAGCTGACGAGATTGGGAGCGCTCGGCCGGAGCGCGACCATCATGTCACCGAAGAAGCCGTTCGGCTCGACGGTCGCGATCGACCCGTCCGGCACCTTGTAGTCGCCAAGGATGCGCAGCGTCACCGTCACGGTCCCGTCCTGCTGGAGGTCGATGTCGCCGACGTAGCCGACGTTGACGCCGCTCAGCAGCACGGGCTGCCCCTGCTTGAGCCCCGATCCCCAGGGGAAGCGTGCGTAGAGCGGGTACCCCGACGCGAGGCCGCCGCGCACGAGCCAGAGCGTACCGAATATGCCGAGGATCAGCGCGACCAGCACCACGACACCGACCAGGACCTCGTTTCGTCGTCTCATGCCTGAAGTTGTGGCGCGAGGAGCGCGGCGGTGAGCGCGTCGAGGACGAGGATCGCCACGCTCGCGATGACCACCGCCTTCGCCGTCGAGCGGCCGACACCTTCCGCCCCGGCCTCGGTGATGTAGCCCTCGTACGAGCAGATGAACGCGATCGCGCCGCCGAACATGGTCGCCTTGAGCAGACTGTAGAAGAGCTGGAAGGGCGCGAACCCCAGCCGCAGCCCCTCCTGGAACTGCGACGAGAGGACGTCCGTGGCCGTCACGGAGGTAAGATAGCCCGCCGCGATCCCGACCACGTCCGCGAAGATCGTCAGGATCGGAAGCATCACCAGCGCCGCGAGCAGCCGTGGCACCACGAGAAACGCGACCGGGTCGTACGCCAGCGTCTCGAGCGCATCGATCTGCTCGGTCACTCGCATCGTCCCGATCTCCGCCGTCATGCGCGCGCCGACGCGGCCGGTGAGCACGAGCCCCGTGAGCAGGGGCCCGAGCTCGAGGACGATCATCTGCCGCACCGACAGCGCGACGACCGAGAGCTGGATGCCGGCGAAGAGCTGGTAGCGCACCTGGAGCGCGATCACCGCGCCGATGAACGCGGCGACGATGCAGGCGAGCGGGATCGAGTCCACGCCGATGACCCGCATCTGGCGAATGGTCTCGGGCAGGTAGGTCGCCGGATCGCCGAGCGCGCGGCCGATGTCGCGCAGGAAATACACCCTGAGCCCGAGGCTGCGCATGTTCCCCGTCGCCCAGCGCGACATCCGCCGGAAGAGACGGATGCCGGTCCGCTGCATCACCGGGTACTGCTCGGTGGGGCGGCCGCCTATCGGTGTCGAGCGCGTGGCCAAGTCGTACCGGTCAGGTGCGTGTACGTGAGAGCAGCCATGCGCCGACGACCGCGAAGATCACGTTCGGCAGCCACGCCGCGAGATCGGGCGTGAGCAACCCCTTCCCGCCGACGGCCTTCGTCAGCTGGATCATCATCAGGAAGACGATGGTGATGCCGAGGCTCACGCCGATGCCGTAGGCGGCGCCGCCGCGCTGGGTGCTCGTCGCGAGCGGTGCGCCGAAGAGCGCGATGATGATGCAGGTGATCGGGATCGCGATCTTGAGCGCGCGCTCGACCTTGAGCTCGTTCGCGTCGCCCCCCGAACGCTCGAGCGCGCGGATGAAGCGACTCAACTCGCGGTAGCCCATCTCGTGCGGAGAGCGCGGCGTCGCGAGGAGGTCGGCCGGCTGCTCCTTCATCGCCTTGTCGCGCAGCGAGTCGAAGGCGATGGTGACGTCGTTGCCGTCGGTCGGGACGATGTGGATCGCGCCGCTCCGGAGCGTCCACGTGTTGCCCGGCCTCCAGACCGCGCTCTGCGCGCTGACGATCACCGTCGGGTAGGTCGGGTCGTTGCGCCGTCCCTTCCGCTCGATCTGGAGGCTCGACAGCGTCGCCGTCGGCACCGAGAGCTGCGCCGCCTTGTAGACGCGCCCCTGCTCGGCCGAGTAGACGAAGTTGTATCGCTCCGTTCCGCGCGTGTCGCGCCCCTCCTCGATGATGTCGTTCCGGCGCGCGGTCGTGACCGGCGTCAGCTCGCCGAGCACCAGCCCGAGGATCGCCGCGATGATCGAGCCCGCGACGATGGGGCGGATGAGCCGGAAGAACGAGATCCCGCTCGCCTTCGCCGCCGTCACCTCGCTGTAGCGCGTGAATGAGCCGATCGAGAAGACCGTCGCGAAGAGCACCGCGGCGGGGAGGATGAGGAACATCGACTCCGGCAGCCAGTAGAGGTAGCTGAGCGCGATCTTCGACTTGCTGAGGTTGCGCGCGAGGTACTTCTCGAGGTTGTCGGTGAGGTCGATGATGATGATCAGCAGCGGAAAGCCGAGCGCCGTGTTCACGAAGATCTTGAACCATTCGCTGAACACGTAGCGGTCGAGCGCCCGGACGCCGAAGAGCCGCGCGATACGGTCGAACATCGCTCAGGTCACCACGCGCCGCCGGCGGTCGGTCTTGAGCCCGATCTTCCGCCCCTGCGTCGCGAGCCAGACGCGGATCGTCTCGCGCAGCTCGCGCATGTCGCCGCCGCGCGACGTGCTCTGCTCGCGGCCCATGCGGATGAAGAGGATCAGTCCGAGCAGGCCGAAGACGATGTTCGCCAGCCACATCGAGAGGAACGGCGACAGCGTGCCGTGTTCGGCGAGCGACTGCCCCGCGATGAGGCCGACGTAGTAGAGCGCGAAGACGACGAGGCTGACGCTGATCACGAGACCGACGCCGCCGCGCGGAAAGCGGAGCGCGACCGGCGCACCGATGAGCACGAAGACGATGCAGGCGATGGCGAGCGCGAACTTCTTGTGGATCTCGACGCCGTAGAGATCGCGCGTCCGCTCCGCCTCGACGACCCGCCCGCGCACGACCTCGATGCCGCCCTGTCCCACCTGCGCGTACGGCGGCAGCAGGAAGTCGCCCCCCGCGCCCGCCGCCGCGGAGATGCCGAGGCTCGGCGCCGGGGCGGCGGGACGCTGCTGGTCCGGGTGAAGCGCGGCGAGCGAGTCGCGCTCGCGCTGCTGGCGCTCGACGAGCTCGCGCTCGCGCGCACGGCGGGCCCGCGAGCCGCTCAACTGCGGCGCCGGCTCCGCGGCGTGTGCCTGCGTCACGCCGAAGAGACCGAGAAAGGCGCAGTAGGCGCCGCCGATCGTGAAGGGACGGCGCTTCGGCTTCACGCTGTCCAGGGCGACACGACGCTCCCGCTCGCCGGCCGGGTACTGACCAGTCGCGGCCACGTGCGTGATGC
>DATAIS010000383.1:0-33630 GCA_036262535.1 Gemmatimonadaceae bacterium | reverse complement strand
CGTCGCAGTCTGTGGCATGGTCGGCGGCTCGAAGATCGAGACGCAGTACATCGCGAACATTCGCGCCCTCGCCGACGTGTACTTCCCCGGTCGCTTCGCCGGCAACCTGCTCGGCGTTCCCGAGGGGACCGTCGTGACCCTCCCCCAAGTCGTCGCGGCAGTCCAGTCCAACCCGATGGGGCTCTACGCGATCGCGAGCACGAAGCAGACGCCGCTGCCGTACGTGGACATCCCGGCGGCCGGTCCCGTGACGAATCCCGCGACGCCGGCATTCCAGACGCTGGTCGGCTCGCTCTACGCGGGCATCCAGTTCCACGCGCGGTCGATCAACAACGTCCTCGAGCTGACGCACGGCTCGACTCCGTTCGACAACGCCGACACGCGGTACGAGCTCGGGCGAGCAGTGGTGCCCGCCGCTCTCGTCGCGCCGATGATCGAGGGGTCGAACGAGACGGTGGAACGCTTCTCGTTCGGGAAAGCCGCCGAGAACTACATCGACCACAACTTCACGTCGACAGGCGATCTGCGTATCCCGACGATCACGATTCACAACGTGTGGGATCCGGTCGTACCCGCCTTTCATGAGGACACACTCCGCGCTCGCGTGACAGCCGCCGGCAACGGCTCCATGCTCGAGCAGCGCTGGGTGCCCGCGTACGGACACTGCGCGATCCCGCCAGCGACGGTCGTTCAGGGCGTAGTGGACGTCGCAGGCAGAATCGGACCGAACATGCGGCGCTGAGGGCTACGGCGCGGAGTACCCGTTGGACAGTACAGGCACGAATGGGTCGGCCGCCGGTTGAGCGGCCGACCCATTCACGTTCAGGCTGGCTGAGCGGGAAGGCCGCTCTGGGTGGCTTCCGAATCGGTCCCGGTGGCTTAGTTTTTTCCGAGGTATTCCACTCAGCGGCGCCACGCTTCCGCAGGGCATCAGGGCGCCGCTCCCCCCTATCACCACCATTTCGCATGTCCTTCTTCCCGTCGGCGCGGCACTTCTTCGTCGCGGCCGCTGCCATGGGCGCATTCGCCCTCTTCGGAACGCGGGTTCAGGCTCAGCAGGCCACCACGACAGCCACGGTTCGTGGCGTAGTCACCGGACCCGACGGCAACCCCATCGCCGGCGCGACGGTCCTGGCCACCAACAACGAGACAGGGACCCGTCGCGGCACCGCGACCGATGAGCGCGGCCGCTATCAGCTGCCCTTCCTCGCGCCCGGCCTCTACACCCTCCGCGCGCAGCGCATCGGATTCCGTCCTGCCGAGCAGCGTGACGTGCGACTCTCGATCAGCGAGGTCGCGCCGGCGGATTTCCGCCTCGAGACGAGCACCGTCCAGCTCGAGGAGCAGCGCATCGTCGCCGACGTCGCGCCGCTGATCGAGCGGCAGAAGACGGGCGTGAGCACGCGCATCAGCGAGGCGCAGCTCCGCGACCTGCCGACGAACGGGCGCAACTTCAAGGATCTCGTCGTCCTCGCCCCCGGCACGAGCGACCTCGGTCGCACAGGAGCGGGCGGCGGACAGTCGATCGGCGGCGGACGCACGGCTTCGACCAACGTCCTCATGGACGGCGTGAACAACAACCAGTCGTTCTTCGGCGGCGACGCGCGTGGCGGCGATCGCGCTCCCTTCTCCTACTCCATCGAGGCGGTGAAGGAGATCCAGGTGGTGACCGCGGGCTACGACGTGGAGCGCGGCAACTTCACCGGTGGCACCGTCAACGCGGTGACGAAGAGCGGCACGAACGACTTCCGGGGCTCGGTGTTCGGCTTCCTCCGCCGCGACGACCTTGGCGGCGTCCGCCTCACGGGCAACGATTTCCTCGGCGCGAAGCCGACGAACTTCTCCAAGGAGCAATACGGCTTCTCCATCGGCGGGCCGATCGTGAAGGATCGCGCGCACTTCTTCGTCGCGCTCGACCGGCAGACGGCCGCCGACCCGAAGGCGATCTTCGACGTGTCGAACAGCATCGCCTCGCAGCGTGCGGGGAAGATCAGCCCCGCGCTGCGTGACTCGCTGATCAGGACGGCGCGTTCCGTCTACGGCTGGGACCTGAGCCGCGAGCTCGGGCTGCTCACCGCCAACGTCGACGAGGTCAGTGCCTTCGCTCGCGTCGACTGGCAGATCGACGATGCGCACACGCTCACGGTGCGCAACAACTACCTCGATTTCACGCAGCGGAACGATCGGCTCGCGAACACGGCGACGTCGACGGATCTCGTCTCGAACGCGGGGCCTTACAAGACGTCGGCGAACAGCTTCGTGGCATCGCTGCAGTCGGTCTTCGGTGGCTTCACCAACGAGTTCCGCGGGCAGGTCGCCGCCGAGATCAAGCCGCGCCCCTCGAATCCGTCGCCGGCCTTCGGGGTGCCGACGCCACAGGTGACGATCAACAACGTCGTGACGCGGTTCTCGGCGACCGACAGCGTTCGCACGAGCATCGTCTTCGGCAGCGATCCGATCCTCGCCGCGAACTACCTGTCCGAGCGCACCATCGAGCTGATCGACAACGTACGCTGGACGAACGGCGACCACACGCTGAAGCTCGGCGCGAACGTGATGAAGGAGCACGTCTACAACTACTTCCACAACAACGCGCTCGGCAGCTTCGTCTACGACTCGCTCGGCGCCTTCGCGCGGAACAATGCCACGCGGTTCACGCGGGCGCTCGCCGGTGCCGACGGTTCGCTACCCATCGCCGAGTTCGACGTCTGGGAGACGGCGCTCTACGTCCAGGACGAGTGGCAGGTGACGCCACGGCTGTTCCTGAGCTACGGGCTGCGCTACGACGTCGCGGCGTATCCCACGAAGCCGTCCGCGAACAGCGCGGCGAAGACCGCCTTCCCGAACGTCGACGTGCAGGAGCGTCCGTCGGACAACAACAACATCGCCCCGCGCCTCGGCTTCACCTTCGACCCGAACGCCGACGGGCGGCAGGTGATCCGCGGCGGATCGGGTCTCTTCTACGGGCGGTCGCCGTACGTCCTGGCGTCGAACGTCCTCGCGAACACGGGCCTCAACCAGCGCGTGCTCACCTGCACCGCTGCGAACACGCCGGTGCCGAACTACGCGGGCTACGCGCAGAACCCGAGCACGATCCCGACGAGCTGCACAGGCGGCGCGTTCGGCCTCGCCGAAGTCAACGCGTTCGCGCGTGACTTCGAGCAGGCCTCGGCGTGGAAATCGAATCTCGGCTACGACCGGATGATCGCCGAGGGCTGGCGCGTCGGCGTCGAGGCGGTCTACTCCCGGCTGCGCAACCAGTACGTCGCCGAAGACGTGAACCTCAACACGACGCCGCGCTTCCGGATCGAAGGCGGCATCCCCGTCTTCGCGCCGGCGACGGCCATCGGCGCGAATGGCGCGTTCAACGCCACCGGCTCGCGGGTCAACACCGCCTTCAACCAGGTCGCGTTGCAGCGGTCTACGGGTGAGGGGAACTCGTTCCAGGGAATCGCGACGCTCAACGGGAGCAACAGGTGGGGTGCGCTGTACGCGGCGTACACCTTTGACCGTACCCGCGACAACGGGTCGACATCGTGCTGCATCGCGATCTTCGACATGTTCAACAGCACGCGCGCCTTCGGGAACCCGAACGACTTCTCGAACCAGTGGGGGCCGGCGAGCTACAGCCGCACCCATTCGATCGTGATCTCGCCCTCGACGCACCTGCCGTTCGGGATCCTCGTGAGCGGGATCTATCGCGGCTACTCGGGCCTCCCCTGGACGCCGATCTATGGCGGCGACGTGAACGGCGACAAGGCGACGAACGACCGCCTCTACGTCCCGAACGCGAGCGAGACGGCCACATACACCTTCGCCGCCGGCTCCGACGCCGCGACGCTCGAACGGATCGTCGCCGGCAACAAGTGCCTCAGCGAAAACCGCGGGCGAGTCATCGACCGGAATGCGTGCCGCAACCCGTGGACGCACGTTCTCGATGCGCGCCTGTCGAAGCGCTTCGCGACATATCGCACGCAGGGCCTCGAGCTCGTGGCCGACTTCTTCAACGTCCTGAATGGCCTGAACAAGGAGTGGGGGAAGCGGAACGAAGTCCTGGGTGGGAATCAGGCGCTGCTGACGCCGACCGCGTTCACCGCGGCCACGAGCCGCTTCTCGTATCGGGTGAACACGACATTCGGGCGAGCGACGCCGGAGAGCTTCCTCACCAGCCAGTTCCAGATGCAGCTCGGGCTGAAGTACACGTTCTGACCAGAGTGGCACGACAGCGGGACCCGGGCGGTCGACGTTGCGCAGCAGCCCTCCCGACACCGATCTTTGGGAAGTCGGGAGGGCTGGCAGAATGGCTAATGCAGCGGTCTTGAAAACCGCCGTCGCGCGAGCGACTTACAGGTTCGAATCCTGTGCCCTCCGCTGAGATGAATGGACAGCGCCCCGAGCCTCGCAGCTCGGGGCGCTTGGTTTTTCGCTGGTCATCCCGCGGGCGCGCAGCGCCTGCGGGGACCTTCTCTCCCGGCGCGTAGGAGCGAGGAGCGGGGAGCTGAATTGAACCGCAACGGGGATGCCGGATCGGAAGGGGCCGATCGGGAAGGGGACGGGGAGATGGGATCCTCGCATGCGCGAAACCGGCTTCCCACCTCCCGATTCCGATCCCAATCGGGGCCTCCCTGTCCAGCTCCCGATTTGCAGTTCTATTCAGCTCCCCGCTCCCAATCCCCAGAACAGTGAGAACAGGTCCCATCGCTCGCCGCGCTCGCGAGGGATGACTCCGAACTAGCGGCTGGCCGCGGTCGGGGCGCGCTGCGCGGCTTCGGCGGCGCGGATCCAGGCGTCGAGGAGCTGGAAGCGCGCATCGGTCACGGCGCGGCGCGCTTCCACGAGCGGCATCGCCGCGCGAGCTCCGGGGGCATTACCGGTTCGCAGGTAGGCGACGACGGCGCCTTCGCCCAGAAGCTCCGGCGGAAGCCAGAGCTCTCCCCGGGCCGCCGCCGCGAGGAGGACGTCGGATGCGGTCGCGGCACTCGTGAAATCGCGGTCGGCGAGGCCACGGAGGAAGCGCACCGCGGCGCGCACCTCCTCGGGTGGCTTCTGCCGTGCGAGATAGCGGTCCACTCGCGCGAAGAATGCGGTATCGGCGACGCCCGCGCTCCCGCCGGCGCGCGTCTCCTCTGCATCGCGCACCGCGTCGATCCAGGCGCGCCAGTCCACCGGCGGGTCGTTCGACGCGAGCATCCGCTCGGTGAGTGCCACACGCTGAGCGGCGACGACCTTCAGCGGATCGGCGCCGGCGTACTGCCCGCCCCTCACGCGCGCCGCGAGCTCCATCGCCTCGAGCCGCGGGATCCCACCCACCACCGTGTACGCGTCGTCGGTGGGACCGGCGCGGTATGGCTCGAGGAGCCGCGCGACGCCGAAGCGGTCACCCGAGAGGGCGACGATTCCGATCGCTTCCTCCTTCAGGTAGCGCGAGCGCTCCGCGCCGAGGTCGAGCGTCGGGTAGAAGTCCGAGTTCCCTCCCCCACCGCGCACGAGCGGCGCGAGCGTCGCCGCGTCGGCGATGCGGAGCGCATCGAGCATCGGCGGGGTCAGCGGCAGCACGCGCTGGAAGTCCTCGGCGATGCCGGCGCGCCGGAACACCGACCAGTCGGGGCGCGGCAGCGCCCCGCCGTTCGTCGCGACGATGAGGATGTCGTGGTTGCTGACCGTATAGAGCGCGTAGTCGGAGAAGTTTTCGGCGACGGCGCGGACCACGGAGAGCACCAGTCCGTCGTGCATCTCCGAGACGTGGAGCCACTGCCCGAAGACGCCGCGCTCCGTCATGAAACGCCGCACGTGCGCGTAGAACTCGGTCGTGAACAGCCCCGACACTCCCGCCACCCACGGATTCGACGGCTCGGAGAGGATCAGGTCGTAGCGCTCGTTCTGCGAGGCGAAGTAGGAGCGCGCGTCCTCGATCGCGAAGCGCGCGCGCGGGTCGTCGAAGACGCGCCGGTTCGCGGGATAGAACCGCCGCGACGCCTCGATCATCTCCGGCTCGATCTCGATCGTCACAACTTTCTCGAGCGCGGGGTCGCCGAGCAGCGCGTGCGACGACATCCCCGAGCCCTGGCCGATCACCGCGGCGACGCGCGCGTCCGGCACGTGCGCGAGCGTCACCAGGGGAAGGAGGAGCTGCGTCGAGGCGTCGTGCGTGAAGCGCGTCGGCTTGCCTGGCGCGCCGAACCACTCCGGTCCGAGTGAGGCGTCGGGCTTGCCGTTGGTCTGCAGCGAGAGGCCGCGTCCCGAGACGATGCGGCGCACGCTCACCGTCGCCGTGCGACCGTCGGCATAGTACACGATCGTCGGTGCGTTGGCCGGCCGCGCGACGCCGTACCTGAACACGCCGCTGGTCAGCATCCCCCGATCGAAGCGCGTCACCGCGCCGACCAGCACCACGACGGCGAGCGTCGCGAGCGCGGGTGCGAGCCGGCGCAGCGACGCGCGCGATCCCGCCGCTCCTTCGCGCGCGGTGAGCAGCCACACGCCGAGACCGACGTCGATGAGGCCGCCGAGAACGATCATCCATTTGAGGCCGACGAGCGGGAGCACCACGAGCGCCGCCAGCGCCACGCCGACGATCGATCCCAGCGTGTTGACGCCGTAGACCTGGCCTAACGCCCGCTCACCCTGCGCGCCGCGCAGCAGGAGGCGGGTGATCAAGGGCAGCGTCATCCCGGCGCAGATCGTCGCCGGCAGCATCACGGCGAGACAGATCACGTAGCGGGAGATGCTGAAGGCGGTGTACCCCGCGGGCGCGCGGCTGAACGCCGCCATGAACCCGGCCATCCACTCGAAGGACTTGAGGTAGATCGGCAGCGTGATGACGGCCAGCACGCCCATCGCGAGCTGCACGTGCGCCAGGCGGCGCAGGGAGTCTCCTTCGTCGCCGGCGCGTCGCCTGATCACGAAGGCGCCGATCGCGAGGCCGAGGATGAATGCCGACAGCATCAGCTCGAACGAGTGCGTCGCGGCGCCGAGCACCAGCGAGAGCATCCGGATCCAGCCGATCTCGTAGATGAACGACGACACCGCCGTGCCGAAGCTCACGGCGAGCAGCAAGCGCTTCAGCTCAACCGTGAGGACCAGCGTCGGGCGCTTGGGCGGCGTCGAGCCTTCGGCGGCGGTCGCCTCGAGGGCGTGAACCCGGGCCGGCATCTGCCGCGCCGCGACGAAGACCACACCCGCGACGACGATGTTCGCCATCGCGGCTGCGAGGAGCGTTCCGGGAAGCCCCGCGGCGTTGATGAACACGAACCCCGCCAGCAGCACGCCGACAGCGGCGCCGAGGGAGTTCGCGAAGTAGAGGAGCGCGATCTTCCGGCCCGCGCCGTCGGGCGAATGGCGGAGCACCCCGGCCGACATGAGCGGGAAGGTCGCGCCGAGCAGGATCGACTGCGGGAGGATGAGCAGGGCGGCGATCGTCCATTTCGCGATGACGTGCATCGCGCCCGGTCCGAGCGCCGAAAAAACCGAGTCGTACGCGACCTGCGTCGTCCAGACGAAGATGTCGTGGAAGAGCAGTCCGATCACGCCGACGGCGAGCTCGATGCCTGCGTACCAGCGGAGAGGGTCGCGCACGCGCTCCGCGCGGCGCCCGATGGCGAGCGCGCCGAGCGACATCCCGCCGAGGAAGATCACGAGCACCAGCACCTGCGCGTACGCGCTGTGCCCGACGAACAGACCGAGGTAGCGCGTCCAGATGGACTCGTAGATGAGTCCAGCCACACCGGACAGGACGAAGACCGCGCAGAGAATGAGGAGCATATGTCTGCTTCGACGCCCTCAGACCACTCCCCGTCACGCGCGCGCGGGTTGCAGCGAGCTCCGGCGACCGGTTAGATTTGGTGTTCGCCGCGCTCGCGGGCCCAGGAGAGATGGCCGAGTGGCTGAAGGCACCGGTTTGCTAAACCGGCATACGGGTTAAGGCCTGTATCGAGGGTTCGAATCCCTCTCTCTCCGTACCAATGCTCGGGTGTCAGACGGTTCCCGGATCCGCTCCGGCGACGGCCTGGCACCCGTTGCTTTTCTCTCCTCTCCCGTCCGAATGTCAGTCCCCCGCCTCCGCTTCGCACCGTCCCCGACTGGCTACCTGCACGTCGGTGGTGCGCGCACCGCGCTCTTCAACTGGCTTTACGCGCGGAAGAACGGCGGCGTCTTCCTCCTTCGCATCGAGGACACCGACAAGGCGCGCAGCACCGAGGAGAGCACGCGCGCGATCTTCGAGGGGCTGACGTGGCTCGGCCTCGACTGGGACGAGGCCGTCGTCTACCAGGGCGCGAACCTCGAGCGGCACCAGGCCGACGCCGACCGCATGCTCGCCAACGGCACTGCCTATCGATGCTTCTGCACGCCGGCCGAGCTCGAGGAGCGCCGGCGCGACGCCGAAGCGCGCAAGGAGAGCTTCAAGTACGATCGCCGCTGCGACCGGCTCCCGCGCGAAGAGGTCGAGCGCCGGGTCCGCGCGGGCGAGCCGCACGTCCTCCGCTTCCGCGTCCCCGACGGGACCACCGAGTGGGACGACCTCGTTCACGAGCGGATCGCGTTCCCGAACAAGGACATCGAGGACTTCGTGATCCTCCGCTCCGACCGCACGCCGATCTACAACATGGCGGTCGTGTCGGACGACATCGCGATGGGGATCACGCTCGTGATGCGCGGCGACGATCACATCTCGAACACGCCGAAGCAGATCATGCTCTACCGCGCGCTCGGTTCCGAGCTGCCGAAGTTCGCGCACCTGCCGATGATCCATGGCACCGATGGCAAGAAGCTGAGCAAGCGGCACGGGGCGACCGCCGTCGGCGACTATCAGCACCAGGGAATTCTTCCCGGCGCGATGCTCAATTTCCTCGCGCTGCTCGGCTGGTCGCCGGGAGGCGACCGCGAGGTCATGACACTCGACGAGATGATCGCGCTCTTCTCCGAGGACGGGCTGCAGAAGAAGGCCGCTGTCTTCGATCCGAAGAAGCTCGAGTGGATGAATGGGCAGCACCTGAGCCGAACGCCCGCCGCCGAGCTCGCGCCGCGCGTGACACCGCTGCTGGTCGCCGCGGGGTACGCGACCGAGGCGACGCTCGATTCGCGGCGGGACTGGTACTACGCGCTGCTCGACCTGCTGAAGGTGCGCGCGCGCACCACCGACGACATCGTGCGTCAGGCAGCGCCGTATTTCGTGGACGACATCAGCTACGACCCCGACGCCGTGGCCAAGCAGTGGAAGGACGCCGCGGCGACGCGCGACGTGCTGCACGCGACGCGCGAGCGACTCTCGAAGACGGAGTGGAATGCGGCCGCCATGGAGGAGTCGCTGCGCCAGCTCGCCGAGGAGCGCGGGATCGCTGGAGGAAAGATCTTCCAGCCGCTGCGGGTCGCGCTCACGGGACTGGCCGTCAGCCCGGGAATCTTCGACGTCCTGCTGATGCTCGGCCGGGAGAAATCACTGCGGCGCATCGAGGCTGCCGAGCGCCGGCTCACGACGAAATGAGTCATTGGAGTGTACTAATCCATTGACGGGTCGCCGAACGCGGCCATACCTTACCGCAACGGGCCGGAACACCGGGGGGCGGCCACCCACCCGGCGGCCGCTTTTCGGAGGACTCCAATGGGGGAGCCACTCACGGCACTCGAGCAGAAAGTCTATCACTACCTGATCGACTTTCTCGCCGAGAATACCTACCAGCCGAGCATCCGCGACATCGCGCGGAAGTTCCGGATCAAGTCGACGAAGACCGTCTCCGACTTGCTCCACTCGCTCGCCTCGAAGGGGTACATCGAACGCGACCGTGCGAGGTCGCGTGGCGTCAGGCTGCTCGGCATCGGCGGAACGGCGAACGTCCAGCCGGTTCCCGTCTACGGTAAGATCCACGCCGGCGAGCCCGCGCTCCTCCCCGAGAACCGCACCAACTACATCACCACCGATCGCCGCTTCGTCCCCTCGGAGGACGTGTTCTACTTCAAGGTGATGGGCGAGAGCATGAACGGCCGCGGCATCCTCGATGGCGACTACGTGATGGTCTCGCCGTCGCGCCGTGCCCAGGACGGCGACATCGTCGCCGCGCGCATCGGCACCGAAGCGACGGTCAAGACGCTCACGCATCGCGGCCAGACCATCGTGCTCGAGCCGGCGAACCCCGCCGAGCGCTCCATCACCGTCGGCCCCACCGACGACTTCGCGATCCTCGGCGTGGTCTGTGGGGTGTTCCGGCCGTTCTGCGAGATGGAGCCGGCGTTGCAGCTGGTAGCGGACGCCTAGTAGCCGTTCGCTACTGGCGCAGTGTTCCTGGCCGTCTCGGCCTCGCGCCGCTCCCGCTCCTTCCGTTCGCGGATCGCCTTCACGGCGGCCTTGAACTCTTCCTCGTTCAGGCGGCGGCGTGACTGCTCGACGATCTCGCGGCGCATCGCGAGGCTCGCGCGCGTGCGGTTCGGGTCTTCCTGCCAGCGGTCGAGGTTGAGCGCGGCGAGCACGCCCGAGGGGAGCGAGAACTTGCCGAGGTGGATCAGCTTCTCGTCCACCCCCCACTTCATGCCGTTCTTCTCGACCACCCACGACGGACGCGCGTTCTCGTCGGGAGTGATACCGGCGACGGAGAGCGAGTCGTTGTAGCGCGCGAGGCGCGCGGCGAGCACGCTGTCGGCGCGCTCCTTGTCCGTCTTCGGCACCGTGATCAGCGCCGTCGGCCCGGGCCAGACGCGTCCGTCGCCGAACGACGGCTGGACGCCACGCAGTGGGCCGCCGCCGCCGACGAGAGGACCGCTCCCGCCCGGCTCCTCGGCGACGCGTGGCTTCTCGTCCGGCGGCAGCGTCGTCGGCACGCTGACCGGTGCCTGGAGGGGGGTCGCGGTCGCCACGTTGGGCGTCGCACGGCGGTTGTCGCCGCCGTCCACCTGGGCGCGTGTGCTGTCGCCGCGCGGGACGATCTCGACGTACGAGAGCTTCTCGGGGGCGGGACGCGGCGCGCGCGGCGCATCGCTGAAGTAGGTGGAGATGCGGCCGATCGTCATGTGCAGCAGCAGGGCACCGACCACGATGTGGATCGCGAACGAGGTCGCGAGCGAGCGATAGTCGCGCCTCGGCGCCCTCATGCGGCCTCCTGCCTCATCCGGCGCAGGAGCCGGCCGCAGCGGGCCGCCGCCTCACGGAGCCGTGCCGGCGACGTGATGAATGAGACGCGGAAGAAGCCCTCGCCGCCGCGGCCAAGTGAGGAGCCGGGAAGGACGACGACGCCTTCCTCCTCGAGCGCTCGGTCGGAGAACTCGGCGCTGGGAATCCCGTCCGGGAGGGGGCACCAGAGGTACATCGCGGCCCGCGGCGTCGCACAGGGGAAGCCCGCCTCGCGGAAGGCCGTCGCGGCCGCGTCGCGGCGCTCGCGGAAGGTGGCCACGTTCTGCGGCACCCACTCGGCCCAGCTTTCCAGCGCGGCCACTCCCGCAGCCTGTACGGCCATGAATGCCCCCGTGTCCACGAACGTCTTGACCTTCGCCAGCGCTCCGGCGATCGCGGGCCGGGCAACCGCCCATCCGCACCGCCACCCCGTCATGTTGTACGTCTTCGACAGGGAATGGAACTCGATCGCAACGTCACCCGCGCCTTCGATCTCGAAGATGCTCGGCGGCCGATAGCCGTCGTAGGCGAGCTCCGAGTAGGCGTTGTCATACACCAGGAGGATGTCGAGTTCCCGGCACCGCTCCACCACCCGTTGAAGGTACTTCAACGGAGCGACGGCCGCTGTTGGGTTGTTCGGGTAGTTCAGGTAGAGGATCCGGGTCCGGTCGAGCACCTCGGGTGGAATGTCGTCCGGCTCGACGAGGAAGTCGCGCTCCGGACGCAGCGGAACCGTGTAGGCCGTCCCGTCCCCGAGCAGCGTTCCCCCGAGATAGGCGAGGTAGCCGGGCTCGGGTATGACGGCGACGTCCCCCTCGGAGACGTACGCCATCGCCAGGTGCGCGATCCCCTCCTTCGAGCCGATGAGGGGCACGACCTCGGTGTATGGGTCGAAGCGGACACCGAAGCGCCGCTCCATCCACCGCGCCACCGCCTCGCGATAGGCGGGAAGGCCGAGCCCGAAGCCGTAGCGGCTCATCTTCGGATCGTCGGCGGCGCGCTTGAGCGCCTCGACCGCCGCCGGCGGGGGCGCGAGGTCGGCGTCGCCGGCGCCGAGGTCGATGACGTCCACGCCGCGCGCGATGAGCTCGCGCTTGCGCGCCGGAACGTGAGCGTTGGGGTAGATGGGCAGGGTCGCGAAGCGCGGCGCGAGGCGGGGCGTCAACGCAGCGACCTCACCGTGTTCGCCACCCGGCTCGCTCCGATGATTTCGACCTCGACGCGGTCGCCGGCCGTGAGCGGCCCCACGCCCGCCGGTGTGCCGGTCGCCACCAGGTCGCCCGGCTCGAGCGTCATGATCTGCGAGATGTAGGCGAGGAGCGTCGGGATATCGAAGACCATGTCGCTGGCGCGCCCGCGCTGCCGCTCCGCGCCGTTGACGCGCGTCACGACCGTCAGCTCCTCGAGCCGGGCAGGCACTTCCGCGACGGGTCCCACGGGACAGAAGGTGTCGAACCCCTTCGCCCGCGTCCACTGCCCATCGGTCTTCTGGAGGTCGCGCGCGGTGACGTCGTTGACGGCCGCAATGCCGGCGATGGCGCGGCTCGCGTCCGCCGCGCTGGCGCGCGTCAGGCGAGCTCCTACGAGAATTCCGATCTCACCCTCGAACTCGACGCGCGACGACGCCGCCGGGAGCACGATCGACTCGCCATCCTCGATCACGCTCGACGGCGGCTTGAGGAAGAGCAACGGCTCCTTCGGGACCTCGTTGCCGAGCTCCTTCGCGTGGTCGCGATAGTTCCGGCCGACGCAGACGATCTTACCGGGGCGCATAGAAGCTCTCGAGCTCCTCCTGGATGCGCGCCCACGATGCCACCACCCGCCGCGCCGGCGGCAGCGCGTCCACGAGCGCACGGCCATAGGCCTTCGTCGCCGCGCGCGGATCGGCGAGGACGACGACCCCGCGGTCGGTCGCGGTGCGGATGAGCCGCCCGAAGCCCTGCTTCAGCCGCAGCGCCGCATGCGGCAGCATGTAGTCGGTGAAGGCATCACCACCGCGTGCCGCGATCGCCTCGCAGTGCGCGGCGGTGAGTGGCTCGGTCGGCACGCGGAACGGGAAGCGCGCGATGAGGAGCCCGCGCAGCGCGCTCCCCGGCACGTCCACGCCTTCCCAGAACGACGCAGTGCCGAGCAGCACGGCGCGGCCGCTCTCGCGGAAGCGCCGCAGCAGGGCGTCGCGCGCATCCTCGCCGTGCACGAGCAGCGGCCAGCGGCGCTCGGTGCCACGCGCGCGAAGCTCGGCGGCGGCGGCGCGCACGTCCCTGTGGCTCGTGAAGAGCACGAACAACCCGCCGTCCGACGCGCTCGCGAGGTCGAGGGTGGCGCGGATGACCGCTGCGAAGTGCGCGCCGACATCCACGTTGGGCGCCGGGATGTCCGCCGGCACCGCGAGCAGTGCCTGCTCGCCGAAGTCGAAGGGCGACGGAAAGACTTCTGCATGCGGCTCGAGGTCGTCGCCCGTGAGGCCTAACCGCGCGGCGAGGAAGTCGAAGCGGCGCCGCTCGTCGTCGGCGCGCGCGCGGCCGACGCCCGTGGCGAGCGTTGCGCTCGTGACGACCGCGGTCTGCACCCGCTTGAAGAGATCCTCGCGAAGGATCGGCGCGAGATCGAGCGGCACCGCCGACACGGCGACGCTGCGCTCGCGCCCTCTCACCTCGATCCATCGCACCGTCGGCTCGGCGTCCGCGGGTGGGCGCAGCGCGTTCCGGAGCGCCTCGCCCGAGCCCTGGATCCGCCGCCCGACGGCGCGCATCTCGTTCAGAAGCGGCCCCACCGACGCCTCGAGCTGTCCGCTGCCCTCGAGGCGCTCGCGCACGACGCGCAGCCCTTCGTGCAGCAGCTCCAGCTCCGAGAGGAGATCGCCTAGCGCCGCGTCGAGCCCCCCGGCCCAGACGGGATGCGACGCGAACCCGTCGCCGAGGCGCATCACCGGCACACCCGCCTCCGCGAGCACCATGTCGAGCAGGTCGAAGACCAGCCCCGCCTTGTCGCGCGCCCCATGTACCGCGGGCGCCAGCCGCTGATTCACGAGATCGAGGCTCGCCTGGCTGAGGAGGTCCTTCTGCGCCGTCAGGCGCCCGACGAGCGTCGCGAGCAGCCCCCTTCCCTTCCGGTCGAGGCGGTTGAAGGCGCGAGCGAGCGCGCGGCGCGTGACCGTCGCGCCAAGGTGGCCCGCGGCCGCGTCCTCGAGGTGGTGGCCCTCGTCGATGATGAGCCGCTCGTACGACGGCAGGACTGCCGAGTCCTCCCAGTTGCCGGTCGCGCGCCGCACGGCGATGTCGCTCATCAGCAGGTGATGGTTGACGACGACGACGTCGGCCTGCGCGGCGTGGCGCCGCGCGGCGTAGACGAAGCACTTCTCGTACGCCGGACACTGGAGCCGCGTGCAGAGGTCCGGCTCGGCGGCGACTTCGTCCCAGATCTCGGCGCGTGGCGGCGTCGGCAGGTCGGCGAGCGAGCCGTCCTTCGTGCGATCCGCCCACGCGACGATCGACGCCAGCTCCTCGCGCTGGCCTTCGTCGAGCAGCGTCGCCTCGTTCGCCTTCGCCTGGTCGAGGCGCACGCGACAGAGGTAGTTCCGCCACCCCTTGAGGAGGGCGAAGCGCACCTTCTGGTCGGCCAGCGCGCGCTCGAGGAACGGCAGGTCCTTTCCGACGAGCTGCTCCTGGAGGTTGATCGTGTTCGTGCTCACGACGGTGCGCTGCCCGTTCGCGGCCGCCCAGCGCAGCGCCGGGACGAGGTAGCCTAACGACTTGCCGACGCCGGTCCCCGCCTCGAGCAGGCCGACGCCCCCCTCCGAGTAGAGCCGGGCGATCGCGGCCGCCATCCGCCGCTGGCTCGGCCGGTCCTCGTAGCCGTCGTGCAGCGCGGCGATCGGCCCGCCCGGCCCGAGGTCGGCGTCGATCGCCTCCGCGTCGAGCTCGCGGAGCGGCTCATCGCGCGGCACCTCGACCACCACGTACAGCTCCGACGCGTCGTTGTCGACGATGCCGAAGCCGATGCCGTCGTCGTGCACCTTCGCCGCGATCGCGAGGTCGGCGTCCGATGGCTCGAGCAGCCCGGACGGGTGGTTGTGGACGAGCATCTCGCCGCGCTTCGCGAAGTTGGGGAGCGCGAGCACGCGCTGGACGTCGCCGCGGGCCACGACGCGCGCCGTCGCGATCATTCCCTCCTCGTCCACCGTGCAGACGAAGCACACCTCGCGTCCGCCCGCCATGCGGATGGCGGCGCGGATCGCCGTCGCCGCGGGACGGGCGATGCGGTCGTCGGTGCTGACGGGGAGGGTGGCGCGGGTGATCACGGGGGGCTGCTGCAGCTCGGTCTCAGGTCTTCAGTGGCTTCTTCTTCGCCGCGGGGAAGAGGACGTTGTTGAGGATCAGCCGGTAGCCCGGCGAGTTCGGGTGCAGGGAGAGGTCCGTCGGGGCGCTGCCGACGACGTGCTGGGGGTCCTCGGGGTCGTGCCCGCCGAGGAAGGTCCAGGTGCCCTTCCCGTAGTCCCCATGAATGTACTTCACCCACGGCGCGCCGTCCTCCGTCGCGAGCACCGTGACCCCCGGCTTGAGGTCCTTCTTCATGAAGGATGTCGTCACGCCGTAGAAGTCCGGAATGACGTTCCGATGGTTCTGGACCAGCATCGACGCGACCGGATCGAACTTCGCCGCGAACTCGAAGAGCGTGAACTGCCCCAGCGGCTGCCGCCGCGCCGGAACGTTCACCTGGTGCCCGTCGATGTCGCTCATGCTCGAGACGAGAGGCGAGGCGACCAGCTTTGCCTCCTTGAAGGCCATGGCGCGGCTCCAGTCCATCCTGCGGTCGGCGTCGGCGTCCACCGGCGTGCCGTCGGAGTACTCGTTGGCGATGTCCACGTCGTGGCCGGCGATCGCCAGCTCGAGCGTCTCCGTCGCGCCGCACATCGCGAAGAGGAAACCCCCGCGCTCGACGAAGCGCCTGATCTTCTCGGCGACGTCCTTCTTCAGCGCGGGGATCGACGCGAAGCCGAGCCGGTGCGCCGCCGCCTCGTTCTCGGCGCGGAGGTTCTGGAACCAGGTCGCGAGACCGTAGCTGACCGCGAACTTGTTCAGCTGCCCCGTGAAGTCCTCGTGATGGAGGTGGATCCAATCGTACTTCTCGAGCCCCTCGCGCTCGACCTCGTCGTCGTAGATCCGGGTGTACTCGATCCCCGCGTACTTCAGGGCGAGGGTGACGGCGTCGTCCCAGGGCAGTGCGTTGGGCGGCGAGTAGACGGCGATGCGCGGCGCCTTCTCGAGCGGAACGGCGTCCATGTTGCCGCCCGACATCTCGGAGCGGATGCTGGCGACCGCGCCGTCGTCCACCGACTCGACCGAGATGCCGTCGAGCGCCGCCTGCCGACGCAGCTCGGGGGTATCGGGCAGGAGGAACGCGCCGCCACGGTAGTTGAGCAGCCACTCCGCTTTCCGGCCCGTCTGGAGCGCGCGGAAGGTCAGCCCGTATGCCTTGAGGTGGTTCTGCTGCGCGTCGTCCATCGGCACGAGCAGCTGCTGCGCGGCAGCGACCCGCGCGGCGAGCGCGAGGAGGAGGATGACGACGATCCGCATCAGGCGCCGCCCAGCGCGTCGAGGGCGCGGCGCGCCTGCGGCACGAGCGCGCTCGTCGGATAGGTGAGGATGAGATGCTCGAGCCGCGCCCGCGCGCCGGCGCGGTCTCCGCGCGCCATCAGCGCCCGTGCCCATGCCAGTTCGGCCGCAGGCGCGTCGGCGGACTGCCCGTAGCGCTCGACGATCGTGCGCCAGAGCGGTTCGGCGCGAGCGATGTCGCCGCGCGCGGCATGGATCTCCGCCGCGCGGAACACCAGCGCCGGCGCGGCGTCGGTGAGCTCGCCGGCCGCGCGCTCGAAGCCCGCCGCGGCAGCCATGCTGTCGCCGCGCGCCAGCGCGAGGTACGCGCTGCCGAGCAGCTCGCTCCGCGTCGCGCGGGTGCGAGCGAGCGCCGAGAGAACCAGCACCGCGTCGCGCGACGGCGTGCCCGACTCGCGCAGCGCGATGCGCGCGGTCGCGAGATCGCCCTCGTACAGCGCGAGCCAGCCGCGCACGCCGCTCGTGTCCGCGTCGAGCGCATCGCCCATCTGGGCGCGGGCACGCGCGATGTCGCCGACCTTCACCCATCCCCAGGCCACCACCGTCTCGAGCGTGCGCCGGAGGTCGGGATCGTCGGCGAGGCCCAGCGAGTCGAGGGTGCGCGCGGCGTCGGCCGGGCGTCCCGCGAGCGCCAGCGCGCGCACGCGGAGCGCGCTGGCGACGCGTCGACGCTGCGCGCGCTGCGGTCGGCACGCGCCATCGTCGAGGAGCGTCAGCGCTCCGCGCGCGTCGCCGCCACGGATCGACGCGTCGGCGGCGCGCAGCAGCAGCTCGTCGTCGCAGGTGACGCGCAGCGCGGCACGCCACGCGTCGCGCGCCGGCAGCCACGCCTCGACGCCGGCGGCGCGGTCGGCGAACGAGCGCCAGGCAGCGAAACCAGCGCTGTCGGGGGGCAGCGCTGCGATCGCGCTCCACGCCGCCGCGGGCGCGCCCCACTGGAGCTCGAGCGCGGATAGCAGCTCGCGCGCGGGGCGCGAGACGGGCGGCAGGGACAGAGCGCCGCGAATCGCGTCGCGCTGCGCTTCGTCGGCGTCGCCGAGCGAGTAGCTCGCCGCGGGAAGCTGGAAGGACGCCGACTCGATCGCGAGCCGCCACGACGCGGCCGCGGCGCTCCACGCACCGCGCGCGGCCTCGAGTCGCGCCCGCTCCGCGGCCAGCCCGACCCGCCCGCCGGGAAGCATCGCGCCAGCCGTGAGCACGGTGTCCGCTTCACCGAAGCGTGAGGCGTCGAGGAGCAGGCGTGCATACTCGCGATAGGGGACGAGCTGATTCGGCATCGCGCGCGCCCACTCGCGGAAGGCCGTGCCCGCGTCGGGGATGCGGCGCGCGTAGAGCAGCGTGCGCAGCCGCACCGTCTGCACCAGCGTCTCGCGCGGATGCGCGCGGGCGAGCGAATCGGCGAGCGAGACGAGCGAATCGCTGCGGCCGAGGTCCGCGTACGCGCGCTCGAGGCCGAGCAGGGCCGCGACCATGTCGCGGCCGCCTAACGCCTCGCGGAAAGCGACGATGGCCTCGCGGGTGCGGCCGCGCTGCTCGAGGTCGAGCGCGCGGACGAGCGGCGGCACGGCATCCTGAGCGCCCACGACGCGTGCCGCGACCAGCGCGGCGACGACGGCCGCGCTGCGGAGCCCCTTCCCGATCGTCATCGCTGCTGGCTCCCGTTGAGCCGACGGAAGTAGTCGATCACCGCGCGGCGCTCCTCGGCGCTGAGGCCGCGCAGGTCCTCCCACCGTGGCTCGGCGACGCGCGAGCCTGCCGCGCCACGCACCGGATCCTGGCCGGGCGCGAAGACGTCGCTGCCCGAGGCGCTGCGCGATTCGCGCTTCCCTTCCTCGCGCTCTTCGCCTTCCAGCGAGCGCCCTGCGTCGAGCATGCGCCTGAGAAGGCGCTCCTGCCGCTGCCGCGTCGCCTCGGAGATGTCGCCACGCTCGAGCGCCTCGGCGAGACGCCGCGCTTCGGTGGCGAGCGCCTCGGCGCGCCCGCTGCCGTCGGCGTCCCCGAGCTCGTCGAGTGCGCGCGCGACGGCGCGCTGCTCGCGCGCGATCCCCTTCGCTCCGTCGCGCGCCGCCTGCGGCGACGGCATCTGGAAGAGCCCTGACGCCTGCGCGTTGAGGCCGCCCTGCTTCTTCGCCAGCTCCTGCATCTCGCGCATCATCTCGGCGAAGCCGGTCGCCGTCGCCGAGCTGTTGACGCGCTCGCGATCGCGCACGAGCGCGGCCGCGGCCCGCGTGAGCGCGTCGGCGGCACTGCCCATGGCGTCGGTGGCGCCCGGGGACGCGCGACCCGGCTGCCGCGCGGTTTCCTCGGTCGCCCGCGACGTCTCGCGGCGCGCTTCGCTCACGGCGCGCCGCGCGCGTCCGGAGAGCAGCGACGACGCACGTGCGGCCTTCTCGAGTCGCTCGCTGGTCCGCTCCGTCCCCGCCTGAACAGCTCCCTGCTCGGCGCGCAGCTCGCCGCTCGGCGTACCCGATCGACTCTTGTCCTCGAGTGCCCGCTCGTCGCTCGCGAGCTGGAGCATCTCCTGGATCGCGCGATCGAGCTCACCGGAGAGCTCCTGCTTCCAGGCGTCGATCTGTCCCTTCCGCGCTTCGGCGAGGGCTTCTGCCGCGCGCTCCATCGCCTGCGCGCCCTCCCCCGCCTGCTCGGGCGTTCCCGCGCGCATGTTCCGGGACGACTGCGCCGCTTCGGTCGCGGCGCGCTTCGCCGCCTGTGCGCCGGGCTCGCCGCCCGCCTTTCGCAGTCGGTCCTCGAGCGACCGCACGTCCTTCGCGAGCTTCTCCGAGCGGTCGCCAAGCTCGCGTGCCTTGCGACGCTCGGCGGCGTCGGTGCTCCGCCCCATCGAGTCGGCGAGCGCGCGCTCCTGGTGGGCGACGTCGCTCGCCTCGTCGCGCAGCGTCTCCATCGATCCCTCGAGCGCCGCGCGGTTGAGCATCTCGGCGACGCGCTCGAGCTGCTGGCGCAGCTTCTCCTGCTCGCGAGCAAGGTCGCCCAGCGACTCGCGAGTGCGGTCGCTGCTTCGCGACGCGAGCGCGCTGTCCAGCTCCGCCATCGCCTTGGCGAGCTCCGGGGTCATCGCCTCCTGGAGCAGGCGCTGCGCGTCGGCGAGCTGCGTCGCCAGCGAGCTGTCGAGCGCGCCCGCGCGATCGAGCTGCCGTTCGAGCGACTTCGCCTTGTCGCGGAGCTCCTTCACCGACGACGTGAGCCGATCCTGCTCCTGCCGCATCTCGCGCATCTGTTGCGCGCGCTCATAGCTCATCTGGTCGCCGGACGGCGCCTGGCGCGCGCCCGACTGCTGCCGCGCGCCGCGGTCGCGAGCCGCTTCACCTGTCCGTCGAGCGAGCTCGCGCTGCTCGGCCGCGGTGGAGGCCGCGGCGCGCACGAGCGAGTCGGCGGCGGCGCGGGCGAGCTCGCGCTGCTCGGCAAAACCGGGGACGCGCAGCACCAGCGCGCGGCTGCGCGCACTCTGCGCCCACGGCGAGTTGTCGGTCGCCTCGGCGACGACGCTCGCCGACGTTCCCGGCCCGAGCTCGAGCTGCTGGGCGTCGAGCGTGACTTCCGCCGCCCAGCGCGACGGCAGCGACCGCGCGAGCTCGCGCGACGCCGCGGCGCCCTGCTTCGCGATGCGGAGCGCGACCTGCGCGAGGCCGTGATCGTCGGCGGCTACGATGCGCAGCGTCACCGTCGGGTCGGCGAGAACGATCGTGTCGGCGAGCGGCGAATCGATTCCGATGCTCGGCGCCGAGTCGGCGACGACCTCGACCTCGAGCGGCGGCGGCACGTCGAGCGACGGCTCTCCCGCCGCGGACGCGACCCACTCCCAGCGACGCGAGCGATCGGCGGGAATGACGCCGCGAGCCGCGCGTCCGGCGTTCGCCAGCGCGACGGTGTCATCGGCGGCGACGAGCCGCGCCTCGCTCAGCGCGACGGACGCGCCGGCGCTCACCTCGATCGTGCTGCCGCGCGGCGCGCGCACGACGTCGCCTTCCGGCACCGCCATCGCCTCGGCGCCGAGGTATCTCGGCGTCACGACGCGTACCCGCACGTCGCCCAGGTACGGACGGTCGACGGCGCGCACGACGACCTCCGACGACGTCGCGCGGCCGTCGGTGGCGAGGAGATGCATGTCGCCGGCGATCGGACCGAGCGAGACCTTCGCCTCGCCCGCCGCTCCGAGCTCCACGGTCCGCTCGCGCCACGCCGCGCCGGTCTCGCGCTCGCGCAGTCGCAACGACCTTCGTCCGGGAGCGCGCAGCTCGACCTCGAAGGTGCGGCCGCGTGCAACCACCGCCGGCGCGCCGACGACCTCCGGGCGGGTGAGCAGCTCACCACGCCACGCGCTCATCGGGCTCACTACGGCGCGCAGCCCGTCGCCGTGCGACGGGGCGACGCCGACGAGCAGGAGTGCCGCGACGCCGAGCGCGATCGCCCAGCGGAGCGACGAGCGTCGCGCAGCGCCACGCAGCTCGGGCGCGAGCGCGCCCTGATGCCGCGCCAGCGCCGCACGCGTGTCGGCGACTCCTTTCGCGGCGAGCGGTCCGCGCCCCTCCAGCTCGAGCGCGGCCACGAGCGCGCCATCGCGGAGCCCGGCCGCGCGTTCGCCCGCTCGCGCGAGCTTGCCGTCATCGCGCGAACGCCGCAGCTCTCGCGCGGTGAGGAGGGCCAGCGAGGCCACACACGCCGCGAGTACCACGGCGACGACGAGCGGCAGCCAGCGCGGCAGCGCGATCCATCGCCCGCCACCCAGGACGAGCGCGGTCAGCGCGAGCCCTGCGGCGATGCAGGCGAGCGCTCGCGCCGCACCGCCCGTCGCCGTGAGGCGCGTCAGCGCGCGCCGCTCGGCGGCGACGAAGGGAGAGACGCGGGGCGCGTCGCCGGCGGGGCTCATCGCGGCGGGCGGCTCGTCACCGCGTAGGCGAAGAGGTTGACGCCCATCCGCAGCGCCTGCTCGTGCAGCGCCGGCGGATCGTTGTACGTCTTCGGATCTTCCCAGCCGTTCCCAAGATCGCTCTCGTAGCTGTAGAAGAGCACGAGCCGATCGCCGACGAAGATCCCGTAGCCGCGCGCGGGCTTCGCGTCGTGCTCGTGAATCTTCGGCACGCCGCGCGGGAAATCGTAGACGATGTGGTAGATCGGATGCGACAGCGGCACGTCCACGAGCTCGCGGTCGGGGAAGATCTTCTTCGCCGCGGCGCGGAAGCTCTCGTCGAGCCCGTAGTTGTCGTCGACGTGGAGGAAACCGCCGCCGAGAAGGTACTCGCGGAGCCGCGCCGCCTCGGCGTCGGAGAAGCGGATCGTGCCGTGTCCCGTCGCGTGCACGAACGGATAGTCGGCGAGGCGCGCGTCGAGCGGCGTGACGCGCGCTTCCTCACGCGCGACGCGGATCGTCGTCCGCTCGTTGATCGCGGCGAGCAGGTTGGGAATGCTCGACGGGTTCGCGTACCAGTCGCCGCCCCCCTCGTACTGGAGGCGCGCGATCGTCAGCGCCGGCGGCGCCGTCGCGGGCGCCGGTGCGGCGGCGAGCGCGAACGCCGCGAGCGCGGGAGCGAGGAGGCGGCGCATCACCGCTCGTGGGCGATCCGATAGGCGAGGTTGCGCGGCGCGCCGAGCTCCGCGGCGAGGGCAGCCGCGACGTCGCGCGCCGAGGCGCCGCCGGCGCGAAGCTCGTCGGCGCGGGCCCGCAGCTCGTCCTCGCTGGCCTGTCGCATCTCCCCTCCCTCGATGACGATCACCACCTCTCCCCGCACCGACGCATCCTCGTAGTACCGCGCCAGCTCCTCCACCGTTCCGCGGCGAAGCTCCTCGAACTGCTTCGTCAGCTCGCGTCCGACGGCGGCTCGCCGCTCGGACAGTCCGGCCGCGGCGAGGTCCCTCAGCGTCGCCGCGACGCGGTTCGGTGATTCATAGACAACCGCGGTGTGCCCGAGAGTTCGCAGCGACTCGATCTCCGCCGCGCGATCCCGCCCCTTCCGCTCGAGAAAGCCGAAGAAGGTGAAGCGGTCGGCGGCGATGCCAGCCGCGACCAGCGCCGCCAGCAGCGCCGACGCGCCTGGAATCGGGGAGACGTCCACTCCCGCCTCGATCGCCGCGGCGACGAGCCGCGAGCCTGGGTCGGAAAGGAGTGGCGTCCCCGCGTCGGTGATGAGCGCCATCGACTCGCCGGCGAGGAGGCGCCGCACCAGCCCCGGCGTCGCCCGCGCCTCGTTGTGCTCGTGGTAGGACTCGAGCGGCGTCCCGATCTCGAAGTGCGCGAGGAGCTTCCGCGAGTGGCGGGTGTCCTCGGCGAGTACGAGCGTGACCGAGCGCAGCGTCTCCAGCGCGCGGTAAGTGATGTCGCCGAGGTTGCCGATCGGGGTGCTCACGATGTAGAGCACGCCGCTCCCCGGCGTCCGCGGCGTCACCCCACCTGCCAGGGGAGTCGCTCGAAGAACCCCGCGCTCTGGAACATGTGTCTCCGCTCGCGGGTCAGCTGGCGTATCAACGCCTCCGGCCCGCCGTTCATGTCCGCCGACGCCCACAGTACCTCCGTCACCCAGGCCGCGACTGCATCCGTCAGCTCTTCCACACCGGCTACCGGGTCGTGTACGAGCCGGTCCATCGCCGTGAAGGAATGCAGCGGGCGATGCGCGTGCACCAGCGATTGCCGGGCCAGCTCCGCGACGACCGGAGCGCTGTCCTTGCCATGCTCGACGAGCGCCCCGATCAGCTGATTGACGAGCTCGCGGTATGCCTGGATCAGCGCCGGCGGCGCCTGCTGCGGGAGCGGCGGCGGCACGGGAAAGCGGCGGACGCCCATGCGCACCGTGCGCGAGTCGGGCCGGAAGAGCGCTTCCAGCTTTTCATCGAGCTCGCCGAAGTGGACGCTCGAGCAGTAGGCGCGCTCGACGACGCCATCGCGAACGATGAGGTAGTTCACATGGCCGTCGATGGTGACCTCGAGCGTGCCATCGAAGGTGGTCGCGAGCAGGTACGGAAAGATCGCGTCCGGATCGAGCGGGTTGAGCTCCGCCGGCCAGGGATCCTCGCCGACGACGTGAGCGAAGTGCATGCACGCCAGCTGCTCGTCGTCCGCCTCGTGGAAGCAGATGTCCCCGTATTCCGGCTCCGCGGGCACCTTCTCCAGCGCCTCGGCGATGGCGACGACCATCGCGCCGTCGCCGTCGATCAGCGTCGCGTTGACGAGCTCCCCTTCCTGGAGGTAGAGGAGCACGAGCTCCTCCGGCAGCCAGATGCAGACGTAGCCGTACACGCGCGCCGTCCGCTCACGCTTGGCGTCGGTGAGCAGGTTGCGCAGGTGGACGTACGCGAGCTTGGTCCGCGGCAGGAGCACTCGCTCGTGCGGAAAGCGCAGACCGGCCAGACTCTGGGGCATCCGAGCCGATAATGGTGACGCCCGCCGCGACCCACTTCCGGGTCGCGGCGGGCGTCTATACGACGCGTGAGGCGTCGCTCAGGCCACGTGCTGCTTGATCTTGGCCTCGATGCTCGGCTTCGGGTGCGCGCCGACGATCTGGTCCACGACCTTCCCCTCCTTGAAGAAGAGGAGCATCGGGATCGACCGCACGTTGAAGCGCATCGCCGACTGCTGGTTCGCATCGACGTCCACCTTCGCGATCTTGACCTTCCCGGCGTACTCAGTGGCGAGCTGGTCGAGCGAGGGCGCGATCATCCGGCACGGGCCGCACCACGTCGCCCAGAAATCCACCACCACGAGCCCGCTCGACTTCTCGACTTCCTGCGCGAAGGTCTCGTCCGTTACAGCCACCGAATTCCCCATCTCTGATCTCCCCGCGCGTCCCGAGGGGCGCGCCCTGTTATGTTGACTCCGCCCAGAGAACCGTCGGAGCGCCAATGCCGGAATCTAATCGACGCGGAACCCGCATTGCCCACATCGGGATCGCCGTCGAGTCGCTCGACACGCTGCTCCCCTTCTACCGGGACGTCCTGGGGATGCCCGAGGTCCCGCTCGACGACGCCGACGGTGCGCGCATTGCCGGTCTCGCAGCCGGCGAATCGCTCGTCGAGCTCCTCGAGGCCGAGCGCCCGGATTCACCGATCGGCAGGTTCGTCGGCAAGCGGGGCCCGGGAATCCACCATGTCTGCTTCGCGGTGGACGACCTCGACGGCGCGCTCGAGCGCTGCCGGCGAGCGGGAATCCGGCTCATCGACGCAGAGCCGCGCGTCGGCGCCGAGGGCAAGCGGATCGCCTTTCTCCATCCGAGCTCCACGGGTGGCGTGCTCGTGGAGCTCTCCGAGTATTAGCGCCGCCGGACGGGCAGAAGTTCCTACGGTGTCGGGCTCTGAAGCGTCTTGCCGCTCGTGGCGCAGAGGTCGGACAGCGGCTCGAGGGCGACGTCGCTCACGTAGTACCGGTTGGACGGACCCTTCACGGTCGTGAGCGTCGTCTTCCGCGCGATCGGTCCGCGGCGGAGCTCGATGGTGAAGGCGCGGCGTCCCTCGGGTGCGGGGGTGTCGCTCTGGACCGTGTAGCTGTCGTGGGTGAGGTAGCAGATCATGATCAGCTCGCGACGTTCGATCTGGTCCTTCGGCACGACGCTCCGGGCCGGGCCCTTCGCCGAGCCCCAGGCCACGGCGAGCGCCTGGAGATCCTGCGCTTTCGCCGCGGCCATGAATCGCTCGACGGCGAGCGCCGGAGTGGGGGCACCGGGCTCGTTGACGCCGCGCGGCGCGCTGGCGCAGCCGAGTGTCGCGAGGAAGAGCAGGACGACGAAGTAGCGTGACACGACGTTCTCCGGGACGTGATGGTCTGAGTGGGCCGACGAGGTAACGACGAGGAGTTGGCCATGCGAGCAACCCAGCGAGCCGAGCAGTTACGGCTCTACATCAACGTAGACCACGTCGCGACGGTACGTCAGGCGCGACGGACCGACGAGCCCGACCCGGTCGCGGCGGCGCTTCTCTGCGAGCGCGCCGGCGCGCACGGTATCACCGCGCACCTGCGCGAGGATCGACGACACATCCAGGACGACGACATCGAGCGCCTCGCGCGCGAGGTGACCACGATCCTCAACCTCGAGATGGGGTGCACCGAGGAGATGGTCGGGATCGCGCTCAGGATCCGGCCCTTCCAGGTCACGCTCGTCCCCGAGCGGCGGCAGGAGGTGACGACCGAGGGCGGGCTCGACGTGGTGCGCGAGACGGCCCGGCTCGAGCCGGCGCTGCGGCGGTTGAGCGAGGCCGGCATCCGGACCTCGCTCTTCATCGCTCCCGACGAGGCGCAGGTGCGGCGGTCGGCGGCGCTCGGGGTCGCGGCGATCGAGCTGCACACCGGCGCCTACTCCCACGCGCCACGTGACCCCGCGACCCTCGGCGCGCTCCAGCGCGCAGCAACGTTAGGCAGGGAGCTCGGCGTCGCCGTCCATGCCGGCCACGGGCTCACCGTGCGCAACGTCGCCCCGGTCGCCGCGATCCCGGAGGTCGAGGAGCTCAACATCGGACACTCGATCGTGTCGCGGGCGATCTTCGTCGGCATCGCCACCGCGGTGACGGAGATGCTCGAGGCCATGCGCGCGGCGCGGGCGACGACACGGCGAGGACGGCCGTGAGAGAGGCGACGGGAAGCAAGAGAGGAGAAACGTGCTTTATGCCACGTTCGCTCGTCTCTACTCTGGCTTCGCCTCTCTCACGGCTCTCCTCGGAGTCGAAGGCACGACTCGCCATTGTTGAAGCACGCCCCGCGCGCAGATAACTTCACCCGATGACCTCCCCGCAGCCGACCGGCGTCCTCGACCTGTTCGTCCTCCAGGCGAGCGACTACATCGAGCACATCGATGCCGTCATCGGCGCGGCCGGCACCGCCGGCCCCGACGCGGAGGCGCTCGCGCGCGCGGCGCGCATGCTCCGCGGCAGCGCGACGATGACGCGCGTCCCGGGGGTCGGGGAGATCGCGGCGGGGATCGAGCGCGTCGCGCGCGCCCTGCGCGAGGCAGGGCTGGCGTGGGAGCCCGGCCTCAGGGGGACGCTCGTCGCCGCGGTGGACGACCTCAAGATCCTCGTCCGCGCCGCTCGCACCTGGGGCGCCGCCGAAGACCAGCGGGCGCAGGTGCGCAGCTCCGAGCTCGCGCGCTACGCGCCGCACCTCGCGCGCACCAACACGCCCAGTGCCGCCGGCGGCGGCGCAGCGTTCCTCGCCAACGAGGCCGCCGAGATCGCGTTCGGGCTCGATCAGCTCCTGGCGCACCCCGGCGACGCGATGCTCCTCTCGAGCGTGATGGGGAAGGTGCGCGGGCTGCGCGGAGTCGCGGCGACGAAGGACGTTCCGCCGCTCTCCGACGTCGTCGATGCGCTGGACCGCGTCGGGAAGCCGCTCGAGCTCGCGCCGACGCTCGACCCGACCCCGGCGCAGATGACGCTCTTCCAGGCGGCGGCCGGACTCCTCCGCCGCGCGGCGATCGAGCTGCGCAGCGCGGGACGCCCGGATCCCACCTCGCCCGAGGTGCAGGCCTTCATGAACGCCGCCGCGTCGCTCGACGAGGAGAGCGGCGACGCCGACCGGATCGTTCCCATCGCGCAGCTGTTCTTCGCCGACGGCGGCCCGACCCTCGTCGCCGCGGCGCAGAATCCGCCGACCACGCCGCAGCAGCGCTTCCGGCTCGAGGGAGTGAGCCAGGCCGAGCATCTCCTCCGGCTCATCAGCGAGGCGATGGTGACGGGCGACCCCGCGGGGCGGCAGCGGCTCTCGCGCGAGCTGCGCGTCGCACTGCGGGCGCTCGAGGCGGCAGCGCAAAGCTTCGGCGAACGCGACGTCGCCGCGTACGTCGCGCGTGGGGCCGAGTCGGTCGCGTCCCTCGAGCCGAGCGCTCTCGCGGCGATGCGCCAGGTCGCCGCGACGCTCGCCGATCCTTCGTCGCGGCCCGAGCAGCTCGCGCGGCACATCACGCCCGCGCCCGCCGTACCGGCGGCTCCCGCCGCGCCGGTGCCTGCCGCTCCGCCGGCACCCGCGGCTCCTCCCCGGCCGGCGAACGGCGCCAGGTCTCGGACGCCGAGCGGCCGCAACCTCGCAGCGCTCCTCGACAGCGGAATCGCATCGCTCGGGCAGCAGCTCTCGGCGCGGCCCCTGAGCAACCCGGTGCCGATCGTGGACGAGGCGCTCGTCCCGATCGAGACACTCCTCTACCGCGGGCGCGCGGCCCTCGACCGGATGCTCGCCGTACGCAACGACGTGCGCGCCGCGAACCGCCCGGCGTCGCCGGATGAGATGTCGGAGCTCCTCGACCTGATCGAGCTCGCGGCGGACTGACCGTACCACTCCAGAAATCGCATGAAAATCGGCTGGCGTGGCGCGATCGGGATCGCGCTCAGCGTCGCGCTGCTCGTCTACGCGCTCTCGGACGTCGACTTCGGCGAGGTGGCGGCGACGCTGCGCGCGTCGAACCTCCCCATGCTCGTCCTCGCGGCGCTCCTCGCGACACTCACCTTCCCTCTCCGGGCGCGCCGCTGGCGCGTCATCCTCGATCCCGTCGAGCCGAACCTGCCCTTCGGCCAGCTCTGGCGCTCGACGGCGATCGGGATGATGGTCGGCAACGTCGTCCCAGCGCGTGCGGGCGAGCTCGCGCGCGCGTACGCGCTTTCGCGCGAGAACCCGCGCGTCGGCTTCGCCGCCGCCTTCGCGTCGATCGCGGTCGATCGCGTCTTCGACGCCGTCGTCGTACTGCTGCTCCTCTTCGTCGCGATGTTCGACCCGATCTTCCCGCGCGGCACGCCCGTCGGCGGCCAGCCGATCTCGAACTGGGCGGGCGGAGGGATCATCGCCGTGGCCGCGCTCCTCGCCGCGCTGTACGCGATCGTGTTCTTCCCGACGCGCGTGCTCACCCTCTTCGAGCTCCTCGTGCGGCGCATCGCGCCGAAGCTCGAGGCCCGGGGCCGCGACGCGATCGTCGCCTTCTCGAGCGGCCTCGGCGTGCTGCGCGCGCCGAAGCGATTCGCCTCGGTCTTCCTCTGGACCCTCGCCCACTGGCTGCTCAACGCGCTCGCCTTCTGGGTCGGGTTCCGCGCGGTGGGAATCTCGGTGCCCTTCTCGGCGTCGCTCTTCATCCAGGGAATCATCGCCATCGGCGTCGCGCTTCCCTCCGCGCCGGGCTTCTTCGGCGTCTTCGAGGTCGCGGCGAAGGCGGGGCTCGCCGTCTACGGCGTCGGGCCGGATCGCGCCGTCGCGTGGGCGATCGGCTACCACATCCTCAGCTTCATCCCGATCACCGTCATCGGCGCCGCCTACTTCGCCCGCCTCGGCATGCGGATGGGCGAGCTCCAGAGCGCCGGCGAGCGTAAGGCCTGACGATGCCGGCGGCGCGAGTGCAGGCCTTCGCCAAGGTCAACCTCGCGCTGCGCGTGCTCGCGCGCGAAGCGTCGGGCTATCACCAGCTCGAGACGCTCTTCTGCCGCATCGACCTCGCCGACGACGTCATCGTCCGGGTCCACGACGGGGGCGAGCGCGCGCTCGATTGCCGCGGCGCCGATGCAGGTCCCGCCGAGAAGAACCTCGCCTGGCGCGCCGCGGCGGCGTACGCGGAACGCGACGGCTGGCCACGCGGCTTCGCGATCGAGATCGAGAAGCGCATCCCGGTCGGCGGCGGACTCGGTGGGGGAAGCGCCGATGCGGGCGCGGTGCTCCGCGCGCTCAATGCGCTCAATCCGCGCCCGCTCCCGGAGCGCGAGCTCCTCGCGCTCGCGCTGGCGCTCGGCGCGGACGTCCCGTTCCTGACGACCGACGCCCCACTGGCCCTCGCCTGGGGGCGAGGCGAGCGGATGCTCGCGCTCCCCGCCCTCCCCGAACGGGAGCTGGCGCTCGTCCTCCCCTCTTTCGGCGTGCCGACGGCCGACGCCTACACGTGGCTCGCCGCCGCCCGTGCCCTCGCCCCGGCGACCCACGGCGCGGCGGCGCACCCGCTCGCGGCGGTCACGACGTGGAGCGGCGTCGCGCGGCTCTCGACCAACGACTTCGAGGGGCCGGTCTTCGAGCGCCTCCCCGAGCTGCGCGGCGTGCATGAGCGGCTGGCGGCTGTCCCCGGCGTGGCGCTGGCGCGGATGTCGGGCTCGGGTTCGACCCTCTTCGCGCTCTTCGACGGCGAGATGGAGCTGCGGCTCGTCTCGCAATCGACCGGATGCCGGGTGCTCGCGGCCCGGACGCTCGCTGAAGTGCCGCTCGTGGGCGTCGACCTCGACTGACGCGGTTTCGCTCGCCGCCCGGGGGTCTTAGCTTTCCAGCACGGCGGTGCCCGCTCGTCCAATGGCAGGACATCGGACTTTGGATCCGAGAATCGTGGTTCGAATCCACGGCGGGCAACCTTACTCAGCTATCGCCTGACGTCGCCTCTCTCACGGCCTGGTTGCCGTGTTGACGCAAGACCATGGCGCGGCTAAGCTTAGAGGTTGCATGGACGGCTTGGGGATCGGTGGGCGAGGGTTCAAGCTCCTGGCGGGGGCGGCCAATCGGCCGCTCGCGGAGGAGATCGCGAGAGGGCTCGGCGTCGAGCTCTGCAAGGTCACGCTGACGCGCTTTGCGGACGGCGAGATCTTCGTCAGGATCGACGAGAACATTCGTGGCCACGATGTCTTCATCGTCCAGCCGACGAACCCGCCCGCGGAGAACCTGCTCGAGCTGCTCCTGCTGATCGACGCGGCACGCCGGGCCTCGGCGGCTCGCATCACCTGCGTGATGCCCTACTACGGGTACTCGCGGCAGGATCGCAAGGATCAGCCGCGCGTCGCTATCGGCGCGAAGCTGATGGCCAATCTGATTCAGACGGCGGGGGCGGATCGGGTGCTGGGGGTCGACTTTCACCAGCACCAGCTTCAGGGGTTCTTCGACGTGCCGGTGGACCACCTGTACGCGATGCCCGTCTTCGTCTCGCATTATCGCAGGAAGCAGTTGAAGGACCTGGTGGTGGTGGCTCCGGACGTCGGTTCGGCGAAGATGGCGCGTGGGTTCGCGAAGCGGTTGAACGCGACCTTCGCCATCATCGACAAGAGGCGTCCGGCGGCGAACGTGGCCGAGGTGTTGAACGTCGTCGGTGACGTGAGCGATCGGGATTGTCTCATCCCCGACGACATGATCGACACCGCCGGGACGGTTTCGGAGGCCGCGCGCGCCTTGAAGGCGCTGGGTGGGCGCGACATCTACGTCTGCGCGACGCACGCGCTGCTCTCGGGCCCGGCCTGCGAGCGGCTCAGCAACGCGCCGATCGCCGAGGTGACGGTCACCGACACCGTGGCGATCACGCAGGAGCGCCGGTTCGACCGGCTGAAGGTGCTGTCGGTGGGCGAGTTGCTGTCGAAGGCGATCCGCTACACCCACAGCGAGCAGTCGGTCAGCTCGCTGTTCGACTGACCTCCGGGTCGGTCCCGGAGTTCGTCAGTCGCACGTTTTCGTTCGCGTTCTCTCTTTCTTCAGTTCTCGAAGGTCAGCCATGGCATCCGCAAACCTCTCCGCCACCGCGCGCACCGGCGCCGGCAAGGGCGCCGCGCGCGCGCTTCGCCGCGAAGGCCGCGTTCCCGCAATCGTGTACGGGCACGCTCGCGAGGCGCAGTCGCTCTCCGTTCCGACCCGCGAGCTCGAGCACCTGCTCGACAGCATCGCCGCCGGCAGCACGGTCGTCGAGCTCAACATCGACGGCAAGCCGTCGCGCACGCTGATCCGCGAGATCCAGCGCCACCCCTTCCGGAAGCAGATCCTGCACATCGACTTCCAGGAGCTGGTCGCCGGCGAGAAGATCACCGTCAGCATCCCGCTCGTGCTCACCGGCATCTCCGAGGGCGTCCGTCTCGAGGGCGGCATCCTCGAGCAGATCATGCGCGAGATCGAGGTCGAGGTCGATCCGTCGAACATCCCGAACCACATCGACGTCGACGTCAGCAACCTCAAGGTCGGCCACTCGATCCACGTCAACGAGCTCACGATTCCTGCCGGCGTGACGGTGCTCGACGATCCCGAGGCGGCGATCGCGCTCGTTCAGGTCGCGCGCGCGAGCGTCGAGACGGTGGCGGTCCCGGAGGAGGGCGCCGAGGCGGCGGCCGAGCCGGAGCTCATTCGCAAGCCGAAGGGCGACGAGGAAGAGGGCGGCGAGGAGAAGTGATCCTCGCGTGGTGGCGCGCACTCGTGCGCGCCATCGCTCCGCGGCGCACGGACGACGGCACCGACGGTACCGTGAAGGTCATCCTCGGGCTCGGGAATCCGGGCCGCGAATACGAGCAGACCCGGCACAACGTCGGCTGGATGGTCCTCGACCATCTCGCCGACGTGTGGCGTTTTCCGGGGTGGCGGAAGGACGGCGAGGCCCTCACGTCGAGTGGCACCGTCGGCGGCGTGGCGACGCGGCTCGTCAAGCCGCTCACGTACATGAACCTCAGCGGGCAGGTCCTCCGCCCCTGGCTGCGGCGCCCTTTCTGGGCCGCGGCGAAGGACCTGCTCGTCGTCGTGGACGAGGTCGCACTGCCGTTAGGCAGCTGGCGGCTGCGTGCGTCGGGCAGCGCCGGCGGACACAACGGCCTCAAGAGCGTCGAGCACCACCTGAAGTCGCGGGAGTACCCGCGCCTCCGCGTCGGCATCCGTCCCGAGGACGAGCGGCGCGAGGTCGGCGACCTCTCGGACTTCGTCCTCGGCCCCTTCGGCAAGGTGGAGCGCGAGCGGGTGAGCGAGCTGCTCCCCACCCTCCGCGCGGCCATCGAATCGTTCGTCACCGACGGCATCACCGTCGCGATGAACAGGCACAATGCGACTGGGCGCGCAGGCGGCGCCTCCTCCGCCTGACGTCTTCACCGATCATAACGGCGCCTCCGGGCGCATGATGCGATGCTCAAGCTCGGAATCGTCGGTCTCCCCAACGTCGGCAAGTCCACCCTCTTCAACGCCCTCACCGCTGCGGGCGCCGAAGCGGCGAACTACCCCTTCTGCACCGTCGAGCCCAACGTCGGCATGGTCGAGGTGCCGGACGGGCGCCTCGCGCGGCTCTCCGACGTCGTGCAGCCGAAGAAGACCGTTCCGGCGGCGGTGCAGTTCGTGGACATCGCCGGCCTCGTGAAGGGCGCCGCCGAGGGCGAAGGACTCGGCAACAAGTTCCTCGCCAACATCCGCGAGACCGACGCGATCGTCCACGTCGTCCGCTGCTTCGAGGACCCCGACGTCACGCACGTCATGGGCGCCGTCGATCCGGTGCGCGACCGCGAGGTGATCGAGTTCGAGCTCGCGCTGAGCGACCTCGCCGTCGTCGAGAAGCGACTCGACAAGACCCGCCGCACCGCGAAGACGGGCGACAAGGAAGCCCAGGCCGAGGTGCCGGCGCTCGAGCGCGTCCTCGCGACGCTGAGCGAGGGGCGCGGTCTCTGGTCGGCGCGCCTCACCGACGACGAGAAGGCGCGCCTCGCGCCGCTCTCGCTGCTCACGTCGAAGCCGGTGCTGTACGCCGCGAACGTGACCGACGCCGAGCTGTCGGGCGCGGAGGGCAAGCATCTCACCGCCCTGCGCGAGGCGGTCGGCCGCAGCGGCGAAGTCGCCGAAGTGGTGCCGTTCTCGGCGAAGATCGAAGCCGAGCTCGCGGAGCTGCCGCCGGAAGACCGGTCCGAATTCCTCGCCTCGTTAGGCATCGAGTCCGCTGGGCTCGACCGGCTCATTCGCGCCGGCTACCACCTGCTCGGCCTTCAGACGTACTTCACGGCCGGCGAGCAGGAGGTACGCGCCTGGACGATCCACCAGGGCGACACCGCACCGAAGGCGGCCGCGGTGATCCACACCGACTTCGAGCGCGGCTTCATCCGCGCCGAGACGGTGGGCTACGACGAGTTCGTGTCGCTCGGCGGGTGGAAGGGGGCGCGCGAGAAGGGAGTCGTGCGCAGCGAGGGGAAGGAGTACGTCGTGAAGGACGGCGACGTGATGCTCTTCCGCTTCAACGTCTGAGGGCGACGAGC
>DATAIS010000382.1:0-3275 GCA_036262535.1 Gemmatimonadaceae bacterium | reverse complement strand
GAAGAAGAACGCTTTGTCCCGCACGATCGGCCCGCCGAGGGTGAAGCCGAACTGCTGCTGGTTGAAGTCGGGAACGTTGCGGATGCCGGCGTGCTCCGCGTCGGACGCGAGGGAGCCGGGCTTGCCGTAGTAGTGCGCCGAGCCATGCAGCGTGTTGGTGCCGGACTTGGTGATGACGTTCACGAAGCCGCCACCCGAACGCCCGAACTCCGCGTTCGCGCCATTCGCGATGACCACCATCTCCTGGACCGCGTCGAGGTTGAAGGTGAACGCCGGGCGCTGGCCACCGCGCTGCTCGCCGAAGAACGGGTTGTTGAAGTCGGCGCCATCCACCGAGACGTTGTTGTGGATCCCGCGCTGGCCGGCGATGCTCAGCTCATCGCCATCGGGTCCGGAGGCCAGGGCGACGTTAGGCGTGAGCAGCGTGAGGTTGAGGTAGTTGCGGCCGTTGTTGGGGAGGCCGCTCACGACCTCGTCGGAGAGCTGCGTCGCCGCCTCGACGCGACTGACGTCGATCACTGGCGTCGCCGCGGTCACCGTCACCTGCGAGAGCTCGGTCGCCTGGCGGGCGAGCACGAGGGGGAGGTCCACCGTCGCGCCGACGCGGACGACCAGTCCCTGCCGCGTCAGCGGGCGATAGCCGATCCGCCGCGCGGTCAGCTCATAGGTGCCGAGCGGCAGGAGCGTCGCGGCGAAGGCGCCGCTCTCATTGGTCTGGACCGACCGCTGGAAGTTGGTCGCGACGTTGCGGACGGTGATCGTCACCGCCGGAACGGGGGCGCCGCCCGAGTCCGAGGCGACGCCGCGGATGACGCCGGTCGTCGCCTGGGACTGCGCGACCGCGGCTGACGGGGCGAAGACGACGACGGCGAGCGCGGCCAGGATGGCGACGCTCGCCGGTGAGTGGCGAAGGAACGACGGAATACGCATGGGCCCTCCGGCGGGGGTTCCGGGACGTGCGGCTCCCCCAACTTGCCCCGAAACACATGGCGCGCAAGCGCGACGGCGCCATCGTTACGAAGCCCCGCCCAACGATTATTTTCACGGAATGCCCCAACCCGCAGCTCCGCAGCCGCAGTTCGCCGAGCTTCACGAGGAGATCCGCCGCCTCGCCACCGAGCGCAACGCCGTCATCCTCGCCCACAACTACGAGCGTCCGGAGGTGCAGGACGTCGCCGATTTCGTCGGCGATTCGCTCGGGCTCTCGCGCGAGGCCGCGAAGACCGAGGCGGACGTCATCGTCTTCTGCGGCGTGCACTTCATGGCCGAAACCGCGGCCGTGCTCTCGCCGGACAAGACGGTTCTCCTCCCCGATCTCGCCGCCGGCTGCTCGCTCGCCGCGACCATCGATGCCGATCAGCTCCGCGCCTGGAAGGCAGAACATCCGGGCGCGGTCGTCGTTTCGTACGTCAACACCACCGCCGACGTGAAGGCGGAGTCGGACTACTGCTGCACCTCGGGGAACGCGATCGAGGTCGTGAACTCGATCCCCGAGGACCAGGAGATCCTCTTCTGCCCCGACATGTTCCTCGGCGCCCACGTGCGACGCGCGACCGGGCGGCGCAACATCCACGTCTGGATGGGGGAGTGCCACGTCCACGCTGGCATCGACCCGGCGCACATCGAGCAGCGGCGCGCCGAGTTCCCCGACGCGGAATTCCTCGTCCACCCCGAGTGCGGCTGCTCGACGAGCGTGCTCGAGGCGATGTCGGCAGGCGACGTCAGCGCCGAAGGGGTGCAGATCCTCTCGACCGAGGGGATGATCCGCCGCCCCGCGCAGAGCGACGCCGACCAGTTCATCGTCGCGACCGAGGTCGGCATCCTCCACCGCTTGCGGCGCGAGAATCCGACGAAGACCTTCTTCGCGGCGAATGACCGCGCGGCGTGCGCCTACATGAAGGTGACGACGCTTCCAAAGGTGCTGCGCGCGCTCGAGCGGCTCGAGCATCGCATCACCGTCCCCGCCGGCGTCGCGGCGAAGGCGCGCCGCGCGATCGAGCGGATGATCGCGATCGGCGGCAAGGGCGGGACGGCACTGACGCCCGCGCCGGACCGCGGCTTCGATCCTGGAGAGTGACCATGGCGACGCGCCAGCATCCCGACGAGCAGAGCGGTCATGTCGTGACCCCGCGCGCGGTGCGCGCGATCCGGCGCGACGAAGGCCTGCTGTTCCCTCTGACGAAACTCGACACCGAGGAGCTGGTGCGAAGCGCCCTCGAGGAGGACGGCGCCTTCGACGACGTCACGACGATCGCGACGGTGCGCTCCGACCGGCGCGCGCGCGCGACGCTCGTCGCGCGCAACGCCGGCGTGATCGCCGGGATTCCGCTCGCGATCGAAGCCTTCCGCCAGCTCGACGACGCCGTCACGGTGCGCGTCGACGCCGAGGACGGGACGCACGTCTCCGAGAGATCGCCGGTGCTCTTCCTCACCGGGAAGGCACGCGCGCTGCTCAGCGCCGAGCGCGTCGCGCTCAACTTCATGCAGCACCTGTCGGGGATCGCGACGCTGACTCGGCTTTACGTCGACGCGATCGCCGGCACCCGGGCGAAGATCCTCGACACGCGGAAGACGCTTCCGGGCTGGCGCCGGCTCGAGAAGTACGCCGTTCGCGCCGGCGGCGGCACGAACCACCGCATGAACCTCTCGAGCTGCGTCCTCATCAAGGACAACCACCTCGCCGCCGTCGACGGCGACGTCAGGGTCGCGATCCAGCGCTCGCGCGAGCTTGCGCCGCCGGGCACGAAGGTGGAAGTCGAATGCGACCGCACCGAGCAGGTCCGCGCCGCGCTCGAGGCGGGCGCCGACATCATCATGCTCGACAACATGACGCTCGACGAGATGCGCCAGTGCGTGACGCTCGTCGGCGGAAGAGCGATCGTCGAAGCGTCAGGCGGCGTGACGCGCGACCGCGTGCGCGCGATCGCGGAGACAGGCGTCGATTGGATCTCGGTCGGAGCGCTGACGCACTCGGCGCCGGCGCTGGATCTGGCGCTGGATTTTGAGGGCACCTGAGAAGCGGCTGTTAGCTGTTAGCGTTGAGCAACGGCGTCTGGCGGTGGAGATCCCGTCCAGACGCTGTTGCTATGCGCGAATAGCTAACAGCTAATAGCCCCTCAGCCTCCGTGACCTTCTTTGTGTTTAGGTGGCTCGAAGTGATTCGACTGCTTCGGGCTCTGCGCCTGCCCCTGGCGCCCGTGCTGCGCGCCTCCCTGCTCGCGCGATGCGACTGGCTCGCCTAACGCTCCCTCGTGGTGCGGGTGGCCGTTGTGGGG
>DATAIS010000381.1:0-20168 GCA_036262535.1 Gemmatimonadaceae bacterium | reverse complement strand
CGCACGTGCCGATTGACGCGATACGCGTCGGGCCAGTCGGCTTCGACCGCGACGGCGTCGAACTCCAGCTCCTCGATCAGCCGGCGGGTGATCCGTGCGCGAACGTCATAGAACTCGTACGTGCCGTGTGACGCCTCGCCGATGAGCACGACGCGCGCGCCTTTCGCGCGCTCGACGATCCAGTCGAAGTCCCCGGTCGCGCCAGTGACGGGACGCGCCGCGCGTCGCAGCACGGCTGCGCCGTCTTCGTGTGTGTGCCGCATGACCGTGGTGCGTGCAGGGGGTGCGCCATAGATTGGCGGAAGGCCCGGGTGGCGGAATCGGTAGACGCAGGGGACTCAAAATCCCCCACCGCGCGAGCGGTATACGAGTTCGAGTCTCGTCCCGGGTATCGCCCCTTCCGCCCATGCGCCGCCCTCGACCGCGCGCCGCGCTCTGGCTGCTCGCGCTCGTTCCGGCGGCGGCCCTCGCGCAGCGCCCCGACAGCCTCCGCACCGATACGCTGCGGAATGACTCGCTGCCCCGCGCACGCGCCGCCGCGACGCTCGCGCCCGTGACCGTGACGGCGCTCGGCGGTACGCTGCCGCTCGCACGCGTGCCCTTCTCGGTCTCGCTGCGCACGCCGCCGCCCGGCGCCCGCCTCGCGCTTCCCACCGCCGTCGACGAGGCGCTGCGTGGCATTCCCGGTCTCGCCGTGGACGACCGTGCCAACATCGCGCTCGGCGAGCGGATCGCGATCCGCGGCTTCGGCGCACGGACGCAGTTCGGGGTGCGCGGCGTGCGCGTCGACGTCGACGACGTGCCGGCCACTATGCCCGACGGACAGACCAACCTCACTCACGTCGATCCGGCGACGATCGCGCGGAGCGAGGTGTTCCGGGGTCCGGCCTCCGCGCTGTTCGGGAACGCCGCCGGAGGCGCGGTGCGTCTTTCCACCGGGTGGCCCGGGGGCGACGCGCTCGACGCACTCGCCGAGCAGGGTGTCGGCGAGCGGGGAAGCGTCGTGACGCGCCTCGCCGCCGGCGGTGAAGGTGGTCCACTTCAGGCGGCGCTGCGTGCATCGCGCTTCGATTATCGCGGCTTCCGGCAACGGTCCGACGCGCGGACCGACCGCCTCGGCGCGCGGCTCGCCGTCGCCGGTGCGCGGGACACGCTCTCGGTCATCGTCGCTACGGCGGAGTACGACGCGGCGAACCCCGGCTCGCTCGCGCGCGCGCAGCGTGAAGCCGCCCCCCGGTCGGCGTCGCCGACGAGCATCTCTTTCCTCACCGGGGAGCGGGGTCGGCACCGTCAGGCGGGCATGCGGTGGCAGCGGGGCGCGTCGGCCTGGACGAGCACCGTGGGCGCCTGGGGCCTCACGCGCGACGTCTGGAATCCCATCCCGAGCCGGATCATCGACCTCGGTCGCGACGCGGGCGGGGCGCGCGCGGCGCTCGACGCCCGGCTCGGCGACGGCGAGCGGCCATGGTCAATCGCGTTAGGCGCCGAGCTCGGGCTCCAGCGCGACGACCGGCGTGCATGGGGCAATGCAGCCGGCCGGCCGACGACGCTGCAGCTCGACCAGCGCGAGCGCGTCGTCGCCCGCGGCCTGCATGCCCGCGTCGTCGCGCCGCTCCCGGCGGGCCTCGACGCCGTCGCGGCGCTGCGCGGCGACCGGGTGGCCTTCCGCGTCGCTGACCACCTCGTCGGCCCGAGCGACCCCGACGGCAGCGGTGAGCGGACGATGCGCGCGATCAGCCCGACGTTAGGCCTGACGCGCCGCTGGGGCCGGGCCAGCGTGTACGCCAGCGCGGCGACGGCATTCGAGACCCCGACGACCTCCGAGCTCGCGAACCAGGCATCCGGGGCAGGGGGGCTCAACCGCGATCTCCAACCGCAGCGGCTCGCCTCCGTCGAGGCCGGGCTCCGCACGCAGCTTGGTAGCGCGACGACCATCGGGGCGGCGGCGTTCGCGGCGCGGCTGCGCGATGCACTGATGCCCTTCGAGCTCGCGAGCAGCCCGGGGCGCCAGTTCTACCGCAACGTCGGGCGCGCCAACCATCGCGGTGTGGAGCTCGAGGCGGCGGGAGTCGCGGGCACCACCGCGGGATGGCGCATGGCCGCGACCTTTCTCGACGCACGCTTCGCCGAGGGCGGCACCGCCGCAGGCCAGCGCTCCAGGCACCGCGTTCCGGGGATTGCGCGCTGGTCGGGGGAGGCGGCTCTACAGGTGGCCGCTGTGCGATGGCTCGGCGTCGAGGGAGTGATCCGGGGCCGGAGCGCGATGCCGGTGTCGGATACGGCGAGCGCGAAGTCGCCCGGGCACGTGCTCGCCGACCTCCGTCTGCTGCCGCACCCCTGGACCCGCGGCGCGCTCGTCGTCACGGTCGGCGCCGCGGTCGAGAACGTCTTCGACTCGCGCCACGACGCGTCGGTGGTCGTCAACGCCGCGCGCGATCGCTACCACGAGCCGGGTCCGCCACGGAGCCTGACGGTAACGGTCCGGGCGGCGTGGACGAGCACGCGTCGGTGAAATCACTCTTCCGCGCCGTTCCATGGACGCTTATGTTGTCCGCGTAGGTGGTATCCACGCCGCTCCCCTCGAGGCACCCGATGACGTTCTCCAGCTGCCGCAGACTCGCTGACTGCGGCACAGTTCCGGGCACCGTGCCTGCAGACGCGAAGACGCGTCGCGGCCCAGCGTCTCCGGACAACGTCACCGAGGGCGCCGGCGGCGCACACTCGCGGTGACGGCGCCCGCGAGCCCGAAGGAAACCGCGACCAACCTGAGCGCACTGACGACGGGCGTACCGGAGCGCCCGCGGTTCGTCGCGTCCGACGCCGAAGCGCTCATTCGCACGCTTCCCGGCGTCGTCTCCGCCCGCGTCGTGACCGACCCGGACGGCGCGCCGCGCGAGGTGCACGTCCTCGCCACGACCGAGCTCGGACCGAAGCAGATCGTGCGCAACGTGGAGAGCGCGATGCTCGCCCGCTTCGGCACGCGCGTCGATCATCGCTCGATCTCCGTGGCGCAGAGCGGCACCGCCCGCGTCGCGGAGCCGGTGCGGGAGCAGTCGCCCTCGCCGGCGATGACGCCCGTCGTCGCCCCACCGCCGGGACGCGGCATCTACTTCGAGGACGTCGAGGTGCGCCGCTCGCGCACGACCGGTCTCGCGTGCACCGTCACGCTCCGTGTCGGCGACGAGCGCTACACCGGCGAGGCGAGCGGGATGGAGAGCAGCCGCGCGCGCGGAGACCTCGCCGCCACTGCCGCGGTGCGCGCGATGGCGCCGCTCCTCACCGACGGCGTCGCCCTCGCCGTCGAGGACTGCGTGACGGTGCGCGTCGGCGAGCGGACGTACGCTTTCGTCATCGTCAACGGCAGATCGGGACGAGACTCGACCGTGCTGTCCGGGAGCGCCGAGGTGAAGGATGGCCTCGAGACGGCGGCGGTGCTCGCCGTGCTCGACGCCACCGAGCGCTGGATGGAGCGCGGCGGCGGGCGATGAGGCGCGGGCGGCCTCGCTTGCCGCCCTCTCCGGACCCCGATAGCTTTCCGCGCCACGCCTGATGGCGAGCAGAGGCCGCCCCGCGCGGCCTCTGCGCTTCGCGCTCTCCCGTACCTCACGTCCGCAATGGCGAGCTACAAGTTCGCGAAGGTCCCTGCAGCAGGCGAACGGATCGCCTACCAGGGGAGCGAGCTCAAGGTCCCCGACAATCCGATCATCCCCTTCATCGAGGGCGACGGCACCGGCCCCGACATCTGGCGCGCGTCGGTCCGCGTCTTCGATGCTGCCGTGCAGAAGGCGTACGGGGGCAAGCGGAAGATCGCGTGGATGGAGGTGTTCGCCGGCGAGAAGGCGTTCAACCAGTTCGGCGACTGGCTCCCGCAGGAGACGGTGGATGCGTGCCAGGAGTTCCGCGTCTCGATCAAGGGGCCGCTCACGACGCCCGTCGGCGGCGGCATCCGCTCGCTCAACGTCACGCTCCGCCAGGTACTCGACCTCTACGGCTGCGTGCGGCCGGTACGATGGTTCGAGGGCGTCGGGGCTCCGGTCAAGGAGCCGGAGAAGGTGGACGTCGTCATCTTCCGCGAGAACATCGAGGACGTCTACGCGGGCATCGAGTGGAAGGCGGGGAGCCCCGAGGCGACGAAGCTCCGCGAGTTCATCGGCCGCGAATTCAAGAAGGAGATCCGCGAGGGCTCGGCGATCGGCATCAAGCCGATGTCGGAGTTCGGCTCGAAGCGGCTCGTCGAGATGGCAATCAGGCACGCCATCGAGAACAAGCGCCCGTCGGTGACGCTCGTGCACAAGGGCAACATCATGAAGTTCACGGAGGGCGCCTTCCGCGACTGGGGCTATGAGGTCGCGAAGTCGAAGTTCGGCGGCACGGTGATCGACAAGGGGCCCTGGGTGAAGCTCCCCAACGGCACGGTCGTGAAGGACGTGATCGCCGACGCGATGTTCCAGCAGCTGCTGCTCCGTCCCGACGAGTATTCGGTAATCGCGACGCCGAACCTCAATGGCGACTATCTCTCCGATGCCGCCGCGGCGCAGGTCGGCGGGCTCGGGATCGCGCCGGGGGGGAACATCGGCGACGGCGTCGCCGTCTTCGAGGCGACCCACGGCACCGCTCCCAAGTACGCCGGCCAGGACAAGGTCAACCCCGGCAGCGTCATCCTCTCGGGTGTCATGATGCTCGAGTACCTGGGCTGGAAGGAGGCGGCCGCGCTGATCGTGCGCGGCCTCGAGAACGCGATCAAGTCGAAGAAGGTGACGTACGACCTCGCGCGTCAGATGACCGGCGCGACCGAAGTCTCCACCTCCGGCTTCGGCGAGCAGATCATCGCCGGAATGCGCTGAGCGCGGAGCGAGCCATGGCTCTTCCGACGCTGTCCGTCCACCGCGGTGATCCCGGCGCACTCGACACGTCGCTGCTCGTCGTCGCTCTCGGCGCCGACCAGCAGCCCGGCGCCGAGCTCTCGCGGCTCGACGAGTCGCTCGGCGGTGCGCTCTCCCGCACCTTCTCGCGTCGCGACTTTCGCGGTGCGCGCGACGAGACCCTTCACCTCGCCGGTGGCGCGCGCGGGGCGCAGCGCGTGCTGCTCGTCGGCCTCGGCAAGGGCACGGACCGGACGGCCGCGCTGCGCCGCGCCGCGCTGCTCGCCGGACGCCAGGCGCGCAAGATGGGGGCGCCGTCGCTCGCGTGGTGGTCGGGCCGGCTCGACGAGCGCGAGATCGAGACGGTGCTCACCGGCGTCTCGATGGGGAGCTGGGACTACGACGAGGTCCGGACGCCGCCCCCCGCCGACGAGCGCCGCCAGCCGTTAGGCGAGGTCACCGTCGTCACCGCCGACGAGCGTGTCGGCGCGATCGGCGAGCGCAACGCGCGCGCGATCGCCACCGGCTACGCCCTCGCCCGCCGGCTGGCGATGATGCCCGGCAACCTCTGCACGCCCGACTACCTCGCCGAGACCGCGCGCGAGATCGCCGGCCGCCACGGACTGGGAGTCACCGTCCTCGGACGCGCCGAGATGGAGCGCGAGAAGATGGGCTCCTTCCTCTCCGTCGCGCAGGGAACGCCGCAGGACCCGAAGCTCATCGTCCTCGAGTATCGGGGCGGCGCGAAGGGCGCGGCTCCCGTGGCGCTCGTCGGCAAGGGGCTCTGCTTCGACTCCGGCGGCATCTCCATCAAGCCCGCGCAGGGGATGGAGTGGATGAAGTTCGACATGTGCGGCGCCGCCGGCGTCCTCGGCGCGATGGAGGCGATCGCCGCCATGAAGCTGCCGATCAACGTCGTCGGACTGGTCGGCTCGACGACCAACATGCCGAGCGGCACCGCCGTCAAGCCGGGCGACGTCGTCCAGGCGATGAGCGGCAAGTTCATCGAGATCATCAACACCGACGCCGAGGGACGGCTCGTCCTCGCCGACGTCCTCACCTATGCGAAGCGCTACGACCCGTCCGTGGTCGTCGATGCGGCGACGCTGACGGGCGCCATCGTCATCGCGTTAGGCCACACGGCGTCGGGCGTCTTCGGAAGCGACGAGACGCTCGTCGGCGAGGTCGTCGCTGCGGGGCGTCGCGCCGGCGAGCCGGCCTGGCCGCTGCCGATGTGGGACGACTACAAGGAGCTCATCAAGTCCGACGTCGCCGACATCAAGAACTCGGGCGGTCGCGCCGCCGGCTCGATCACCGCGGCGCTCTTCCTCCGCGAGTTCGCCGACGGCTATCCGTGGGTGCACCTCGACATCGCCGGCACCGCCTACACCGAGTCCGACCTCGTCGTCATGCCCCGCGGCCCGACCGGCGTTCCGGTCGGGACCTTCGTCGAGTTCGTGCGCGGGAGGGTGGGCTGAGTCGTCGCCGGATCGCGCATCTGCTGTGCGCCGGCCTCGGCCTCCTCGCCGGGGCCGTTTTTCCGGCTGCCGGCCGGGCGCAGGTGACCCCGCGCGACACCGTTCGCCCGCGCCCGCCCGTCGTCGCCGCCCCCGCGCCACGCCCTGCGGATACCGTCGTGGTGGTGGACAGCGCGGGCGAGCGGGTGCGGCGCGACGCGCTCCGCGCCGACTCCGTGCACCGCGCCGATACGCTGCGCACGCCACTCGCGCGCGCCGAAGCGCCGATGCTGCCCGAGCCCGACAGCGGCTTCCGGTGGGACCGTGAGGCGCTCTTCGCCAGCGGCGCCGTCAACGTCGGCGAGCTGCTCGAGCGCATTCCCGGCGCGACGACCTTCCGCACGAGCTGGATCGCGTCGCCGGAGGTCACCTCCTACCTCGGCGACCCGGGGCGCGTCCGCATCTTCTACGACGGGCTCGAGATGGATCCGCTCGACCCGCGTACCGGCGGCATCCTCGACCTCGTCGAAGTGCCTCTCTGGAACCTCGAGGAAGTCCGCGTCGAGCGCGGCGCGGGCGAGCTGCGCGTGCACCTCCGCAGCTGGCGCTACGACCGCACCATCCCGAACACCCGCGTCGACGTCTCGACCGGCGACCTCGCGACCAACCTGTATCGCATGTACTTCGCGAAACGATATCAGCACGGCGAGGCGTTTCAGCTCGGGGCCCAGCAGTTCTCGACCACGGACACCCGCGTCGGTCTTGGCAGGGTCGCGGCGGGCGGCCGGACGTTAGGCATCTTCTCCCGCCTCGGCTGGGCCCGTGGCAAGTGGAAGGCCGATGCGACGCTCATGCGCGATTCGCGGACGCGCTATTCGGAGGTGGCGTACACGCTGCGGACAGGTTTGGGGGGCATCGAGCGCCTCGGCACACCACTCGCCGACTCGATTCCTGCCCTCCGCGCGGTGCGCACGGACGCCTACCTTCGCGGCGCCTACGGCGACCCGGACGACGGCATCTGGCTCCAGGCGCTGGCGGCGTCGTCGGCGTGGCGCGAGACCACCGACCAGCAGGCGCCACGCGCGACCCCACCGGTCACCCGCGCCGACAGCCTGCGCGGAGCCTCGGCGAAGGACACCCTGCTTTCGCGCGCGCAGTACGTCGTCGCGGGCGGGCTCTCGCGCTGGGGCGCGCGGCTGAGCGGTACGCTCCGCGCTCGTGTCTACCAGTCTCGCAGCGACCTCTCGCCGGTGCTCCGCGCGGAGTGGGACACACGCTTCGGCGCCGTCGCCGCGCGCGCCGAGCGCGACGGCCGGACGAAGACGACGCTCGCCGAGGCCGGGATCAGCGCGCGGCCCCTTCCGTGGGTGGCGCTCGCCGCGGCCGCCGAGAGCCGCGACGACTCGGTCGCCGACTCGCCGGCGATCGTCGGCGGACGCGCCGAGGGCGCGATCCGCATCCCGACGCGCGCCGCGTGGCTCGTCGGCGGCGTGATGTACCGCGACGCGAGCTCGATCACCGTGCCGCGCGTCTTTTACGAGACGATCCGGACGAGCGGCAGCACGGCGAGGATCATCCCTCCCGACTCGGTCATCGTCGGCGGCAACGTCGTCGGCGTCGGTGCGGCGCGCGGCGGGTACGTGGGCATTCGCGGCAAGGTCTACCGCGACGTCGGCCTCGACGTGGTCGCGACCCGCTGGGACGCGTCCGGACTCCTGCGACCCATCGCCGAGGCGCGGTCGGAGATCTACCTCCGCAGCCGCTGGCTCTCGCGATTCCCGAAGGGGCAGTTCGGGGTCAACTTTTCAGCCATTCACGAGTATCGGAGCGCGACCCCCTTCCGGACGCGCCTCGGTGGGGAAGGGCGTGTTCCGGGATCGAACAGCCTCTCGACGCTCCTCGAGCTCCGCATCGCGAGCGCGGTGATCTCGTGGCAATACCGCAACATTCCCGGGACGATCTACGCGACCGTCCCCGGCTACCTGAGGCCCCGGTCGCTGAACCTCTACGGTGTGCGCTGGGAGTTCTTCAACTGAGTGCGCGAAATTGACAATGTTGTTGTGGCGTCATAACTTCCGCGACTGTCGATGATTCGCAGCATGACCGGCTTCGGGGCCGCGGAAGGGCGGGTCGGAACCGCGCGCGTCGCCGTCGAGGTGCGCTCGGTCAATCACCGCTTCTTCACCCCGACGATCAAGCTTCCCTCCGCCTTCGCGCGGTGGGAGGGCGAGGTCAGGGAAGCGCTGCGGCAGCGGGTGACGCGCGGCCACGTGACGCTCTTCGCGCGGGTCGAACGCGACGCCGCGACACGCGGCGCGATCGACGAGGCCCGCTTCGCACAGCACGTCGCGCAGCTTCGTGAGCTGCAATCGAAGTACGCGCTCGGCGGTGAGCTCGACCTGGCGACGGTGCTGCGCATGCCGGAAGTGTTCGCCGCGCCGGACAGGGAAGACGACACGGGCGCGGCGCCGGAGCTCCTCGCGATCGTCGAGAGTGCCACGGCGGCGCTCGGGAAGATGCGCGAGCAGGAAGGCGCGCGGCTGGCGGAAGTGCTTCGCGAGCGGTTGGCGGTGATCGAGTCGGCGCTCTCGCGCATCGCGGCGCGGGCGCCGGAACGTCTGGTCGAGCAGCGCGACCGCCTGCGGGCGGCGGTCGAGGAGCTGGCCGGGGGCGTGGCGGTGGACGGCCAGCGGCTGGCGCAGGAGATCGCCATCATCGCCGACCGGCTCGACGTGAGCGAGGAGCTGGACCGCTTCCGCTCGCACATCGCGGCCTTCCGCGGCGCGCTCGACGCGCCGCCGGCGGACGGGGTCGGAAAGCGGTTGGGCTTTCTCCTGCAGGAGATGCTGCGGGAGGCCAACACGACGGGAAGCAAGGCGGCCGATGCCGCGATGCTCCGCGACGTGGTGGCGATCAAGGAGGAGCTGGAGCGGATTCGCGAGCAGGTGGAGAACCTGGAGTGAACCCGTTCCCGGTCATACTTTCCTCGCCGTCAGGCGGCGGGAAGACGACGATCGCGAAGCAGCTGCTCGTCAGGCGTGGCGACGTCGGCTACTCGGTGTCATGCACGACGCGGCTGCCGAGAGCGGGCGAGACCGACGGGAAGGATTACTACTTCCTTTCGACGGGCGAGTTCGTCGCGGCGCGGCAGCGCGGCGAGTTCGCGGAGTCGGCGGAGGTGCACGGCAGGATGTACGGAACGCTCCGCCGTGAGGTGGAGCGGGTGCTCGCGGCGGGGAAGCACGTGCTGATGGACATCGACGTTCAGGGGGCGGCGCAGTTCGTGCGCGTCTTTCCGGGGTCGGTGCTCGTCTTCATCCTGCCACCGGACGCGAGGGTGCTGATGGCACGCCTGACGGCGCGGAAGACCGAGTCGCCCGGCGCGTTACGGGTACGCCTCGAGTCGGCGCTTCAGGAGCTGAACGCGGTGCCGTCGTATCAGTACGTCGTCGTCAACGACGACCTGGAGCGAGCGGTGGAGGGCGTCTCGAGCATCATCGACGCCGAGATGGCCCGGCGGGAGCGGGTGCCGGACCTCGAGCAGCGGGTGCGTCAGCTCACGGACGAGCTGGCGCGGGAGATCGACAAGCGAACGGAGGATTGAATGCAGGTTTTCACACCGGTAGACATCGCGCAGCACGCGACGAACAAGTACCTCGCGGTCGTGGTCGCGGCGAAGTTCGCGCGCGTGGTCAACGAGTTCCCACGCGACCGCTCGTCGCCACGGGAGAAGAAGCTGACGACGCGTGCCCTCGAGGAGCTCTCTGGCGGCTCCGTGAACTATCGCGTCGTGCCGCGGCGTCGCGGCGCGGCGGTCGGCGCCGAGTGATCGCGGGGCGGAGGCACGCGCCTCCGCCCGTCGCTCCCTTCCCGTGAGCACCGCCGCGCTGCTGCGCCCGTACGCGGGATCGCGGATCCTGCTCGGCGTCAGCGGCGGGATCGCGAGCTACAAGTCGGCCTGGCTCGCCCGGCTCCTCGCGCTCGCCGGTGCCGAGGTCGACGTCGTCATGACGCCGGCGGCGCTCGAGTTCGTCGGCGCCATCACCTTCGAGGCGCTCACGGGGCGCCCCGTCCACAGCGAGATCTTCGGGCCCGGGCGCGCGCTCGATCACGTCAGGCTCGCTCGCTCCGCCCGCGCCATCGTCGTCGCGCCGGCGACCGCCGACTTCTGCGCCCGCGCCGCGAGCGGGCAGGCGAACGACCTCCTCAGCGCGATCCTCCTCGCCGCGGAGGCGCCGGTGCTCCTCGTTCCCGCGATGAACGACCGCATGTGGGCGCATCCGCAGACGAAGCGCAACGTCGCGCACCTGCGCGAGCTGCACTACGAGGTGCTCGAGCCGGATGCGGGCATGCTCGCCGCGGGCGAGGGTGCGGGCCCCGGCCGCATGCCGGAACCGGAGACGATCTTCGAGCACGTCGGGCGCCTGCTCGAGGACCGCGGCGCGTTAGGCGGCAGGCGCATAGTCGTCACCGCGGGGCCGACGCGCGAGCCGGTGGACCCGGTGCGCTACATCTCCAACCACAGCAGCGGCAAGATGGGGATGGCGATCGCGGCCGCCGCCTGGCGCCGCGGCGCCGAGGTCGTCGTCGTCGCGGGGCCGGGGAGCGCGCCGCCACCCCCGGGCGCGTGCGTCGTGCGCGTCGAGACGACGGAGGAGATGCGCGACGCCGTGGCGAAGGAGATCGCCGGCGCCGATGCGCTCGTCATGGCCGCCGCTCCCGCGGATTTCAGACCCGCCGAGCCGGCCCGCTCCAAGATCAAGAAGCGCACGGCGCCGGCGTCGATCGCCCTCCAGGCGACGCCTGACATCCTCGCGAGCACGAAGGATGCGCGACCGCCGCGCATGATCGCGGTTGGCTTCGCCCTCGAGACGGACGACCTCGTCGCGAACGCGCGCGAGAAGCTCGCCGCGAAGGGGCTCGACCTCGTCGTCGCGAACGATGCGACGGAAGCAGGGGCCGGCTTCGGGGTGGACACCAACAGGGTCACGCTGATCGCCCGCGACGGCGCCGAGGAGCGGCTTCCGCTGCTCTCGAAGCGCGAGGTCGCCGACGTCATCCTCGATCGCGTCGTGAGGCTGCTCGATGGACGCTAAGGATCTGCTCCGGCGCTACCTCGAGCAGCGGCGGGAGATGGGCGAGTCGGAGTTCGCTCTCGATTCGATGTCGGTGGAGGAGGCGCTGCGCGTGCTCGGCGGTCCGCGGGGGGCGCAGCCTCGGGCCGCCCAGCCGCGGGCCACCCCTCAGCCGCCCCCGCGCGAGCGGCGTATCGAGGAAGCCCCGACCACCGACTGGCGCGCGACCCTTCGCGCCGCCGAGGCGCAGCCCGATCGGCCGACGCCGCCAAAGCCGGCCGCGCAGCCCGAGGACGCTCCGTCGGGGCTCGTCGTCGGCCGCGCCGACGCTCTGCCGCTCGGCGACATCGCCACGCTGCCGACGCTCGACGCGATCGCCGACGCGGTGAAGCGATGCACGAGGTGCCGGCTCTACCAGACGGCCATTCAAGGAGTTCCGGGCGAGGGGAATCCGAATGCGCGCTTCGTCTGTGTCGGTGAGGCGCCGGGAGCGACCGAGGACGAGACCGGTCGCCCCTTCGTCGGCGCCGCCGGCCAGCTGCTGACGAAGATTCTTGCGGCGATCGAGCTTCGTCGCGAAGATGTCTTCATCTGCAACGTGATCAAGCATCGGCCTCCGGGAAACCGGAATCCGTCGCCTGACGAGATCGCAGCGTGCAGCCCGTACCTCGACCGCCAGCTCGAGCTGATCAAGCCGGCCGTGATCCTCGCGCTGGGAACCTTCGCGGCGCAGACGCTCCTCGAGACCAAGGAATCGATCGGCAAGCTCCGTGGCCGCGTTCATCGCTATCACGGAATACCGCTCGTCGTCACGTATCACCCCGCGGCGCTCCTGAGAAATCCCTCGTGGAAGCGCCCAACCTGGGACGATGTCCAGCTCGCACGTCGAATACTCGATAGCGGCCCCCTCGCTGGGGCGTGATCCGTACCGCGACCGGCGCCCCCCATACTCGGAGGACGCCGAGCAGGCGGTCCTGGCGGCGATGCTGATGGACGCCGACGCGGTCGCGCGCGTCATCGAGGTCGTCGACGACGGGATGTTCTACCGCGAGGGTCATCGCCGGATCTTCCGCGCGATGACCGCCCTCGCCGAGCGCGGCGAGATCGTCGATCCGCTCACCCTCGCCAACGAGCTCGATCGTCGTGGTGAGCTCGACGAATCCGGCGGGAAGGAGTACATCGGCTTCCTCGTCGACGCCGTGCCGACGGCGGCGAACGTCGAGTACCACGCGCGCATCGTCCGCGAGAAGGCGCTCTACCGGCGTCTCATCGAGGTTTCGACGTCGATCGTCTCCGAGGCGTTCGAGGGCCGGCTCCCCGCCGCCGAGCTCCTCGACGACGCCGAGCACAAGATCTTCCAGGTCAGCCAGCAGCGCGGCAAGGACGGCTTCACGCGCATCAAGGAGCTGCTCTGGCCGACGATGGAGCGCATCGAGGCCCTCCAGCGCGGCGGCCAGACGGTCACCGGCGTGCCGAGCGGCTTCAAGGACCTCGACGACCTTACCTCGGGCTTTCAGGCGTCCGACCTCATCATCGTCGCCGCGCGACCGTCGATGGGAAAGACCGCGCTCACGCTCAACATCGCGCAACACGCGGCCATCGAGCACAACGTTCCGGTTGCGTTCTTCTCGCTCGAGATGAGTAAGGAATCGCTCGTGCAACGCATGCTCACGAGCGAGGCGCGGATCGACGCGCAGCGGCTGCGCAAGGGAATGCTGCGCGACGACGACTTTCCGCGGCTCGCCCGTGCCGCGGGCATCCTCAGCTCCGCGCCGGTCTACATCGACGACACGCCCGGCATCACCCTGCTCGAGATGCGGTCCAAGGCGCGGCGCCTCAAGGCCGACAGCGGCATCGGCCTCGTCATCGTCGACTACCTGCAGCTCATGCAGGGGCCCCCGAACGTCGAGAGCCGGCAGCAGGAGGTGAGCATCATCTCGCGGGGGCTCAAGGCGCTGGCGAAGGAGCTCGGCGTTCCCGTCGTCGCGCTCTCGCAGCTCTCGCGCGCGCCGGACCAGCGCGCCGGGGACCACCGCCCGCAGCTGTCCGACCTCCGCGAGTCGGGCGCGATCGAACAGGACGCGGACCTGATCATGTTCATCTTCCGGCAGGAAGTGTACGACGGTCCCACCGACAAGGACGGCAACTCGCTCGAGGGCCGCGCCGAGGTCATCGTCGGCAAGCAGCGCAACGGCCCGATCGGGATCGTGAACGTCTTCTTCCACAAGGCGTACACCCGCTTCGAGAACTACACCCAGCGCGAGCAGGCGTGAGCCCGAAGGCGAAGACGGTCTATCGCTGCACGGAGTGCGGCGCGACCTATCCGAAGTGGGCGGGGCGCTGCGAGGTGTGCGGGGAGTGGAACACGCTCGTCGAGGAGGTGGCCCCGGCGAAGGCCTCCGGGGCGAGCGCCGCGGCACGGCGAGCCGGAGGCACCCGCACGTTAGGCGAGGGCGGCAGCGTCGCGGCGACGCCGCGCCTGCGCGAGGTGCAAGGGTCCGAGGCGAAGCGCTGGAAGACGGGCATCGAGGAGCTCGACTTCGTGCTCGGCGGTGGGCTCGTGCCCGGCTCGATGGTCCTCGTCGGCGGCGAGCCGGGGATCGGCAAGTCCACGCTGCTCCTCCAGACAGCGGCGCGGCTCCAGGGCGCGGGACACAGCGCGCTCTACGTGTCCGGCGAGGAGTCTCCGCTCCAGGTGAAGCTCCGCGCCGACCGCCTCGCCGATGGCGCGGGCGACGTGGCCTTCCTCGCCGAGACCAACCTCGAGACGATCCTGACGACGGCGGACGCGACGCGCCCCGCGCTGATGGTCGTGGACTCGATCCAGACCGTCTTCACCGCCGACCTCGAGGGCGCACCGGGCAACGTCGGCCAGGTTCGCGAGAGCGCCGCGCGCCTCATGCGCTTCGCGAAGGAGAGCGGCGTCGCCGTCTTCGTCGTCGGTCACGTCACCAAGGGTGGCGGGATCGCCGGACCCAAGACCCTCGAGCACATCGTCGACACGGTGCTCTACTTCGAGGGCGAGTCGTCGCTCGACCATCGTGTCCTTCGCGCGACCAAGAACCGCTTCGGCAGCGTCGACGAGATCGGCGTCTTCCGCATGTCGCAGGAAGGGCTCGTCCCGGTCGAGAACCCGTCCGAGCTCTTCATGGGCGAGCGCAGTGCGAGCGTGTCGGGAAGCGCGGTCACGGCGCTGCTCGAGGGAACTCGCCCGGTGCTCGTCGAGATCCAGGGGCTCGCCGCGAAGGCGGGCTTCGGGACGCCGCAGCGCGTCGCCACCGGCCTCGACGCGCGGCGTCTCGCCCTCCTCCTCGCCGTGCTCGAGAAGCGCGCCGGACTCTCCTTCGCCGCGCTCGACGTCTTCGTCAACGTCGTCGGTGGGCTGCGGCTCCAGGAGCCGACTGGCGACCTCGCCGTCGCCGCGGCTCTCGCCTCGAGCGTCTATGACCGGCCGCTGCCTAACGACGCGCTCTTTCTCGGCGAGGTCGGGCTCGGTGGGGAGGTCCGACCCGTGTCGCAGACCGAGCGCCGGCTCGCCGAAGCGGCGAAGATGGGATTCGCCACCGCCTACGTCGCCGAGCGCGCGGTGCCCTCGCGCCCGGTCCGGGGCATCCGCGCCGTGGGCGTGCGCGGCGTGCGCGCGCTCTTCGACCAGCTCTTCGCATGACGCCCTCCGCGCCGGACGTCGGCGTCGTGATCGTGGCCGCCGGCTCGGGCACGAGAGTAGGCGGCGCGGAGCTGAAGCAGTTCCGCTGGATCGCGGGGAAGCCGATGCTCCTCCACAGCGTGCAGCGATTCCAGGCGCGCGCCGACGTCGCGCTCGTCGTCTGCGTGCTGCCGAAGGAGTTCGCCGGCGATCCGCCCCCCTGGCTCTTCCAGTCGGACCTCGACCGGCTGCTCGTCTCCACCGGCGGCGCGACGCGCGGCGAGTCCGTGTACAGCGGTCTCGAGGACCTCGACGAGCGTTGCGGGATCGCCCTGGTCCACGACGCCGCGCGCCCCTTCGTCGACGATGCGACGATCGACCGCGTCGTCGCCGCGGCGCGCGCCGGGACGGGCGCGGTGCCGGCGCTGCCCGTCGTCGATACGTTGAAGGCGACCCACGAGGACGGGCGCGTCGAACGGACGGTGCCGCGCGAACGGCTCTGGCGCGCGCAGACGCCGCAGGGATTTCCGCGCGACATGATCGAGGAGGCCTATGCGCGCGCACGGCGCGACCGCGTCATCGCGACCGACGACGCGGCGCTCTGCGAGCACTATGGGCATCCCGTCGTCGTTGTGCCTGGGAGCGAGCTGGCGATGAAGATCACCGAAGAGAGCGACTTCGCGTGCGCCGAGGCGCTCATCGCGTCGCAGGTGCGCGCGTGACCGAGCCGACCGCGGTTCCGTTCTGGTCTGACGCCGAGATCGACGCCGCGCTGCGTCGCGTCGTCGCTCATCTCGAGGCCGGGCGCGTGCTCGCCTATCCGACGGAGACGGTGTATGGCTTCGGCGGCGCGGCGGACGAAGCTGGCGTTTCCGCGCTCGTCACCCTGAAGACACGCCCCCCGGCCAAGCCTTTTCTGCTCCTCATCTCCGGGAGCACGATGCTGGCGAAGATGGGACTGCACCTGCCTCCGTTCGCGGCGCGATTGGCCGCCCGGCACTGGCCAGGCCCGCTGACTCTCGTTCTCCCGGGCGGCGAGCGTCGCGTGCCGGAGCGGCTGCGCGGCCCGGAGGGCGGGGTCGCGGTCCGATGGACCCCGCATCCCGGCCTCCTTCGCCTCCTTCGCGCGTACGGCGAGCCGCTGACGTCCACCAGCGCGAACCGCCCAGGGGTACCGCCGGCGATGTCCGCAGCGGAGATTCTGAAGCAGTGGCATCACGAGACCGCCCGCGGGCAGCTCATGGTGCTCGACGGCGGGCGGCTCGGCGATTCGCCCCCCTCGACGGTCGTCGACTGCACGGCCTCGCGTCCCCGCGTCATCCGGCCGGGGGCGATCAGCGCGGCGACGTTGCGCGAGAGCGTGCCGGACCTGATCGGAGACGTCTGAAAATGAAGATTCTCTTCGTCTGTACCGGCAATACCTGCCGGAGCCCGCTCGCCGAGGCGATCGCGCGCAAGATCGCGATCGAGCGGGGGCTGCACGACGTCGAGATCGCGAGCGCGGGCACCAGCGCCTGGGACGGCGCGCCGGCGTCCGACGGCGCGCTGCTCGTCGGCATCGAGCACGGCCTCGACCTCGGCTCGCACCGCTCGCAGCTGCTCTCGCGCGAGCTCGTCGCGAAGCACGACATCGTGCTCGCGATGGGACCGCACCACCTCGAGCGCGTCGAGGCGTTAGGCGGTGAGGGGAAGTCGTGGACGCTGACCGGCTTCGCCTCGCACGGGCGGAGCGACCGGGCCATCAGCGACCCGATCGGCGCCGAGCTCGCGGTCTACCGCCAGACCTACGACGAGCTCGAGCGGGAGATCCGCAAGGCGTTCGACCGCGTCGCCGCGGAGCGGGGGACCGACCGGCCGTGACGCTGCCGTCGCGACTGGTGCTGTTGGGCAGCCCGGTCGCGCACTCGCTCTCACCCCGGTTCCAGAACGCCGCGCTCGCAAGCGCGGGATTGCCGGTCCGGTACGAGGCGATCGACGTCGCCCCCGCCGACCTCGACGCCCGCCTGCGCGAGCTCGTGCGCGAGGGTGCCGCGGGCAACGTCACCATCCCCCACAAGCGCGCGGTGCTCGAGCGGTGCGCCCACGCGACGCCCGTCGCGAGCCGCGCCGGCGCGGTCAACACCTTCTGGGTCGAGGACGGCGCGCTCGCCGGCGACAACACCGACGTCCCCGCCTTCGCCGCCTCGGCGACTGAGCTTCTCGGCGGCAGGCCGCGCGGCATCGCCATCGCGCTCGTCGGCGCGGGGGGCGCGGCGGCCGCGGTCGCCGTCGCCGCCGCGGAGTGGAAGGACGCGACAGTCCGCGTCTTCGCTCGCGACCCCGTAAGGAGGGAGGCGTTCGCACGACGCTTCGCGCCTAACGTGACGGCGGCGACGACGCTCGACGCGGCGCTCGAGGGCGCGACGCTCGTCGTCAACGCGACCCCGCTCGGGCTCGGCGACGGCGATCCGCTTCCCGTTCCGATCGAGCGGCTGCCCCGCGGCGCAGCTGTCTTCGACCTCGTCTACCGTCGCGGCGGCACGCCCTGGGTACGCGCCGCGCGCGCCGCCGGACTGCGCGCCGCCGACGGCCTCGGGATGCTCGTCGAGCAGGGTGCGCTCGCGTTCGAGCGCTGGTTCGGGCGCGCGCCCGACCGCGAGGCGATGTGGCGGGCGGTGCGCTGAACGTCTTCCTCCGTCGTTCGCTGGCGCTCGCGAGGCCGGTGGGTCGTGCGGCGCTCGATCTCCTCCTGCCGCCGCTCTGTCCCGCCTGCGAGCGGCTCATCGTCGGCACGAGCGAGGCCCTCGTCTGCTCGACCTGCTGGGCGCGCGTCTCGCCGCTGCCCGCGCCGCGCTGCGAGCGGTGTGGGCATCCCTCGGACGGACACATCTGCCGCTGGTGCGAGCTCCTTCCGACCTATGTTCGCGCCGCGCGCTCTGCATGCTGGACGGCAGCGGGTCCGGCGCTTGCAATCGTCCACGCGCTCAAGTACGGCAGGTGGCAGGGTGTCGCGAACGGCATGGCGGAGCGCATGGCACGACTCGATTGGCCGCGGGATGTCTCATCGGAGCGCACGGCGCTCGTCCCCGTGCCGCTCTCCGCGCCGAAGCTCCGCGAGCGCGGATTCAACCAGAGCGAGCTGCTCGCGCGACCGCTCGCGACGCGATGGACGATACCGGTCTGGACGGACGTGCTCGTTCGCGCGCGCGCCACGGAGACGCAGACTCGGTTGACACCCGAACAGAGGCGGCACAACGTTTCGGGCGCCTTCGCAGCCGCGCCCGCGGCGCGCGGGCGGCTGCGGCGCGCGCACGTCGTGCTCGTGGACGACGTCGTGACCACCGCCGCGACTCTCAACGCCTGCGCCGCCGCGCTTTTCGACGGCGGCGCGCGTATCATCAGCTACGTGACTTTCGGCCGGGCGCCGGCGATCGGCGACCGCGTCCCCTGACAGGAGAACGGAATGGCAATCCGCGTTGGTATCAACGGCTTCGGGCGCATCGGACGGCAGGTCCTTCGCGCCGCGAAGATGCAGCAGGTCGCCGACATCGACTTCGTCGCGGTGAACGACCTCACCGACACGAAGACGCTCGCGCACCTCTTCAAGTACGACTCCGTCCATCGCACCTACCGCGGCGACGTCTCCGCGAGCGCGAACGGCATCACCGTCGACGGCGACGAGATCCGCGTCTTCGCCGAGAAGGATCCCGCCGCGCTGCCGTGGCGCGACCTCGGCGTCGACATCGTGCTCGAGTCCACGGGCCGCTTCACCGACGCGTCGGGCGCGAAGAAGCACCTCGACGGCGGCGCGAAGAAGGTGATCATTTCCGCGCCCGCGAAGGGCGAGGACATCACCATCGTCCTCGGCGTCAATGGCGACAAGTACGACCCGAAGAAGCACAACATCGTCTCCAACGCGTCGTGCACCACGAACTGCCTCGTGCCGATGGTGAAGGTGGTGCGCGACAACTTCGGCTTCGTGCGCGGCACGATGACGACGATCCACAGCTACACCAACGATCAGCAGATCCTCGACCTGCCGCACAAGGACCTGCGCCGCGCACGCGCGGCGGCACTGTCGATGATCCCGACCACGACCGGCGCTGCGAAGGCGACCTCGCTCGTGATCCCCGAGCTGAAGGGGAAGATCGACGGCCTCGCGATCCGCGTTCCGACGCCCGACGTCTCCTTCACCGACCTCGCCGTGGTCCTCGACAAGCCGGTGACGGTCGAGCAGGTCAACGCCGCCTTCAGGAAAGCCGCCGAGGGCGACATGCGCGGCATCCTCCAGTACACCGAGGAGGAGCTCGTCTCGTCCGACTACATCGGCAACCCGCACTCCTGTATCCTCGACGCGAAGAGCACGAACGTCGTGGATGGGACGCTGCTCAAGATCTCGGGCTGGTACGACAACGAGTGGGGCTACGCGTCGCGCTGCGTCGACCTGCTCCGCTACGTCGGCGCCCGTCTGTGAGCCGACCGCTTCGCGCCGGCGCCCGGCTCTGGGACGCCGGCGCGCTCGCGCTCGTCGTCGCCGGTGCGGCGCTCTACATCGCCGCCGGCTCCGGGCTCAAGGGGGTCGAGACCAATCCGACCCGGCGAGCCAGCGTCGAGCACCTGAACCTGAAGCGCGCGGATCGCTGGCGCTTCACCTCCTATGCCGGGCTGCTCCTCATCGCGGCCGGCGTCGGACTCGGCGCGTACTCGTGGCACCGCGCGCGCCTTCCCGTGGACGCCACCACTCCCACGACATGAAGAAGAAGACCGTCGGCGAGCTCTCTCCCGCGCAGCTCGAGGGAAAGCGCGCCCTCGTGCGCGTCGACTTCAACGTCCCGCTCGACGACGCGGGTCACATCACCGACGACACACGCATCCGCGCCGCGCTGCCGACGCTCCAGCTCCTGCGCGAGCGCGGCGCGCGCCTCGTCCTGATGTCGCATCTCGGCCGCCCGAAGGGGAAGCCAGAGGAGAAGTACTCGCTCGCGCCGGTCGCGCACCGGCTCGGCGAGCTGCTCGACGTGCGCGTCGAGCTCGTGCCCACGACGGACCTCGGTGCGGCTGTGGATGCGACGCAGGCAATGGATCGCGACGGCGTGATCATGCTCGAGAACACGCGCTTCCTCCCCGGCGAGGAGAAGAACGACGACGC
>DATAIS010000380.1:0-3485 GCA_036262535.1 Gemmatimonadaceae bacterium | reverse complement strand
TACGTCGTCGGGAGGAAGAGCGTGAAGGTGCTCCCCTGGCCCGGCGTGCTCTCGACGCGGATCTCGCCGCCGAGCAGGTAGGCGATCTGCCGGCTGATGGTGAGGCCGAGGCCCGTACCACCGTACTTCCGGCTCGTCGTGCCGTCCGCCTGCTGGAACGCCTCGAAGATCAGCTGCTGCTTGTCCTTCGCGATGCCGATACCGGTATCCTGGACGGCGAACGCGACGATCTCGGGCGCCTGCTCGAGGACGGGGTTCTGGAAGCGCTTGGCCCCGCTGCGCTCGGCACGGCGCACCGTCAGAGACACCTCGCCCTGCTCGGTGAACTTGATCGCGTTCGAGACGAGGTTCTTGAGCACCTGCTGCAGCCGCTGCCCGTCGGTGAAGATCGGTGACGGCGTGCCCGGCGCGACCTCGACGCGGAAGCCGAGCGTCTTCTGGTCCGCCATCGGCTTGAAGGTGCGCTCGACGAAGTCGCGAATGTCGTGCATCGCGATCTCGCTCGGATTCACCTCCATCTTCCCGGCCTCGACCTTCGACAGGTCGAGAATGTCGTTGATGAGGTTGAGAAGGTCCGTGCCCGACGAGAGGATCGTCCGCGCGAACTCGACCTGCTTCGGCGAGAGCGTCTTCTCCTTGTTGTCGGAGAGGAGCCGCGCGAGGATGAGCAGCGAGTTGAGCGGCGTCCGCAGCTCGTGCGACATGTTCGCCAGGAACTCGCTCTTGTACTTCGAGCTGAGCGCCAGCTGCGACGCCTTCTCCTCGAGCGCCTGACGCGCGCGCTCGACCTCGATGTTCTTCTCCTCGACGCGCCGGTTCTGCTCGGCGAGGAGGTTCGCCTTCTCCTCCAACTCTTCGTTGACCTGCTGCAGCTCCTCCTGCTGCTCCTTGAGGAGCTCCTCGGACTGCCGCAGGCTCTTCGCCTGCGCCTCGAGCTCCGAGTTGGAGCGCTTGAGCTCCTCCTGCTGCTGCTGGAGCTCCTTCGACTGCGACTGCAGCTCCTGAGTGAGCTTCTGCGACTGCTCGAGCAGCTCCTCGGTGCGCATGTTCGCCTGGATCATGTTCAGCACGACGCCAATCGACTCGGCGAGCTGGTCCAGGAAGGTCTGGTGGATCTGGCTGAAGGGGAGGAAGCTCGCCAGCTCGATCACCGCCTTGACCTCACCCTCGAAGAGGATCGGCAGGACGATGATGTTGCGCGGCGGCGCCTCGCCGAGCCCCGAAGTGATCTGGATGTAGTCGCTCGGCACGTTCTGGAGCAGGATCGGCTGCTTTTCCAGCGCCGCCTGTCCGACGAGCCCCTCGCCGAGGAAGAAGCGGCTCGCGACGTGCTTCCGCGTGCGGTACGCGTAGCTCGCGATGAGCTTGAACGACGGCGTCCCCGCCTCGCTGTCGGCGATGAAGAACGCGCCGTGGTGCGCGCTGACGAGCGGCGTCAGCTCGCTCATGATGAGGCGCGAGACGGACTCGAGGTCCTTCTGCCCCTGCATCATGCGGCCGAACTTGGCCAGGTTGGTCTTGAGCCAGTCCTGCTCCTGGTTTCGCTCGGTCGTCTCGCGCAGGTTGCCGATCATCTGGTTGATGTTGCCCTTGAGCTCGTCCAGCTCGCCCTGGGCCTCGACCGTGATCTGCCGCGTCAGGTCGCCCTTCGTCACCGCGGTCGCGACGTCGGCGATGTTGCGCACCTGGGCGGTGAGCGAGTTCGCCATCGCGTTCACGCTGTCGGTGAGCGCCTTCCACGTTCCGGCGACGCCCGGCACCTCTGCCTGGCCGCCGAGCTTTCCTTCCGTACCCACTTCCTTCGCGACGCGCGTCACTTCGTCGGCGAAGACGCGCAGCTTCTCCACCATCGTGTTCACCGTGTTCTTCAGCTCGAGGATCTCCCCTCGCGCTTCGACGGTGATCTTCTGGGAGAGGTCGCCGTTGGCGACGGCGGTCGTCACGAGCGCGACGTTACGCACCTGGCTCGTGAGGTTCGACGCCATCGAGTTCACGTTGTCGGTGAGGTCGCGCCACACGCCGACCGCGCCCGGAACGCGCGCCTGGCCGCCGAGGATGCCCTCGCTACCCACCTCGCGCGCCACGCGCGTCACTTCGCTCGCGAACGAGTTGAGCTGCTCCACCATCGTATTGACGGTGTTCTTCAGCTCGAGGATCTCGCCACGCGCCTCGACGGTGATCTTGCGCGAGAGGTCGCCGCGCGCCACCGCCGTGGTGACGTCGGCGATGTTGCGCACCTGATTCGTCAGGTTCGACGCCATCGAGTTCACGCTGTCGGTCAGGTCCTTCCACGTGCCTGCGACTCCGGGCACGTTCGCCTGTCCGCCCAGTCGCCCTTCGGTACCTACCTCCCGGGCGACGCGCGTGACTTCGTCGGCGAAGGAGCGGAGCTGGTCCACCATCGTGTTGACCGTGGACTTGAGCTCGAGAATCTCTCCCTTCGCCTCGGCGGTGATCTTCTTCGACAGGTCGCCCTTCGCGACCGCCGTCGTGACGTCGGCGATGTTACGAACCTGGCTCGTCAGGTTCGACGCCATGCCGTTCACCGAGTCGGTCAGGTCCTTCCACGTTCCGGCGACGCCGGGCACGTTCGCCTGGCCGCCGAGGATGCCTTCCGTACCTACTTCCTTCGCGACGCGCGTCACCTCGGCGGCGAAGGCGTTGAGCTGGTCCACCATGGTGTTCACCGTGGACTTGAGCTCGAAGATCTCGCCCTTCGCCTCCGCCGTGATCTTGCGCGAGAGGTCTCCCTTGGCGACCGCGGTGGTGACGTCCGCGATGTTACGCACCTGGTTGGTCAGGTTCGTCGCCATCGAGTTCACCGAGTCGGTGAGGTCGCGCCACGTGCCGCTGACTCCCTCGACTCGCGCCTGTCCGCCCAGCCGGCCTTCGGTACCTACCTCGCGCGCGACACGCGTGACCTCGGCCGCGAATGCGTTCAGCTGGTCCACCATCGTGTTGACGGTGTTCTTCAGCTCCAGGATCTCGCCCTTGGCTTCGGCCGTGATCTTCTTGGAGAGGTCGCCCTTCGCGACGGCGGTGGTCACGTCGGCGATGTTACGCACCTGACTCGTCAGGTTGCCGGCCATGAAGTTCACCGAGTCGGTGAGGTCCTTCCACGTGCCCGCGACGCCCGGGACGTTGGCCTGGCCACCCAGTCGTCCTTCGGAGCCTACTTCACGCGCCACCCGCGTCACTTCGCTCGCGAAGGCGTTGAGCTGGTCCACCATCGTGTTGACCGTGCTCTTCACCTCGAGGATCTCGCCCTTTGCCTCGACGGTGATCTTCTGCGAGAGGTCGCCATTGGCGACCGCCGTCGTCACGAGCGCGATGTTGCGGACCTGGCTCGTGAGGTTACCGGCCATGAAGTTCACGCTGTCGGTGAGGTCCTTCCAGGTGCCGGCAACGCCGGGGACGTGTGCCTGACCGCCAAGGATCCCTTCGGTGCCCACCTCGCGCGCCACGCGCGTCACTTCCGACGAGAA
>DATAIS010000379.1:0-1681 GCA_036262535.1 Gemmatimonadaceae bacterium | reverse complement strand
GTGGCCATGATGCGCCCGCCGGCGGCGATTGGCCAGCCCTCGCGCCCGCCCGCTCCCCGCTGCACTGTTGAAGCGCGTGCCCGCGGCCGGGTGCGCCGTTCGCTCACCACCCCGACGCCCGGGAGTCCCCCATGAAGACCGCCTACGCCGCGATCCTGGCGCTCGCCCTTCCCGCGAGCCTTGCCGCCCAGCAGCCTGCGCCGGCCCCCTCCGCGAATCCGATCACCGATGTTTTCCGGACTCGCACGATGGCGCTCCAGCGCAACCTCGCGCAGGCTTTCGACTCGATCCCCGCGAGCCTCTTCAGCTACAAGCCGACCCCCGCGCAGCTCAGCATCGGCTACGTCGCGCAGCACCTCGCGAACGACAACTACTTCTTCTGCAACAATTTCGGCGCGATGAAGGGAGCCCGCGCCGCCGCCGATACCACCACCCCCGACTCGGTGAAGGCGACGTGGGCGAAGGAGACGCTCGTGTTGAAGCTCAAGGAGTCGTTCACCTTCTGCGAGAACGCCTTCGCGCAGCTCGACGACGCGAAGCTCGCCGAGCAGTTCACGATGACCTTCCGCGGCCAGTCCCGTCCGTCGACGCGTGCCGCGATGGCGCTCGGCCACATCGTCGACATGGCCGATCACTACAGCCAGATCGCGAACTACATGCGCCTGAACAACATGCTCCCGCCGACGGCGCTGCCGCGGCCGACTCCCCGCACCAACTAGCCCGCATGACGCTCTCGCGATACGTCGTCGCCCTCGCGCTCGGCTCGGGTCTCGCAGGACCGGCACGAGCGCAGGGGGCGGCGGCCGACCGTCCCATCCTCGCCGTCTTCGCCCACCCCGACGACGAGCGCGTCGTCGGTCCGCTCCTCTCGCGGCTCGCGCGCGAGGGACGTGTGACGCACCTCGTCATCGCCACCGATGGCTCCCAGGGAATCCGCGACTTCGCCGGCATCCCCGCCGGTCCGCAGCTCGCCGCGGCGCGCGAGAAGGAATCGCAGTGCGCCGCCGAGCGGCTCGCCGTCAGGCAGCTGCACCTGCTCGGGCTGCCCGACGGCGGTCTCGCGTCGTTCGACGTGCTCGCGCGACTGCGCTCGGCGCTCGTCGCCGTCATCGACTCGCTCCGCCCGGCGGCGATCATCACCTTCGGGCCGGAGGGCGGCACCGGGCATCCCGATCATCGCCTCGTCGGCAACGTCGTGACGCAGATCGTCCAGGGCGATACTCGCTACGCGACGGGGCTGGATCTCCTCTACGCGTCGCTCCCCGCCGAGCGGCTGAAGACCGCGCCGCCGGCGCAGCCGACGGTGAACGGCATGGCGGAGGCGCTGCTCACCGTGCGCGTCCCCTTCGAGGAGCGCGACCTCGTCGCCGGCCGCGAGGAGTTCGCCTGTCACAGGACGCAATACACGCCGACGGAGATGGACGCGGTCAACCGCTACCTCGCGCACGCATGGAACGGCAGGGTCTGGCTCCGCCCCTGGAACGGGACCATGCGCAATCCCCGCCTCTTCCGTCGTCGTTAGGCGCCGCCGACCCGCTCCTCGGCGCGGCGCTTTTCCGGAGGCGTCATCGAGTGGCGTGAGACAGGCGTGCCGCCATCATGCCATGCCGTCGCGCGGGCGCAAGGCGATCCCGTCGGCGAAGGTGGGGAGGTTGCTGCGCTGCCAGACGAGCGTTCCCGA
>DATAIS010000378.1:0-9153 GCA_036262535.1 Gemmatimonadaceae bacterium | reverse complement strand
GTCAAGGAATGCGCTGCGAGAGCACTTCTTCGCTGCGCGCGGCGCGCCATGCGCGGAGTCGCTCGCGCAGCGCGGGGTCCTCGTTGGCGACGATCGCGGCTGCGAGGAGCGCCGCGTTCGCCGCGCCGGGCTTGCCGATGGCTAGCGTGCCGACGGGAACACCACGCGGCATCTGCACGATCGAGAGGAGTGCGTCGATGCCGTTCAGTGCCGTCGCGGGCACCGGCACGCCGAGCACCGGCACGGTGGTCTTCGCCGCGACCATTCCCGGCAGATGCGCCGCGCCTCCCGCGGCAGCGATGATCGCGCGCAGCCCGCGTGATTCGGCGGACGCCGCGTACTCGAACATGAGATCGGGGGTGCGATGCGCCGAGACGATGCGCACCTCGTGCGGCACTCGCAGCTCGGTGAGGAGCTCGATCCCCGGCGTGAGGATCTCGAGGTCGCTGCGACTGCCCATGATGACGCCGACGAGCGGGGCCGTGGCTGGCATGGGCGGAAGATAGCGGGGCCTCGCGAGCGACGAAACGAGGGTCGCGGTCGCAATCGCGTGTGGCCACGCGCCGTGGGCGTTGACGTGCACTCCGCCGCACTTTCAGATTGTGGCGTCTATCGGTGGCGCGGAAATTCCGGGGGCGACTCGCCGGCGATTCGAATCAGCCCCCGCCCCCCACTACGCTCCGCCCGCGCGGGGCAATCCGCACCGCGAGCGCAATGCTTTCCCCAATCGAGCCTTCAGGCGAACTCCCTGCTCCGGCGCCCGGTCCCTCCGTATCGCCTCCCCCAGCGCCAGTCCTCCTCTGCGATGATCGGGAGGAGAACCTCGTCGCTCTCGAATCGCTCCTCGAGCCCGTGACGACCCAACTCGACCTCCGCCTGGTTCGCGCGCGGTCGGGTGAGGAGGCCCTGCGGGCGGTGCTCCGCGAGGAGTTCGCCGTGATACTCCTCGACGTCGAAATGCCGGGCACCAGCGGCCCGGAAACGGCCCGGCTCATCAAGGCGAGAAAGCAGTCGGAGCACATCCCCATCATCTTCCTCACCGCGCTCGAGCAGGACCGTCGCCGCATTTCGGCCGCCTATCAGTCCGGCGCCGTCGACTATCTGACGAAACCGGTCGACGCCGAGGTCCTGCGCACCAAGGTCACGGCGTTCGTCGAGCTGCACCGCCGGCGCCACGACGCGATCGTGCACGAGCGGCGCCGGTTCGCCGACGCGGCGAGTCGGACCGAGACCGCCCTGCGCGCGCTCGAGCAGCGCCTCGCCGGGATCATCGAGTCGGCGATGGACGCGATCATCACGACGGACGACGAGCAGCGCGTCGTGCTCTTCAACGCCGCGGCCGAACGTCTCTTCGGCATCAAGTCGAAGGACGTACTGGGCTCGCCCATAGAGCGACTAATTCCGGCGCGGTACCGAGCGCAACATCGCGCCGACGTCGAGACCTTCGGCAGAACCGGGGCGACGAAGCGCTCCGCAGAGCACCCGGCGCTCGCGCTCGCGCTCCGCGCCGACGGCACGGAGTTCCCCATCGAGGCATCGATCTCGCAGCTTCAACAGGGGGGGAGCCGCCTTTATACGGTGATCCTCCGCGACGTCACCGAGCGACGGGCCGTGGAGCAGGAGCGCGCTCGCCTCCTCGAGGCGGAGCGGGCGGCGCGTGCGGCCGCCGAGCTCGCGGAACAAGCCAAGGGTGAGTTCCTCGCGACGATGAGCCACGAGCTCAGGACGCCGCTCAACGCCATCGTCGGCTACGTGCAGCTGCTCGAGATGGAGCTCCTCGGACCAGTGACTCCCGAGCAGCACGAGTTCCTGACGCGCCTCGCCCGCAGCGGACAGCATCTGCTCGGACTCGTGAACGACGTGCTCGATCTTGCCAAGGCGGACGCCGGCGAGCTCACCGTCACACGCGACCACGCGCCCGTCGATGCGACGGTGGACGCCGCGATCGCGTTGATTCACCCGCAGGCCGAGGCGCGGAGGCTCCGTCTGACGACCCATTGCGCGCACGCGGTGCCCTATGCCGGCGACGAGGCGCGGGTTCGTCAGATTCTCGTCAACCTCCTCTCGAACGCCGTGAAATTCACCGAGCCTGGTGGAGCGATCGAGGTCGAGTGCGGGCGGTCGGACGAGGTGCCGGCGTCGGCGCGCCTGCGTGGCCCGGGACCGTGGACGGTCATCCGTGTACGCGACACCGGCATCGGGATCGCGCCCGAAGATCAGCGAACCGTGTTCCAGCCCTTCCGTCAGGTGGATGGAAGGCTCACCCGCACCCATGGTGGCACCGGTCTCGGGCTCGCGATCAGCCAGCGGCTTGCGCGACTCATGGGCGGCGACCTGACGCTCGAGAGCGTACCTGGTCGTGGGTCGACCTTCGCCCTCTGGTTGCCGGCCAGCGAGCCGCCGGCCACCGCCGCGTCGCGCGGCCGTTCGTCCGCATCCGCCGTTTGCCTCGACGAGGTCACGGGCAGCGCTGGGGGGCGGCGCATGCTCGGCGTCGCTCAGGCCGGGGCGCAGCTTCGGGGGAATCTGGAGGGGCTGCTCGAGCGCTTCGTCGATCGGCTGAGAACCGATTCCATAACCGCGCGAGTGGCCGGGCCGCGCTCGCGGGCCGAGCTCGAAGACCACGCCTTGAGCTTCCTTGCGGACGTCGTCCAGTCGCTGATCGCCATCGAGGATTCCGAGACGCAGGATTCGGAGCTGTTCAAGGACGGTAGCGACATCCAGCGCACGATCGCCGAGCTGCATGGCAGGCAACGGCAGCGGCTGGGCTGGACGGTAGACATCCTGCGGCGGGAGTACGCACTGTTGCGCGAGGAAATCGGTGCCCAGCTGTCGTGCGGGGCCGACGACCGGCCCGAGGCGCCGCGCGCGCTCGACGTCCTGTTCCGGTTACTCGCGCGGGCGGAGCAGGCGAGTGTGCGCGGTCTCCAGCAGGCGGCGCCCTCCGGATGGTAGGAGCACAGCCTCCGGTCGGCCCCGCGGGAAACGAACGACGGGCCGGTGATCACCGGCCCGTCGTTCGTTTCGTCACTTCGACATCCGATCCAAGAAAGCTCCCGAGGAGGGACTCGAACCCCCGACCCGGTGATTAACAGTCACCTGCTCTACCACCTGAGCTACTCGGGATCAGTCGAACAAATCTACCCGGCGCGCGCTTCTCGGTCAACGTCCGGCGACGCCGTTCCCAGAGCGGGAACGCGACCTGGAAGCACCGTCCGCAGCCACTGTCCGGTGTGCGACGCTTCCACCTTCGCGACGTCCTCCGGGCGCCCCATCGCCACGACGCGCCCTCCGCGCTCCCCAGCCTCGGGGCCGAGGTCGATGACCCAATCGGCGAGCTTGATGACGTCGAGGTTGTGCTCGATGAGCACCAGCGTGTGTCCCGCGTCGACGAGCCGGTCGAACACGCCGGCGAGCTTGCGGATGTCCTCGAGGTGAAGTCCCGTCGTCGGCTCGTCCATCAGGTACAGCTTCTTGCCGCTCTTCTTCGTCGCGAGCGCGAGCTCGCGCGCGATCTTGAGCCGCTGCGCCTCACCGCCGCTGAGCGTCGTCGCCGGCTGGCCGAGGCGCAGGTAGCCGAGGCCGACCTGCTGCAGCTGCCAGAGCGCCTGGCCCAGCTTCTCCTCCCGCGGGAAGGCACGGATCGCCTGGTCCACCGTCAGCTCGAGCACGTCGTGGATGGTGCGTCCGCTGACGCGCACGTCGAGAACGTCGGCGCGGAAGCGCTTGCCGCCGCACTCATCGCAGGGGACGAAGACGTCGGCCATGAAGACCATCTCGACCTCGAGGTATCCCGCACCCTCGCACCGCTCGCAGCGCCCGCCCTTGACGTTGAAGCTGAAGGTGCCGGCACCATAGCCGCGCTGCCGCGAGAGCGGTGCATCGGCGTATATGCGGCGGATCTCGTCGAACGCCTTCACGTAGGTAACGGGATTCGATCGCGGCGAGCGCCCGATCGGCTCCTGGTCGATGAGGATCGCGTCCTCGAGTGCTTCGGTCCCCGTGAGGTCCGCGTAGCTGCCGACCTTCTCGCCGAGGTGGCGCTTCGCCGAGTGCTCGCCGTGGATGCGGTGCTCGAGCGCGCGGAAGAGGACATCGTGCACGAGCGTGCTCTTGCCGGACCCTGACACGCCCGTCACCGCCGTCACCGCGCCTAACGGGATGCGGATGTCGACGTCCTTCAGGTTATGCTCGCGCGCGCCGACGAGAGTGAGCCAGCGCGGTCCGAGGCGGCGGCGCTCCTCGGGAAGCGGGATCGTCCGGCGCCCGGTGATGTACTGGCCCGTGAGCGGGCTCTCGCTCGCTCGCGAGACGGGCCCCGCGAAGACGAGCTGGCCGCCCTGCTCCCCGCTCGCCGGCCCGAGCTCCACCATGAAATCGGCGGCGCGAATCGCCTCCGGGTCGTGCTCGACGACGACGACCGTGTTCCCGCCGCTGCGAAGCCGCTGGAGCAGCCGGAGCAGCCGGTCCATGTCGCGCGAGTGGAGCCCGATCGACGGCTCGTCGAGCACGTACAGCGTGTCCACGAGGTGCGCGCCGAGGGAGTTGGCGAGCCCGATGCGCTGTGCCTCTCCGCCCGAGAGCGTCCGTGCCGCGCGGTCGAGCGAGAGGTAGTTCAGCCCGACGTCGCACAGGAACTGGACGCGCGACCGCGCCTCCTCGAGGATGTGCGCCGCCACCTCCCGCTCGAAGTCGCTCAGCGCCACGTCGCTCAGCCACGGCAGCAGCACGTCCACCGGCATCGCGCTGACCTCGGCGATGGTGCGTCCGGCGACGCGCACGCTGAGCGCCTCGGGCTTGAGCTTCGTGCCGCCACAGGTGCGGCACTCGTTCGCGGTCTGGTACTGTCGCAGGAAGACGCGGATGTACTGCTTGTAGCGCTTCTCCTCGAGTCCCTCGAGGAATCGCATGATGCCGGTGAAGCCGCGGCCGCGCGCATGGAGCAGCTTCTCGCGCGCCGCCGCGGGCAGCTCGCGCCACGAAGCGTCCATCGAGATCCGCTCTCGCTTCGCGAACTCGGCGAGCGCGCGGCGCTTGTTCTCGTAGCGCGGCATCGTCCACGGCGCGATCGCGCCGTCGCGGAGCGAGCGCTCGGGGTAGGGAACGACGAGCGCCTCGTCGTACTCGAGCACTGCCCCGAAGCCGTTGCAGGTCTCGCACGCACCGCGCGGGCTGTTGAACGAGAACAGCTGCGGGGTCGGCGCGGGTGCGCGCGTCCCGTCGTAGGCGCACTCGAAGCGCTCGGTGAAGCGGAGCCGCGTCGTCTGTTCGCCTCGGATCGCAAGCGGCGACGCGAGCAGCGCCACGGCGTCGCCGTCGCCCTCGCGAAATGCCTGGCTGAGCGCGTCGGCGATGCGGCCCGCCGACTCCGGCGCCGCCGTGAGGCGATCGACGATGACGAGCAGCTCCTTCGCGAAGGTGACGTCGATCGGCTCGGCGGCGATCTCGTCGAGGTGCTTCATCGCCCCGTCGAGTGCAACACGGAGGAAGCCCTGCGCGCGGAGGTTCTCGACCACGACCTCGTGCGCGACCTCCGACGAAAGGCGGAGCGGAAACGCGATCGCGAAGCGCGTGCCCGCTGGGAGCGCGAGAAGCTCGTCGCTCGCCGACTGCACCGTGTCGGGGCGCATCTCGCGGCCGCAGGCCGGGCAGATGGTGTGACCCACGCGCGCCCAGAGGAGGCGCAGGTAGTCGTAGATCTCGGTCGCGGTCCCGACCGTCGAACGCGAAGTCTTGGTCGGGTTCTTCTGCTCGATCGCGACCGCCGGCGACAGACCCTCGATCGAGTCGACCGCCGGCTTCTCCATGCGCTCGAGGAACTGACGCGCGTAAGCGGAGAGCGACTCGACGTACCGCCGCTGCCCTTCCGCGTAGAGCGTATCGAATGCGAGCGACGACTTCCCCGAGCCCGACGGACCGGTGATGACGGTGAACGACCGCCGTGGAATCTCGACGTCGAACCCCTTCAGGTTGTGCTGGCGGGCGCCGCGGATCACGATGGACTTCATCACCGTGAAATCTAGCGGCCGGGATGCCTATCGTCGGCGTCCCATGAAGAGCCGGCCGATCGCGAGAAGGATGAGGGCGCCGAGCGTCGCGATGCCGATGTTGCGCAGGTCCAGCTCACCGACGGTGACCTGTCCGAACCCGAGCTTCGTCCCGATCCAGCCGCCGAGCAGCGCGCCGACGATGCCGAGGGCGATGGTGAAGATGCATCCCGCCGGATCGCGGCCTGGCATGAGGAACTTGGCCAGCGCGCCGGCGATGAGGCCGAGCAGGATCCAGTAGAGCCAGAGTGCCATGGTACGAAGAAAGTGCTCCCGGCGATGACTCGCCGGGAGCACCCCTGGACTTCGTCAGACCGTGGTGCGAGTCCGGCCGCGCGTCGCCACGCGGTAGATCCAGAGAAGAATCATCGCCCCGACGACCGAGAGGATGATGCTCCAGAGGTTGAGACCGCTGACGCCGCTGTTGGTGACCATGTTGCCGATGAAACCGCCGATGAAGGCGCCAACGATACCGATGAGGATCGTCACGATCACACCACCCGGATCGCGGCCCGGCATGATCGCCTTGGCGATCGCGCCCGCGATCAGGCCGAGGACGATCCAAGCAAGAATACCCATAGCTCCTCCAGTAGGGGTGAGGGTTGCGGCGATGCGTAACGCAACGGCGGTGCCAATCAGGGCGGTCAGCAGCCTGTAGCGTGGCGCCACTACGCAAATGCCTGCCCCGCGGTGACGCGGGCCACTAGGATTCGACTCTCATGGCCGACGCGGGCATCCACGAGGAAGACGTCCTCGGCAAGGCGTACGACGGCCGGCTCATGCGCCGGCTGCTGCGCTACGTGCGTCCGTACCGCAGGCTGGTGGTGCTCGCGCTCGCGCTCCTCTTCGTCGAGGGGGCGCTGCAGCTCGTGGGCCCCTTCCTGACCCGGCAGGTCATCGACGTCGCTGTTCCGACACGCGATCTCGCGCTGGTGCGGATGTCGGTCGTCCTGCTCGCGCTGAGCCTCGCGGCGAGCTTCGTCTGCTCCTACTTCGAGACCGTGGTGACGGCGCGGCTCGGCCAGTCGGTGATGCACGACCTGCGCGAGGAGCTGTTCTCGAGGCTGCAGCGCCTGCCGATCGCGTTCTTCGACCGCAACCCGGTCGGGCGGCTCGTCACGCGAGTCACCGCGGACGTGGAGTCGCTGAACGAGCTGTTCACCGCGGGCGTCGTCGCCGGCCTGGGAGACCTCTTCACGCTGGTCGCGATCGCGATCGCGATGTTCGTCGTGGACTGGCGCCTCGCCCTCGCCGGGCTGGCGGTGATTCCGCTCGTCTTCCTCACATCGCACGCGTTCCGCCGCGCCGTCCGCGAAACCTACCGCGAAATCCGCACGCGCCTGGCGCGCATCAACGCGTTCCTCAACGAGCGCATCGTCGGCATGCGCGTCGTGCAGCTTTTCGGCCGCGAGCGCGACGAAGCGAGGCGCTTCGACCGGTTGAATCGCGACCACCTCGACGCACACCTCAAGTCGATCACGGTCTACGCGCTCTACTTCCCCGCGATCGAGATCCTGACCACCGTCGCCCTCGCGGTGCTGATCGTCGCCGCGGCGCAGCGGGTCGGCCTCGGCACGCTGACAGTGGGAACCGTGGCGGCCTTCCTCCAGCTGCTGCGGCGCTTCTTCCAGCCTCTCCAGGACCTTTCCGAGAAGTACAACATCCTGCAGCAGGCGATGGCGGCGTCGGAGCGGATCTTCACCCTCCTCGACACTCCGCTCGCGCCGGGAACGACCAACGACGACGGGAAACATGTGGTCGCGCCCGCGCAGGTCGCGGCGCGGCGTGGCGTCGCGGTCGAGTTTCAGGACGTCTGGTTCGCGTACGAGGAGCCGCGCTGGGTGCTGCGTGGCGTCTCCTTCCACGTCGATCCCGGCGAGACCCTCGCCGTCGTCGGACACACCGGGGCGGGGAAGACTACGATCGTCAGCCTCCTGCTGCGCTTCTACGAGCCGCAACGAGGCCGGATCCTCGTCGACGGCACCGACATCCGCGAGATCCCGCTCGACCGCCTGCGCGCGCTCGTCGGTTACGTGCAGCAGGACATCTTCCTCTTCGCGGGAGACGTGGCGTCGAACATCAGGCTCGGCACCGCCCTCACGGACGAGCAGGTGGCGATGGCGGCGTCGCGCGTCGGCGCGGACCGGGTCGTCGCGAAGCTGCCGGGCGGCTATCGATACGAGCTCGGTGAGCGTGGAGCGTCGGTGAGCGTGGGCGAACGGCAGCTGCTCTCCTTCGCGCGCGCGATCGCCGCCGATCCGGCGCTGCTCGTGCTCGACGAGGCGACGAGCGCGGTGGACAGCGAGATCGAAGCCCGGATCCAGAGCGCACTGGTGGAGCTGATGCGCGGCCGGACCACGATCGCGATCGCCCATCGCCTCAGCACCATCGTCGGCGCGGACCGCATTCTCGTCCTCCATCAGGGGGAGGTGCGCGAGGAAGGTCGCCACGAATCACTGCTCCTGCGCGGCGGCTTGTACGAGCGTTTGTATCGCCTCCAGGCGGGCGTCGCGTGAGGCGCTTCTCGCTTGCTCGCCGTCAACGGCAGGGGTAAGTTCGACAGGTCCGGCCGCCTGGCCGCCGTTTCCTACCGCATGCCCTATATCCAGCTCAAGGACAGACAGTTTCCACTTCGCGTCGGCGAGACGACTGTCGGAACTTCGGGGGCCGACATTGCGGTAGACGGGCCGGTTGCCCTCGGAGTTCAAGCGAAGCTACAGGTTGCGAGCGATCAGAGCGTCGTCATCCGACGGGCCTCGAGCGAGGCCGTCGTCCGGGTGAACGGGGTCCAGCTCGGCGTCGAGCCTCATCCGCTCATCCACGGCGACAAGGTGGACGTCGCCGGTACAGAGCTCCTCTACGGCGACGACCGGAAGGGCGGGCAGACCCAGTACATCACCGGCGCGAGCGTCGCCGGGCTGGCGGAAGCGTACATGCCGGGGGCGCGGCCCGTGGCGACAACGGGCGGGCGGCTCGTCTCGCTCGTGGACGGGCGCGAGTATACCGTCGGCCCGACCGGCTTGACGTTAGGCCGCGATGCCGGCTGTGACGTCGTGGTGGCGTCGCCCGAGGTTTCGCGGCGGCATGCCGAGCTCGCGGCCGGCGC
>DATAIS010000377.1:0-22317 GCA_036262535.1 Gemmatimonadaceae bacterium | reverse complement strand
GAGCGAGCCGTTAGGCGTGGGGAAGAACGGTCCCGTCTTCCTGCGCGACATCTGGCCCGCGCCGTCGGAGGTCGAGCAGGAGATCCTGCGCAGCGTGAAGGGTGAGATGTTCCGCCGCCAGTACGCGAACGTCTTCGAGGGTGAGGAGCGCTGGCGCGCCCTGCGCGTGCCGACGGGCGAGACCTACGCGTGGGACCCGAAGAGCACCTACGTGAAGAACCCGCCCTACTTCGAGGGGATGGGGCTCCAGGCGAGTGCGATCCAGCCGGTGTATGGGGCCCGGGTTCTGGGTATGTATGGCGATTCGATCACCACCGACCACATCTCCCCCGCCGGCTCGATCCCGGCGGCGAGCCCGGCGGGCAAGTGGCTGATCGCGCAGGGAGTGGAGAAGAAGGACTTCAACTCCTACGGGGCGCGGCGCGGCAACCACGAGGTGATGATGCGCGGCACCTTCGCCAACATCCGCCTCCGCAACGAGCTGGCGGGAGGCAAGGAGGGTTGGTGGACCGCGACCGCTCCGGGCGCGGAGCCAATGCCGCTCTACGACGTGGCGATGGAGCGTAAGGCAGCGAGCACGCCCGGGCTGATCATCGCCGGCAAGGAGTACGGCACCGGCTCCAGCCGCGACTGGGCGGCCAAGGGCACCATGCTGCTCGGCATCCGCGCCGTGATCGCCGAGTCCTTCGAGCGCATCCACCGCAGCAACCTGGTGGGGATGGGCGTGCTGCCGCTCGAGTTCACCGAGGGCCAGACGCGGCAGTCGTTAGGCCTGACAGGCTTCGAGACCTTCGACATCGCGGGCGTGGACCAGACGCTCAAGCCCCGCGCGCGGCTCAAGGTGACGGCGAAGGGACAGGATGGGCAGGCGAAGACTTTCACGGTGCTGGCGCGGATCGACACGCCGGAGGAGCTGAACTACTACCGGAACGGCGGGATCCTCCCCTACGTGCTGCGGCAGCTGGTGAGCAAGCGCTGAGGGTGGCCGGTCACGAAGGGGCACGCCGAGAGGCGTGCCCCTTCTGCTTTCCCATCGGCCGCCACCGAGCATCTTTGGGGATGCGCATCGTCCTCCCCGGAGGGACCGGCCAGGTCGGCACTGTCCTCGCGCGCGCGCTCCGCGCCGAGGGGCACGACGTCTTCATTCTCAGCCGCTCGCCGGCGCGGTCGCCCTACGCGACAGTCTTTCACTGGGACGCCCGCACGTTAGGCCCCTGGAAGGCCGTGATCGATGGCGCCGACGTCATGATCAATCTCGCCGGCCGCAGCGTCAACTGCCGATACGACGACGCCAACCGGCGCGAGATCATGGACTCGCGGGTCGAGTCCACGCGCGTACTCCGCGAGGCGATCGCGCGCGCCTCACGGCCGCCGCGGGTCTGGCTGCAGTCCTCCACGGCTACCATCTACGCCCACCGCTTCGATGCGCCGAACGACGAGCGCACCGGCATCGTCGGTGGTTTGGAGCCCAACGCGCCCGACACATGGCGCTTCAGCATCGACGTCGCCAAGGCGTGGGAGCGCGAGGCGACGTCCGTCGCGCTACCGAACACGCGGCTCGTGATGCTCCGCTCGGCGATGGTCATGAGCGCCGACCGTGGCGGAATCTTCGACACCCTGCTCCGCCTCGTCAGGCTCGGCCTCGGCGGATCGGCGGCCGGTGGCAGGCAGTTCGTGTCGTGGATCCACGACCACGACTTCGTGCGTGCTGTACGATGGCTTATCGACCACGACGAGATCGACGGCGCCGTCAACGTCGCCGCGCCCGAGCCCCTGCCCTACCGGGACTTCATGCGCACCCTCCGCCGCGCGTGGGGGATGCCGATCGGCCTGCCGGCGACGAGGTGGATGCTCGAGATCGGCGCTTTCCTGATGCGCAGCGAGACGGAGCTCGTGCTCAAGAGCAGGCGTGTCGTGCCCGGGCGGCTGCTCGAGAATGGATTTCATTTCGACTTCCCGAGCTGGCAGCACGCCGCGCAGGACCTCTGCGCGCGGGTGCGCAAACGCGACGAATCGTAATCGCGCCGTCATCGCAACCTCATCATCGATTCAACGGCGCTTCATCCGCGCGTCGCATCTTCGCTTCAACTCAAGCGCGAAGGTGCCGGATGTCGCACGACGCAGAAGCCCGCTTCGTTCCCGAGCCGAACGTCACGCCGATGATCGACGTCCTGCTCGTCCTCCTCATCATCTTCATGGTCGCTATCAAGCCGCGGCGGCACATGGACGCGCAGCTGCCGCAACCGAGCACTGAACGGGGAGAGGGCGTGCAGATCGTGCTCGAGGTGGATCCGGGCCCGGTTTATCGACTCAACCAGCAGCCGGTGGCGTCGGGAGCGCTGCTCGAGCGTCTCCGAGGTGTGTACGAGGGTCGGCCCGAAAGGACCCTCCTCGTTCGCGGCAGCCGCCTGGCGCGATACCAGGACGTGATCACGGCAATGGACGTGGCGCGGTCGGCAGGGGTGACTGTCATCGGCATTCCCACCACCCCAATGGTCGGCGAACGCTGACGCGAGGCTCCCTCGGACCTCGGCGCGCGACTGGCGCCCCATCGCCGCTGCCGGCATCTTGCCGGCATGCGGGTCTTGCACGTTGCCCTCGCAATCACATTCGCGACGGTGGCCGCATGCGCCGGCTCCGGCTCGCGCGGCTCGCCCACCGAGCCGGTCGACACGAGCTTCCGCGACCAGCAGCGCGTCACCATTCGCGGCTACACCGGCGTCGCGATGGAGCCGTTCATCACCCGCGATGGCGCCTACCTGCTTTTCAACAGCAGCAACGCGCCCGGTGTGAACACCGACATCCAGGTCGCACGCATCGTCGACGGCCTGACCTTCGACTACGTTGGTCCGCTCACCGGCGCGAACAGCACAGTGCTCGACGGCGTCCCGACGGTGGACGCGAGCGGGACGATGTACTTCGTCTCCATCCGGAGCTACGAGACCACGGCGCAGACCATCTACCGCGCGGACTTCGCAAACGGCGCGGCGAGCAACGTAGCCCTCGTTCCGGGGTTCCCCACCGGCGCCGGTGTCGTGGTCTTCGACGTCGAGGTGACGCCCGACGGCAACTCCATCTGGTTCGCGGACGGCCGCTTCAGTGGTGCACCGGTGCCCGACGCTGCGGACCTCGTGCTCGCGACGCGCACCGCGACCGGCTTCCAGCCGGCGGCGAACGGCGCCACCATCCTCGCCCGCGTCAACACCGACGCGCTGGAGTATGCCGCAGGCGTCGGCGGCGACGATCGCGAGCTGTTTTTCACACGGCTGCGCGGGACGACCAGCGCCATCTATCGCGCGACGCGCAGCTCGAGCACCGCGGCCTTCGGCACGCCCGCACGCATCGCGGCCATCGACGGCTTCGTCGAGGGACCGACGGTGAGCGCCGACGGGCGCGCCCTCTACTATCACCGGCGCGAGGGCGACAGCTATGCCATCTACCGCGTGACCCGCTGACCGATGACGATGCGCATCCTCTTTTTCGCGGCCGTCGCCATCCAGGCGACTACGTCGCGCTGCAGCGCCACGTCGCAGCGCCCACGGGCGGTGACGCAGACCGAGGTCGATTCGACCTTCCGCGAGCCGCAGCCGGTCGAGATCCGCGGCTACAACGGCGACGCGCTGGAGCCCTTCGTCACCCGCGACGGGCAGTGGCTGCTCTTCAACAGCGCCGGCCTCCCCGGAGCCGACGTCGACATCCACGTCGCGCGCGCGATCGACTCGCTGAACTTCGAGTACGTCGGGCGGCTCACCGGCGCGAACAGCTCCGCGTCGGACATCACGCCAAGCGTCGACGCGCAGGGGACGATGTACTTCGTCTCGATGCGAGACGACCGGCCCGGCTACACCGTGCACCGCGCCCGCTTCGCTCGCGGCACCGCGTCGTCGCCGGGGATGGTGCCGGGAATGCCACAGGGGCCGGACATCTTCGTCTTCGACGTCGAGGTCAGCGCCGATGGCGAGACGCTGTATTGCTCGAACGGGATCTACCGCGACCGCTCCTGGCCCGACGAGGCCGACATCTTCATCGCCCGCCGCCGCGGCGATTCCTTCGTCCGCGACGCGGACAGTCCGCGCATCTTCGCCGCGATCAACACCGACGACGCCCTCGAGTACGGCGCCGCGGTGAGCCGCGACGAGCTCGAGATCTTCTTCACGCGCCAGCGCGGAAAGGAGACCACGATCTACCATTCCACGCGTGCGAGCCGGAGCGATCCCTTCGGAGCGCCGCGGCGCGTCGGCGCGATCACCGGCTTCGTCGAGGCGCCGACGCTGTCGCCCGACGGCCGCGCCATCTACTACCACGAGCTCGAAGGCCGGCGCTACGGCCTCTATCGGACCGTCCGATAGCGTACCGGGACTGATCGCCCCCATCGAGCACTCCAAGCCGAACGGGATACATCCAGGAGCGGGGCGCGATCGAGTACGAGATGGGACGGATCCAGCGGAGGGCGGGATGAGCACAGTCGGCGACGGAGCTCCCCGCCGTCCGAGCGACGACAGCTGACGGTGACGCTCGACACACGTCTGGTACGCCGACGTACCGGAAAGCGCGCGTAAATTATTGTCATTATGTTACTTGCGGGCCAGCGGCACGATGCTAACTTCGACGCATCCCCTGCTGGACCCCCCGATGCCCCCCCGCAAGCCTTTGTCATCCGTATCGAGCGGCGCGTTCTCGCCAGTCGAGGACGCGCACGGTGCGTTGCGCGACGGCATCGTCGCGATCGCACGCGAGCTGCAGGCAGAGGGATGCACGCCGGAGCAGATGATCGTGCGCGTGCGCATGCTCATCATCGAAGCGACGCCGCCTGAGCTCGACCGCGTCGCGGCGCGGGCATTCATGGAAGACGCCGTCCGCGCCTGCATCGAGGGGTACTACTCGAGGTAGACTGTCATCCCGCGGGCGCGGGCGCCCGCTGGGAACCGATGTCCCTGGCTCGTGGGTTTTTGGGAGCGAGGAGCGGGGAGCTGAATAGGCCCGCGACTGGGATGCGGGATGGGGAGGACCCGAGTGGGAAAGGGATCGGGAGGTGGGAAGACTGTTTGCGCGAAACAGCTTTCCCACCTCCCGATTCCAATCCCTCTCGGAGCCTCCCTGTCCAGCTCCCGATTGCAGTTCGCTTCAGCTCCCCGGTCCCCATCCACAAGACAGTGACAGAAGGTCCCATCGCTCGCTCTCGCTCGCGAGGAATGACAGGGGACTCCGCTCGTGAGGGATGAGCCTCAGCGTGCCAGCTCGCGCACCGTCGACGCAAGCAGCCGCACCTTCGCGCCATCGCTCGACCCTGCCGCATCACCCTCGAGCTGCGACGCGAGCTGCGCCAGTGCCTGACGGTTCATCGTCGCGTCGGACAGCGTTGCGCGTGCAGCAGCGATGCGTGCGGAGGACAGCCCGCGCGAGCGCTCGAGCTGGTCCACGTACGCGAGCGCGAGCGGGAAGCTCGCCGGCCAGACGAACCGCGGCTGGCCCTGCGCGTTGAGGTAGTCGAAGCGCACCGTCTTCGCGGCGTCGATCTCGTTCTGCGTCAGGAACGCGCTCGGCGTCAGCTCGAGGACGTCGAGCCCGCGCGCGATCTCCGAGCTGACGATGACGCCGTTGTACCAGTACACTGACCACGACCCGCCCATTGTTGGCCGCGTCGCATCGATCGGCCCGCGGTCGAAGAAGGCGATCTCGCGCGGGTTCGACGGATCGGTGAACTCGAAGACCGAGATCCCGCCCTGGTACCACGCCTGGACCATGATGTCGCGCTCCGGGATCGGAATCATCGAGCCGTTGTGCGCGACGCAGTTCTCGAGCGCCGTCTGCGGCGCGGGGAGCTTGTAGTAGCTCCGGAACTGCAGATCGCGCCGGTTGGCGATCGTGAAGATCGCGTCGGCTCCCCACTCCCTGCGGTCGGTGGCGCGGCACTTCGCGCTGCCGCCGCCGCCCCACTCGTCGGAGAAGAGGATCTTCGAGCCGTCGTTGTTGAAGGTCGCCGAGTGCCAGTAGGAGAAGTTGGAGTCGGCGGCGGCGCTGATGCGCTTCGGGTTCACGGGGTCGCTGATGTCGAGCAGCATGCCGTAACCCTCGCACGCGCCGCCCGCGAGCCCGATCGCAGGATAGACGGTGATGTCGTGGCACTGCGTCGGACCGTGCGTGCCGCCCGTCTCGGCAGCGACGACGCGATCGACGATCCTCTGGAAAGCGTTGCGCAGCGCGGTGCTGTCGGCCTTCGTCGCGGCGCCGGTGCCGCCGCGCGCCTTCACGATGCTGTCGAGCAGCGGCTGGACGAACCAGTTCGGCGCGACACGCTCGACGCCCTGGATGGTCGCCGTGTACTCGCCGCGCGCGCGGGCCGCGGCCGCCTCGTTGCGGGCTTCGATGACGTCGGCTTCAGCCTCGCCGTGCGCGGCGGGACGCGTCAGGCCGGCGAAGATGCGCGGCGAGCTGACGATCCGCGCCTGCTCGGGGTGCGCGAGCGGAACCTTGATGACCTCGATCCGGAAGAGCGCCGAGTTGGGGTCTTCGTCAGGCATCGCGCCGACGCAACCGGCGAGCTCGGTAGGCGAGCGCACCGGACCCGAGCCCGAGATGTAGACGTAGACGTTCTCGCGGTCCTTCGGATCGACGAGCAGCGTGTGGGTGTGCGAGCCGCGGCATGTCTGGACGTTGCCGACGTTGCGCGGGCGCGTGATGTCGCTGATGTCGAAGATGCGGACGCCGCGCAGGCGATCCGTGCTCACGGTGTCCTTCACGCCCTGGGTGCCGCAGTCGAGTCGCGCCGCGAGGTCCTCTCCGGAGACGATCAGGAGGTTGCCATAGACGGAGACGTCGCTCTGCGACGCGGGGCAGACGAACGCAGTCGCAAGACGCGGCGACGACGGGTTTGCGATATCCCAGATCTGCCAGCCGTTGAAGCTGCCCTGAATGACGTAGTTCCCCTTGAAGGCGAGGTCGGAGTTGACCTTGCCGAGGAATTCCGGCGGCGCGGGCGCCTTGGCGAGGACGCGCATGTTCCGGACGGCTTCGCCGGCGTCCATGAGACCGGCCTTGAGGCCGACGCGCGGATCCGGAGCGGGCGACGTGGCGGTTCCCGCCGTTGTCGCGGGACGCGTGCAGGCAGTGGCGGCGAGAAGAGCCGCGGCGATCGCGAGCGAACGCGGTGTGTAGAGGCGCATGAAGTGTTCGATGGAAGGCGGTGGACGAATGCGGCTTGAGTTCGATGTACGACGATTGGGTGCACTCCTGTCAGAGCCCAGGCAGCGCGGCGAGCATTCGCTGCATGCGCGCGATCTCGGTCGTCTGATCGACCTCGACGTCTCGCGCGATCCTGAAGATCGCCTGGTCCTGGCTCGCGCCCGGCACGGCGAGGAGCTCGCGCACCATCGCGACCGCTCCCTGGTGGTGCTGGATCATGAACGTGAGAAAGAGCCGGTCGAACTCGCCCGCGCGCGCGGCGTCGAGCGTCGCGAGCTGCTCTTCGGTGAGCATGCCCGGCATCATGTCGTGATGCTCGTGCTCCGACCCAGCGAACGGCTCCGGCGCGTGCTGGCGGCGGTCCACCAGCCACTGCTGCATGATCGCGATCTCGTCGCGCTGGCCACTCGCGATCCGCTCGGCGAGCGTGAGCACCGACGGGCTCGCGCCGTGGCTCGCGGCCCAGCTCGAGATCCGGATCGCCTGCGCGTGATGGCCGATCATCCCCCGAAGGAAGGCGACGTCGGCCGCCGTCCACGGGCGGAAGGCGCTGTCGGCGCGCGCGCGCGCCAGCCCGATCGAATCGGGCGCGGGGGCGCGGATCGGAGCCAGGCCACCGTCGACCGCCGGCGTGCCGCGCGCGACGCCGCCACAGGCGACGACGAGTGGTAGCCACGCAGCGGGCGCGAGCCGGAGGGAGACCTTTCGAGGCACGCCGCATTCAACGCGAATGCGGTTCCGGCGTCAAGCCACCCGCTACTCGCGGAGATTGCGGAAGGTCAGCGAATAGCGAAGGGAATCCACGCGGTGGAGAACCCGGTCGCTGAAGTCGTAGCGCCAGCCGAAGGAGACGACACGACGCTTTCCGGTGAAGCCGTGGAGCTCGAAGTCGCGGAAAGGAAGGCCGCGAATCTCGGCAAGCAACGCCTGCTCCTCGGCAGGGGGGATCACTTCCGGCTGATAGCGGAAGCCTTCGGGGAGCTTTGGCGGGGCGTCGAAGAATGCGAACTGGTCGGGCATGCTCGTTCCAACGAGCAAGGGAAGTGCTACGACAACGAGGAACGAGCAGGTAAACGAACAGCGCGCAACGAACAAAACGAGCAAGGCGTCAACCTTGCTCGTCTTGCTCGTTCAGGCTTGCTCGTTTGCCTGCTCGTTCTCTGGTTGCAGGCAGCGTTTCCCTTGCTCGTTGCAGTCGGTTAGCGGCCTATCCAGTAGGTTGCCTTGAGCACGAAGACATTCTCCGGCTGGACTCCCCAGAGGTCGCCGAAGTTCTGGCCGAAGTCGAAGTCGCCCGTGACGTTCGACTGGAAGCGGCTCTGCTGCCAGACGAGGAAGAGCGCCGAGCCGGGGCGATACTCCCAGCGGAGCACTGCGTTGCCGCGCAGCGAACGGCGGTTGAAGTCGCGGTCGCCGAAGGTGAACGACCGCGCCGGGCCGCCGCGGTCCGGATCCACCGTGTAGACGCCGTTCGATCCGCGCGAGATCTCGCCGTTCGTCTCGTCGTACGTGCGGAAGTCGTACGTCCGCGGATAGAGGAACTCCTTGTAGTCGTGGTAGTCCCCGGACGCGATGAGCGGCTGGGCGAAGAGCTGGAGCGAGAGCGTCGGGCTGAAGGTCCAGTCGACTCGCGTCACCATCGCCACCTGCCGCTGCTCGAGCGTCGCGAAAACGTAGCGCTTGAGGAAGGTGTTCGTCGCCGTCGAATCGTCCCGCGTCGCCACGTACTGCGCGAGGTTGTGGTTCCGGTTGTACGACGGCTGGAAGGTGATGCGCAGCGCCGTCGTCGGGCGCATCGTGACGTATGGCGAGATCTGCTGCCGCCAGCCGCCCTTCACGTTCTGGAAGTACTGCGTGAACAAGCCGTACGTGTAGCGCTTGCGACGGTCGCTGTTGATCTCGAGCCCGAAGCCTCGGTCGGCGACGATGCGCGCGAGCGGTCCGCCGCGAGTGAAGCCGTCGTCGAACACCGGCGGGCGCCAGTCGAGCCGGAAGAAGTAGTTCCAGAAGTTCGGCGCCTCGAAGACCGTGATCGCGCCGACGCCGGTGAACGTCATGTCGCCGTCGTAGTTCCATGACGGATTCCAGAACAGGTACTGCGCCCAGTTCCGGACATACTTGTTCGGCGTGTTCTCTTCGTAGGAGATGAGCGGCGCGATCCCGCGCATCGCCGATCCGAAGCCGAAGCCCGCCTCGTTGACGTCGAATCCGGGGCTGTAGTCCTGGTAGGTCAGCGACCCCTTCCAGTGCTTCCCCGCGATCTTCGCGAACGTCGCCTCGGCGACGTAGCCGTCGAGCTTCGTCCGCGCGGGGTCGAAGCGCGCCGCCTTGAGGTCGGGCCGCTGGAAGTAGCGCGCCGGCGAGAGCTGGAGGTCGGCGATCGCTTCGGGGCTGCCGATGTTGCGCGTGAAGACGAAGTTCCCGTCGAAGGCCCAGCGGCGGTTACCCCAGGCATGCTGCCAGTCCACCCCCGCCTCGTACGCCGACCCGAGGAACATCGGGCGCAGGTCGTGGTCGGAGAGATCGCGGTTCACCGCCGTCAGGCCGACGCCTAACGTCGTGTTCCCCTGGCGCAGGTCGCGCTTGACGCGGCCGACGAAGTAGTTCGATCTCGGCTCGACGGTCGCGGTCCGCGTCGCGCCGAGGGCGTCGATGAAGCGGCCTTCCTCGCGCGCCGTCACGGCGTCGAGCACGCCGATCGACCAGCCGCCCTTGCTGCGCCCGGTGAGCTTCACCGCCCCGTCGATCGTCGTCTCGCGCGGCGCGTCCACCCACTCACCGTCGAGGAAACGCGCCGGCCGGCGACCGATGCGCCGGCTGTAGATGAAGTTGTAGCCGTTCGACGAGTTGTTGGTCCGCATGTCGCCGAAGCTGAAGATGCTCGCGCCCTCGATGAAGAAGGGGCGGCGCTCGGGGAAGAAGGTCTCGAACGCCGAGAGGTTCACGACCGCGGGATCGACCTCCACCTGGCCGAAGTCGGGGTTGAAGGTCGCGTCGAGCGTGAGGTTGCTCGTGACGCCGTACTTGAGGTCGAGCCCCGCGCCGCCGACGATGTCGTTCTTCTTCCGGAATGGATCGCCCGGGCGGACGACCGGATTCTCGTTCTTCGTCAGCACGTACGGGACGAGCTCGAGGCGCCGCGGCGACTGCAGCCGCCCGAGGCCCGTGAGGTGGCCGTAGCGGTGGATTCCCTGCTGCTCGTTCTTCGGCGTGAAGGAGAAGAAGGAGAACTCCGCCTTGCGCGCGATCTTGCGCGTGAGCTGGATCCCCCACGTCTGGTCCGGCTGGTTCGCGTTGTAGCGGAGCTGCGAGAGCGGGATGCGGAACTCCGCGCTCCACCCCTGCCCATCCACGGTCGCGGCGCCATCCCAGACCGCGTCGAATGAGTTGTCGGTGTTCCCGTTCGAGCCCACCGACGCATCGCGCCGCGCGCCCGCCGCCGAGAGACGGAAGAGCACGGCGTTGGTGTGCCCGTGAAAGCTGTCGATGTAGACCTCGACGAGGTCGCCCTCGATGCTCTCGTCGCGGCGCGCCAGCTGGCGCTGGATCTTCGCGGGCTCGCTGTCGTACAGGCGGAAGCCGACGTAGACCGCGTCGTCGTCGATGAGGATCCGCGCCTCGGTGCGCTCGGAGGCAGGCTGTCCTTCCCTGGGATCGAGCTGCGTGAACTCGGTGATCGGCGTCGCCGCGGCCCACGCCTGCTCGTCCAGTCGGCCATCGACGTGGACGACGCCCTCGCGTCGTGCCGCGCGCGCGACGGGCGCACTTTCGTGGGGACGTGTCGCGACGGCGACGGTCGGTGTTGCGGCCTGCTGCGCGCCGGCGCCCGGGATCGCGACAAGGGTCGCGGCGGCTGCGAGCGTGACGCTGTGGGGGAAGGTGCGACGCATGACGTTGGCGAAGAGTGGGTGGGCCCGAACAGTCATTGGACAGCGCGAACGCGAAAGGGTTTGTACGCGCAGGTGCCTCGACTGTGCTGAAATATCAACAATGTTGAATTTTCAGCAAGTACCAGTTTTTGCATAGGCGAGGCGGACATGGCCCACCTGGCACCAAAGTCTTTGCCCTTCATCGCGTTGGTCCTCGTCGGGACGGCCGCGGCGGGGGCCCAGCAAACCGCGACCGCGCCCGCGCCCGCCGGGAGCATCGCCCTCGAGGGGCGCTGGCAGGTAGAGCTCTTCCTCGACCCGCGAAGTCTCGTCAATCCACCCCCCGCCGAGAAGGTGAGTGGCGAGATAGCGTTCGGGACCGACTCCTGGTGGGGAAACTCGGAGCGCTTCGGCCGCTACGCGGTGGACCTGCGTCCCTTCTTCGGCCGGTTTTTCGCGCCGCCGGGGGGTGCGACGCCCTTCACCGCGGCCGACACCTCGTTCCTCACCGAAGCCAGCGGCGGGATCAAGGGGGACAGTGTCGTCATCGACTTCATCCCGCGCATCGATCACCTCGGCCTGACCTTCCGCGGCCGCTTCTACGGCGACTCGGCGCGCGGGCGCTGGTACCGCCGCGGCACCGACGGCTACGGACCGTTCGTGCTGCGCCGCGTGTCGAAGGAGCCGGTTAAGGTCGCGGCCATTCCGGATCCCGCGAAGCAGGCGGCGCCAGCGCCGGCGCAGGCAGTGGCGAAGGGAGGACGCCGAACGACCTCGCGCCAGCAGAAGGCCGCGGCGAAGGCGCCGCCGAAGCCGCCACAGGCCGTGGCGCAGCGAGCGGTGCGCGATACCGCGACGCCGAAGGTCGAGACCACAGTCGCTTCGGCACCGCCCCGGACGCAGCAGCAGCAGCAGCAGCAGCAGCGGACGACCGCCGAAGCTCGGGGTGAGGTCTCGCGTACCACCCCCATGCCGCCGGCGCGAGTGGAGCAGCGCTCGAACACCGCTGCCGCGCCGCCGACACAGCCCGCCGCTCAACTGGCCGCGCAACCCGCCGCGCAACCCGCCGCGCAACCCGCGCCGGCGGCCGCCCAGCCGGCACGCAGCGCCGAGGGAGTGCTCGTCGCCGTGACGAGCAGCCCGCTCGCGACGCCGGCGCCACCACGCACCGACCCCGCGGCGACGGGCGCGATTCGCGTCCGCATCTTCGACCGCGCATCGCAGAAGTGGTTCGTGACGAAGTACGCGCTCAAGCTCCCAGAGGGGAACTGGATGCTCGCGAACCTCCGCACGGGAGCCGGCGCCGAGGGGTGGGGCGCCGCGATACGCCGCGCTCCCGGGCGTCACGAGGTGGAGATCGGCGACTTCGTCTGCGGTGACAAGATCTGGTTCCTGAAGAACAAGATCTCGCGCGCCGTCGAGGTGAAGCCGGGCGAGACCGCCGACGTCAGCGTCGACCTCGACGTCACGAAGGAAGCGGCGAAGCCATCACTCGACAACAAGAGCGGCGCCAGGTGCGGCGCCGCTCCGGGGAACGCGCGTTAGGCGCGGTCAGGTGTCGTCGGTGATGTGCAGGTTCGGGTTGTCGATTGTCGGGTTGTAGGCGCGGCGAGTGATGCTGTTCGAGCAGTGCCCGGACGTGCAGCCGTCCGTGCACGCTTCGATCTTCGTCGCGAGGACGCGGAGGAGCGGCTCGGGGTTCGGGGACGATGTCATCCGCGCGTGCGTGCTGTCGTTGCGGAGCCACATCATCGGGTAGGCGGTGTTCTCGGGGACCATCAGGACGCGCGAAGGGCCGCTGTCGGAGCTCCACGTGGCGACGGAATCGGTCCAGAGGTAGTTGGCCCCCGGCGCGATGCCGAGGTCCGCGTATGGTCCGGCGCTCGTGATGCGTCCGACGAAGCGACTCCCCGGATGGCGGTTCGTGTCGTTCGTGCGGACCGCGCTCGCGATGGTCATCGCGGGGAAGCCGCTGCCGGGCACGCCCTGCGAGCTGTCCGGGATGGGCTGTCGCGCACTGCCGTAGGTGTAGTTTCCGGTCGCTTCCGCGAGCAACGCTTCACGCACGCTCGGGGCGGGCATATCCGCCGTGATCCGGATGGGAGTAACGCCCTCGGACCCTGCGTCGTCGCGACACGCGGCGACCACTCCCACCACCCCGAACAACACCACCGCCACCCGGCCTCGCATTCGGTGCCTCCTGTGGAAAGAGGAACGAAGAACAGCGTTCATGGGATGTGCATCGTCGCGTCGTCGGTGATCGGATCGTAGGCCCGCCAGCCAGTGCTGTTCGCGCAGTGGCCCGTGGGACAGCCGTCGGTACACGCCTCGATCCCGTCGGACACGTACCGGAGAAGCGGGTCGGGGCCCGCCGATATCTCCTGGAGCGTGCGCGCCGACGTGGACGTCAGATGGAAGATGCCGTCGCCAGGCGGACTCGATCGGCCTGGAGCACCCATGCCACGCCTCGGCGGGTGAATGCTGTCGACCTTGAGCCACACCATCGGGTACGAGCGATTCTCCGGGACCACGAGCACGCGCGACGGACCGCTGTCGCTCGCCCACGCCATTATCGAGTCCGTCCACAGGTAGTTCTTCCCGGGCGCGATTCCGAGCCGCCAATAGCCACGCCCGGGAGCGATCACGTAGCCGACGAAATGGCTGCCTGGGTAGGTCCCGACGCCGCTGTTGATCCGCGCGCTCGCGATGCGCAGCAGCGGCACCCCTTTCGGCTGCGTGCCCATCGGCAGCCGTTCCGGCTCATAGCGATAGTCGGTGATCGCGGAACGCAGGAGCCGCGCGCGCATGTCGGGCGCGTCGGTGGCGTGCCGGGGACAGGCGGCGGCGGGTGCGATGGCGAGCGTTGCAAGGCCGATGATACGCACGGTGCGACCGATGTTGCGCTGCATCTGGTCCTCCCGGGGCTGGTTCGAGTCTGGCGGCGTGCCTAACGGGGCGTGCTCGCACGCTCGCGGATGGTGGCGATGGTGGCCTGAAGCGGCGGGTCTGCGTCGCGCCAGAGCAGCACGACAGGTCGGGCCCAGCGCTCGAACGTCGCCCGGTCGCCGCGTCGCCATGCCAGCTCGGCGCGGAGCGCCATCGCCGGCACGATCGATCCCGCCTGCGGAACGACGCTGACGAGGATGCTGCGCGAGCGAGGGAGGGCGCCGAGGCCGGCGTCGAGCTGCGCGATCGCTGCCGTGCTGTCCCCCAGCAGAAGGAGCGCCCGGGCATGACGATCGATGCGATCGATTCCCATGGTGCCCGGGGCATACTTCGCGGTCGCGGCGGCGAGCTTCGCGCTGGCGCGGCGCGCCGACGAGCTGTCCTGCCGTGCCATCGCCTGCCGCATCGCGAGCACGAGGTTCGACCCGGGATCGACGGTGAAGGTGGCGAGCGGGGCGAGATCGTCGTACGCGAGGCTGAAGGCGTTGTGAAACAGGGTCCGCCGAACTTCCGCGCGCTCGCCCGCCGGGACCCATGCGTCGACGAGCCCGGTGGCGCGCAGGAAAGTCGTACGAACGCTGTCGCGCGGCCCGCCCATCGAGGCGTATGCGAGAAGCTCCAGCGCGGCGGCGGTGACTTCGACCGGGATGCGCCCGCGCCCGCCGGCCTGCGACGCGAAGGGGACGAACGCGCTGTCGCTCGCCGCGATCCGCAGCAGCGCGGCGGCGCGGTCGGCACGCCCGGTCAGGGCGGCGAGCCCCGCCAGGTGACCTGCCGACCGCGGCGTGGGCGCGGCCATTGCCGCGAGCAGCGAATCGGCTGCGGCCTTCGCCGCGGCGACGCTGTCGGACTTGAGCAGGAGCCGGACGATCGTCGCCTGGCGGCGCACCGCTTCGTCCCCATCGAGGCTCCTTCGCGCGGCCTCCCGCGCTGCGCGCAGCGCCGCGGGCAGCGTGTGATCGACCCCCTCGATCGCGCCCGATGCCTCGAGCGCGTTGGAGAAGCGCTCCTGCGCATCGCCACTCTCCGGAAAGGCAGTGGCCCACTGCTCCATCAGTCGTCGATTGACGTCGTTGCTCCAGATGACGGCGCGACGCTCGGTGGCGGGCGGCGGCCCCTCGACCGCCACCTTGTAGGGCAGCGCCACGAAGGCCAGCGTCTCGGCGTCGAACGAAGGGAAGGCGGCAAAGTGCTGCGTGTCGGGCGCGATCGCGTAGCCGCGACGCAGCCGTGACTCCTCCGTGTAAAGCACTCGCTCCGACAGCCGCTTGAAGGCGAGGCCACGCTCGACCTGCTGGAACGATGGCGCGATCGAAAGCGCGTGGCGGTAGGCGGCGATCGCGGTGTGGAAGCTGCCGCGGAAGCTGAAGCCGGTCGGACTGCGCACGTCCCGCACGACGGCATCGTCGCGCGCGTTGCAGTCGCCGAGCCCGAACCAGGCGGCGAATTCGAGCGTGTCCGATGCTGTGAGCCTGCGGTAGCGGCGGCACGCCTCCGGCATGCGCCCCTCGGCGAGGTCGAGCAGCGCGACCGCGTGCTCGCGCTCGCGTGCGGTGAGTGCGCTGTCGCGCGCGGCGTATGCCGCGTGCACCCGCCAGGTCGCAGGATCATCCACCCCTCGCCATGCCATCGTCCGGGCCAACAGGAGCTGCGCCTGCGCGAAGCCCGGGTCGATGCGCACGGCGTCGCCGAGGTGCTCCTCCGCTCGCGTCAGGTCGAAGGAGTCGATCGCGACGCGCGCCTCGTAATAGCGATCGGCGGCGTCCTTGTTGAACGTGTGCAGTGTCGTGCCGTCGCGCCTGCGCTCGCCGCTCACGACGAGCGACTCTGCCAGAGCTGCGAAGGTGCGGTCGTACTGGGAGCCGTCGTGACCCACGCGCGCGACGAACTGCCGCGTGGCGGCATCCTGACCGCTCGCGTCGTACCTGACGACGCGGATCTCGAGCGAGTCTCCGGAGGACACGACTTCGCCCCACGTGGCCCACCGCGCGCGAAGCGAGCGCGCGGCGTCGAGCACCTGGTCCACCGTCCGCGGCTTGCGTCGCTGCCAGACATCGCTCACCCGCATGTCGTCGACGAGACGCGGCCCTTCCCACCGCGCGAGCGCGTCGTGCAGCCGTCGTGCGCAGTTGTCCCCGTCGAGCCCCATCGACGACGCCCCGTTCACGTGACGGAACGGGAAGACGGCGTACGCGGTCTGGTCGAGGGACAGCTCGTGGGCCGCTCCCTCGCGCGTCGTCAGGTACCACGCGAAGGCCGCGACGACGGCGGCGACCGCGCCCGCGGTGGCGAGGATGCGCGAGCGCGACGAATGGTGCGGGTGGCCGGCGTCGACGGTGTCGAGCGCCTTCACGAGGTCGGCGGCGTGCTGATAGCGGTCGCCGGGCGTCGGCTCGAGGGTGCACTCGATCACCTTCGCCAGCGCCTCGGGGACGCTCGGCCGGAGGAGTCGCACACCCGGCGGTCTCTCGGTGAGCCGGCGCGTCATGATCACGCTCGCTACGGTACCGCGGAACGGCCGCTCGCCGGTGAGCATCTCGTAACAGACGCAGCCGAGCGAGTAGATGTCGCTGCGGCCGTCGAGGTTTCGCTCGCCCGCGGCTTGCTCCGGGCTCATGTAGGCCGGCGTTCCGACCGCGACCCCCGACGACGTCGCAGAGTCGGACGTCGCCGCGTTGATCACGTGCGCGATGCCGAAGTCGGCGATGTACGCGTGATCGTCGGCGAGCAGGATGTTCGCCGGCTTGATGTCGCGGTGCACGATCCCCTGCCGGTGCGCGTGCTCGAGGGCGTCGGCGACCTGGCGCGTGATCGCGACCGCCGTGGCGAGCGGCTGCGCACCCGTGCGCGCGATGCGGTCGCGAAGCGTCTCGCCGCGCAGGTAGGGCATCGCGAAGAAGGGCGTCCCCTCCCACAGCCCCGAGTCGTGGAGGGGGAGGATGTGCGGATGCTGGAGCTTCGCCAGCGTCCGGATCTCGGCGAGGAAGCGCGTCGGTGCGACCGCGAGGTCGTGACGGACGACCTTGAGCGCGACCTCGCGATCGTGCTTGAGGTCGCGCGCGAGATACACCGTGGCGCTGGCACCAGTACCCAGCTCGCGGAGTATCTCGTACCCTTGAGGAGATGTCGAACCCGAACCGGTCGTACCCGACATGCGGCACCTGTCCGTCACGGCGCTCACCGGAATTAGCGCCAATCGGAACGCGCCGGAAGGGGCGGCTCGGGGGCGCTCGCGGCGATGGCTGACCGGGCCGACGCCGTCGTCATCGGCGGCGGCGTGATCGGGTCGAGCATCGCGCTGCACCTGCGCGAGCTGATGCCCGGCGCGCGCGTCGTCATCGTCGAGCGCGACCCTACCTGCGCGCGGGCGTCGTCGCGGCTCGCCACCGGCGGCATCCGCCAGCTCTACTCGTCGCCGCTCAACGTCGCGATGGCGCGCCACAGCGTCGAGTTCTATCGCGGCTTCGACCATCGCACGCTCGCCGCTGGGCATCCGACGCGTGCCTGGTTCCGCGAGCGCGGCTACCTCTTCCTCGCCGACGCGTCCACGGCCAGGCGGCTCGAGCGCCGCTACGAAGCGAGCCGCCGCGCTGGTGCGCGCGTCGAGCGGTGGACGCGGGGCGAGGTGCGGGCGCACGTACCGGGGTTGTTCGTGGACGATGTCGAGCTCGCGCTCTTCGGCCCCGACGACGGCTACCTCGATCCCCGCGAAGTGCTTGCCGGCTTCCGCACCCTCGCCACCACGGCCGGCGCCGAGCTTCTCGCCGGTGAGGTCGTCGCGATCGAGCGTGCCGCGGGGCGCGTCGCCGCGGCGCGTGTGACGACCGGCGACGGCGACGTCGAGATCGCGACGCCGGTGGTCGTGAACGCGGCCGGCGCGTGGGCGGGCCGCGTCGCGGGGCTCGCCGGACTCACGCTGCCGATCGCCCCCGTGAGGCAGCACCTCTTCCGGCTCCGTCTCGCCGAGCCGCTGCCGTCGCGCATCCCGATGATCTTCGATCCGGACGGCACGCACTGGCGCGTCGACGATCCGCGCTTTGGCGGCGACGAGGAGCGGCTGGTGATCGGGCGGTCGCGTGCCGACGAGCCGGAGGGGGAGAACTTCGACTGCGACCACGCCCGCCTCGACGGCGAGATGCTGCCGACCCTCGCGCGCCGGCAACCGGGGGCAAACGTCGCCGGCGTCGTCGAAGGGTGGGCCGGTCTCTACGAGATGACCCCCGACCACAACGCGCTGCTTGGCGAGCACCCTGCCCTTCCCGGTTTCGTCGTCGCGGCCGGATTCAGCGGCCATGGGCTCATGATGAGCCCCGCCACGGGCCGCGCGATCGCCGAGTTGATATCGGCCGGTCGCTGCGCGAGCTTCGACATCGCGGGATTGGCACCGGACCGCTTCGAGCGGGGTATCCCGTTCACGGACGATGCCCTCGTCTGAGTGGCCCCGGTGTTGCTCGGGTGGAGTGGTGACTTTTTCGCCGGAGTGGATATGCGCCGAACGATCCTCGCTCTCGCTCTCGCCGCCGCGCCCCTCGGCGCGCAGGACCTGCCCCCGGCGCCAGGATCCACTGCGGTCGCGTCCTCACGCATCGTGGTGGTCTTCGAGGTCAGCGCGATGCCGGCCACGAACCGCTCGATGGGCGACTGGCAGAACGCGCTTCCGCCGTCGCTCGTCGAGCGCATCACCACCGACGACGCCTTTTCGGGGATCGACCTCGGCGGCTATGCCGGCAACGGCATCTTGGTGCGCTTCCACTTCCCGGACATGGAGGCGTATCAGCTCTGGCGCGACAAGCCGGAGACGGTCTTCATGATCGGCGAGCTTCAGCAGATCATCGGCAGCGGCTACTCACGCACCGGCGTCTCTATGCGCCGCGTCGCCGGGGACCCCTTCGCCGCGCCTGCCACCCCGCGCCGCAACTCGACGCCGCCGCGCCCCGCACCGGCTCCCGCGCCGCAGCCCCGCTCGACGTCCACATCCACCGTTCGGACTGCATCGGCAAATCCCTGAACTGCCGCTCGGGCTGGCCGGTACGACGAAGGTTCATCCGGATTCCGCGGATCGAAACGAATCCCGCGGATGAAGTACTGGGGGCAAGCGTGGCGAGATGGTCTCGCCGCGCTTGCCCCAAAGTCGTTCAGGCCCTGTGGGAGGAGGATTGAAGCGAAGAGGAACGGATCCGCAGGATCCGGAAGAATCCGCCTCATCCGGCTGAATCTCCGTCGTAATTGCCAGCCGGAGCGGCTTGTCGCGGGCTCGGTGCGCTAGACGAGACGCCGAGCCTCGAGGAGAACCGGGGCGCCCCTGATCAGACAGAGGAACACGGTGACGCGGTCGCCGAGGATGTCGGCCACCGCGCCGAACTTCGTGCATTCCTGCCGCTTGCGCGCCACGTAGCCGTCGAGCGCATCCATCCAGATGAGCGCGATCGTCAGGCCGACCGCCGCGAGGTACACCTGCTGGGTGCGGTGCACGAGCGAGTGAACCCGCCCGGCCGAAGAGCTACCGCAGAGGCGCAGAGCGGCAGAGACGCGGAGGGCCTGGCGAGATCAACTTGCCGCGCTTGCCGAAAAGACTCTCGAGGCCATACGTGCCTGGGGACGGCACACGCCGGGAGTCTGCTTATGGATGTGCCATCTCTGCCCCTCTGCGCCTCTGCGGTCACTATCCAGTGCCGGCCCGGCCAGGATATCCATTCACGAACCGCCGGATCCCGTCCTTCATAGTCGGCGCGCAGAAGTTGAGCAGCAGACCGCGATCCAACCCCGTCAGCTTGAGGTAAGTGAGAAGCTGCGCTTCGTGTATGGGATGAATCTTCTCCACCGCCTTCACTTCGACGATGACCCCGCCGTCCACGATGAAGTCCATGCGATAGCCGAGCTTCAAGCGCTTCGACTTGTAATGCACCGGCTGCAGTACTTGTCTTCGGAACGGAATGGACCGCGCGCCCAGTTCCATTGCGAGACATTCCTCGGTAGGCGCCTTCGAGTAGTCCCGGTCCGAGCTCTCGATGTACGAGAATCGCGGCACCGATCACCACGTCGGTGACTGGATCTCGACCTGCGTCGGGACCGGGCTGTCTCATTTCGCAAACCTGGTTGTCGGCGTCAGGAGCCCGTCACGCCGATTGCAGTACCTTTCGTCCGTGCTCCTCAGGATCCTCGATCTCATCGGCGTCGCCGTCTTCGCGATCAGCGGCGCGCTCGCCGCGGGCCGGCGGCGTCTCGACCTCATCGGCGTCATCGCGCTCGCGGCGGTGACGGCGATCGGCGGCGGCACGGTGCGCGACGTCCTCCTCGACCGGCACCCGATCTTCTGGCTCTCCGACCCGAGCTACCTCCTCGTCATCCTCGGCGCAGCGCTGGCGACGATCGGCTACGTGCGGTGGGTCGGCGTGCCGGGTCCGACGCTCGACGTCGCCGACGCGTTAGGCCTCGCGCTCTTCAGCGTCACCGGGACCCAGATCGCCGAGGCGGCCGGGATGCCCGCCGTCGCCTGCGTGCTGCTCGGCACGATCACCGGCTCCGCGGGTGGCGTGGTCCGCGACGTCCTCACCGCGCAGGTGCCGTTCGTGCTGCGGGTAGGGAACCTCTCTGCCTCGGCGGCGATCGCCGGCACGTCGCTCTACGTCGCCCTCGCCCGACTCGGCGTGCGCCCGTCGTCGGCCTCGCTGGCGGGGATGACGCTCGTCGCGGTCCTGCGGCTGGCCGCGCTCCGCTGGCGCCTGCGGCTCCCGGTGTTCGAGCTCCCCGAGCGTCGCCGTGGACGGCGCGACGACCAGTGATCTTCCGACTCCTCGCCGACACGGTTCTCGTCGCGCATCTTGGCTTCGTCCTCTTCGTCGTCCTCGGTGGGCTGCTCGTGTTGCGCTGGCCGCGCGTGGCGTGGGTCCACGTCCCCGTCGCACTGTACGGCGCCCTGATCGAGTTCGTGGGCTTCGTCTGTCCCCTCACGCCACTCGAGAACCATTTCCGGCGCCGTGGTGGCGAGGCGGGATACGCGGGCGGTTTCATCGACCACTACATCACCGGGACGCTCTATCCCGGGGGGCTGACGCGCGACGCGCAGCTCGTCCTCGGCTTATTGGTGCTGGGCCTCAACGTGGGGGTGTACGGCATCTGGTGGCGGCGCCGGCGCTCGATCCCGACGAGCAGCTCACCCGGACGCTCGACCTGACAACGAGGATCTGAAGCAAGCGGCAGCCTGACCTGCGCTCAGCTGCGCCAAGGCGTGACGCGCGGCAGCAGCCGCGGCACGCGTCGCCGATACTCGTCGTACTCCGCGCCGAACCGGTCGCGCAGCATCGGCTCCTCGATGAGCGGGATGTACACGGCGTTGATCGCGAGGAAGAGCAGCGCCCACTGGAGCAGCCCGCGCGACAGCAGCGTCGCCGCCTCGCCGAAGAGCACGAACACGACCCCCGAGATCATCGGGTTTCGCACGTGCCGATAGGGTCCGCGCACCACGAGCCGGCGTGGCGGATCCCACGGGGCGAGGGTGCCGTGACCCTCGGTCGCGAAGCGGCGGAGCGACGAGGCGAAGAGCAGGAGCCCGATCGCGAGCAGCACGACGCCGAGGAGCTGCACGAACAGCAGCGCGCCGCCGTGGACCGCGGGCACCACGCCCGCGCCACGGACGATCCACCTCGGGATGACGACCGTGACCATGAACGGCAGCGCCGCGATCGCGAGGAGGTGACGGAGGAGCCGCATCGCTCCAACCGTATCTTCACCCGCGCGGCGCGTCCAGCGTGCTACGCCCGGCGCTCCTGCCAGCGCGCGCTTTCACTCGCGACGCAGGAGCCCGAGCGCCGCTTTCTCCAGCGACGCCTCGCCGAGCTGGGCCCCGCATCCTGACGGGACCGGTGCGCCGCTAGCCGTCGCCGCCGGTTGTTGTCCCACGAACCGAGGAAGGAGGGGAAACCCTCGTGCTCGTCCAACCGACGGCGAACGACCATGAAGCAGAGCTGGCAGCTGGCAGCTGGGAGCTGGCAGCTAATGGCTAACGGCCGCCTTACGGCATCGGCCGCGGCCGCGGCCATGGCCACGGCCAGGGGTTGAACGAGTTCTGTCCCGCGAGCCCGCGCACCGCCGCCTCGCGCACCTCGGGATCGCTCGAGTTGAGCAGCTCGGTGAGCGCGGCTTCGTTCTCCTCCCCCGACTTGATGAGGGCGCGGATCATCGCCCGCGAGACGCGCTGGTTCTTCTCCTGCTTCAGCGCCTCGCGAATCGCGCTGATCGCACCGGCGTCGCCGATCTGACCGAGGGCCCAGGCGGCCTTGAGCCGCACGTCGTCGCTCTCGTCGCGCAGGGCTCTGAGCAG
>DATAIS010000376.1:0-4252 GCA_036262535.1 Gemmatimonadaceae bacterium | reverse complement strand
GTGCTCGACCGGCACTTCCTCTGGGACCAGGATCATCTGCTCGCCGAGCTCGACGCGTCGGCGACGCAGCGGTTAGGCGAGTATGCGTATCTCCCGGGTGAGGATCAGCCGTTCGCGGTGATGTATGGCCCGACGGTGATCACCGCGATCCAGTACCACACGCTCGACGAGATCGGGAACGTGATCGGCATGACGGGGGAGGGGAGCGTCCAGGCGCACACGAGCTATGACGACTGGGGCGTGCCGACGCGCTACGGCAATCCCGAGAACCGGCTGCTCTTCAAGGGGCTGGTCTGGGAAGGGACCTACGCGGGGCTCTACTACGTCCGCGCGCGCTGGTACGACCCGGAGCTGGGGCGGTTCCTGAGCGAGGATCCCTCGGGGCTCGACGGCGGCATGAACTACTACGCCTTCGCGCTCGGCGATCCGATGAACCTGAGCGACCCGGATGGCGAGTTGCCGATCTTGGCCCTCGCCGCGGTGGCTTGGCGGGCGTACAAGCTTGCTTCCACGGCGAAGAGCGTCGTCGCGCTTGCCGGTGCGATAAAATCGGGGGTGGGTGTCAAAGCGGCCGTTACCAATGTCGCGTTTGAGTTGATCCCAGGCGGGAAGAAGGCAAAACCACTCATTCTGAAGGCGAACAAAGCGGTTGTAATCGGCGAGGGTATGCACAGGGTTAAGGCTGCTGCGCGGTCCCTTGGTGCCGGTTACTATAAGGCGTGGAAGATCAAGCCCTATGACGAGGCGCTGTCGCTTCGTCGGAACGCGCGGTGGGCAAAGGGGGTCGCAAAGAAGAAGCTGACGGTGTACGACATCGGTCTATGGCGGCAACGGCCAGGCGGACGCAGCCCGAACTATCGCTTGGAGAGGGCAATCTTCGGAGCCGCGAAGCATCCTACCATCAGGATCAAGTGGCCATGACCAAAGCAAAACCCTCTCGCGGCTTCTCACCGGAAGCATTCGTAAAAAGGGCGCAGCGCCATTTCGCCTTTCTTGAGAAGTTCGGGTTTCGCAGGCGAAAGCCAACGGCCGACGCTGGCGTCTACTGGGTCGAGTTCGTTGGTCCGGTCACCACCGTCATCGTCGGCCTTGAATGGAACGAGCAGTATCTCTTCGTTGAGCTTCGAAACTCAAATGCACCCTCTCAAGCCGATGTCGCTTTTCACCTCGAAGATCTGCTCACGTTGCGTGCACCGGGCGAGAAGCAAGGGCCGCCGTACGCAAACCGGCCACTCTCGATGGAAGCCACAGACCGGATTCTGAGGTCGTATAGCATGTCGCTCAGAAAACACGCTACGGATTTCCTAGCGGGAGATTGGTCAGACTTTCCTGCCATCAATGTGTTGATGGAGCGCCGAGTTCGGGAGTTCGAGAGCCAGCAGTGAGGAATGGGAGCGGGCCGCTAAGGTTTCATGGCTTCAAGCGGGATAGCTCCCCCTCGCGTCCAGTTTCGCCATACCCCAGAGGCTGCCCCGGCGCCGACGCCGGGGTCGCCTCCGCTCGCGTGCATTGCCCGCGTTCAGTAGACGCGGTTGGTCGCGTAGAGGTCCAACTGCTGAATATCCATCCTTACCTACGCGGAATTTCGGACTGGGATCGTTGTGCGGGCCATGAGGGGATCGCAAGAGGGGCGCTGTGATTGGCCTATCCAGGAAATGAGCTCGGTCCATGCTGTGCCCTGACTGGATCACGAATCAGCCCGGGATTTATGCTCTGCATCGATTCACGCCGCGACCGCCTGACGCTGGCGAACCAGGCCCGCTACGACCACCTTATCGCCCGCACCCACGCCCAGGGAGGACGCCATGACGTCGTCGCCGACTGCCGCGACGGAAGCATACGCCGGGTTCTGGCGCCGCGTCCTCGCGGCGATCATCGACAACATCCTCTGGGGAATCATCGCCGCCGTCGTCCTCTGGCTCGCCTACGGTCGCGCCTACTTCGATAGACTCGAGCAGGGCGTTCCGGGGCCTCCGCTCGAATCGCTCATGAGCTGGGTCCTGCCGACGGTGGCGACGATCGCCTTCTGGGTCACCAGGGGTGCGACACCGGGGAAAATGGCGGTCGGCGCGCGGATCGTCGACGCACGAAGCGGTGCCACGCCATCGCTCGGACGCTGCATCCTCCGCTACCTCGCGTATTTCGTGTCAGTCCTCCCGCTCGGCCTCGGCCTGATCTGGGTCGCATTCGACCCGCGCAAGCAGGGGTGGCACGACAAGATCGCGGGAACGCTGGTCGTCCGGGACCGTAGCCGATAGGCGTTTCGCGCCCACGACCTGGCAGCGGGGAACCGCTTCCTCTACTCGACCGTAGCGAGGGGGCCCGGCGGCAGGACGATCGACGGCACACCCGGCGTGCCATCGCGTGGCGCGGCGACGGGCGCCGAGGCCTCGGCCGGGGGGGTGAGACGGCGCACCGGCGCCTCGCCGAGCTGGAAGCGCGAGACGATGCGCGCCAGCTGTTCGGCGGAGGCGGCTAGTGCGCGCGCGACGTCCGCGATCTCCGCCGTTGACGCGCTCTGCTCCTCGCTCGACGCCGCGACCTCCTGCATCGAGGCGGCGAAGCTCTCGGTGGTGCGCGAGACCGAGTCGAGCCGGCGCGTCATCTCGCCGATGAGCGCGTGGGTCTCGGCCGACGCCTGCGAGATCGCGCGCATCCACTCCTCGTTCTCCACGACCGCGGACTGGATCGTCACGAACGACTCGAGTCCCTGCTTCGTCGCGCCGAGCACGCTCTGCACCGCGCCGACGGTGCGCGCCGTCGAGTCGCGCGAGAGGTTCACGCGCGCAAGCACCTCGCGGACGAGGTTCTCGGTGCGCTCCGCGGACTCCGCGGCGCCGGCGGCGAGCCGGCGCACTTCGCTCGCGACGACGGCGAAGCCCTGGCCGTGGATGCCGGCGCGCGCCGCCTCCATCGCGGCGTTGAGGGCGAGAAGCTTGGACTGGCGCGCCATCTTCTGCACGAAGGTGACGAAGGCGCGGATCTCCTCCGATGCGCCCGCGAGCGCGTCCGACGCGGCGGCGCTCGCGGCCACGTCGGCCGAGAGGACCTCGAGCGCGGCGATGCTCTGGTCGAGGCGGACGCGATTCTCCGAGGCCAGCTCGCGGAGCTTCACGTTCCGCTCGAGGCCTTCCTGCGAGCCCGCATCGAGCTCCGAGGAGATCGCGACGAGTCGCGTCGAGTCGGAGGCGAACTGCGAGATTGCCTGCGACATCGTCCCCGACTGCTCGCTGAGGTCGCTCGAGGTGTCCGCCATCGCCTCTGCGGTTGCGGCCATCGATGACGCGCCGCTCGTGATCTCGGCCGCCATCGCCGAGGTCTCGCTCGCCGAGGCGCGGAGCGCGGATGCGAGGCGGCGCAGCTCGTCGATCATCGTCCCCGTCGCCCGCGCGAGCCGCCCGATCTCGTCGTCAGCGTGGGCGCCGACGCTGGTGACGTCGACCGAGAGATTGCCCGCCGCCACCGCCTCGGCGACGACGCGCAGCCGTCCCGCGGGACCGGTGATGCGGTGCATCACGAAGCGATCGACGAAGCCGAGCGCGAAGAGAAGCGCGACGACGATCCCGGCGACGCCGAGGCCGAGCGTCCGCGTCGCCGCGGCCGACTGGTCGAGCGCGACACGCTCGGGGATGTGGGCGATGATGCGCCAGCCGTTCGTGCCGACGGCCGAGACGCTCAGCCACTCGCGGCCGTCTCGCAGGTCGGCGACGACGACCGTGTCGTTCGCCCTCGAGGCGGCGCCGATGCCGAGGAAGGGCTTCATGCGCGGCGTCGAGGGCGACGAGCTGGCGACGACGTTGCCGTCGCGGTCGACGAGCTCGGCGTGGATCCCGCTCTCGCCGCCCGCGGACAGTGCGCTGTCGGTGCGGTCGAAGAGGTAGGTCAGCTTGAGCACACCGAGCCCACGGCCCGAGACCGGGTCGCGGACTGCTGCCGACATGGTCATCGCGACGACCTTGGCCCAGTCGTCGTACGACGCGGTTGGCGCCGTCGCGCCGGCGCGGTCGGCAATCTCCCACCACTCCTCGTCGGCCTGCATGAAGTCCTGGGTGCGCGAGGTCGTGACGGCGTTGTGGCCATAGCGATCGGTGAGGATCGCCTCGGCGATCCCGGTGCGCGGGGAGATCTCGGCGAGGTAGGCGCGGTAGCGTACATCGGCGTCCATCGTGCGCGCTGCGGCGAACTGCGCTTCGATCGCGCCGATCGACATCTGGGGCAGGCCGAGCTCGTCGGCGCGGCGGGTACCCGCGCG
>DATAIS010000375.1:0-2206 GCA_036262535.1 Gemmatimonadaceae bacterium | reverse complement strand
CCGTAGTAGTGCACGAGCGCCGTGTGGTGGCGGCGCTTGCCATTCATGAGCACCAGCGAGTGGTCGGGGCTGAGCCCGCGCATCGTGAACGGCCGCACGATCTCCGTCCCATCGGAGACGCTCTGTCGCGGGAAGTTCACCGACGGGGCGAGCTGGGCGAGGATCTGCGCCGTCTCCGGCGTTCCCTGCGCGCGCAGCTCCGCGGCGCCGAAGACATCCACGGGCACCGCGAGCTCGTCGGCCGCGGTGTGCGCCGCGCGCGAGCCGACGACGACCTGCATCGGCGCGAGCACGGTGCCGATGACGGCGACCGAGAAGTCCTGCCGGATCTCCTCGCCCGCGCGAACGTTGACCTCACGCGCCGTCGTCCGCGCGCCGATGCGCCGCACGATCACGGTCTGAAGTCCCGACGGGACGCGTGCCAGCTGATAGTCGCCGCGGTCGTCGCTGAGGGCCCTGAGTCCGGTGCCCTCGACGGTGACGGTCGCGCGCGCGAGCGGCGCTCCTGTCGAATCCGCGATCCGTCCGCGGATCGCACCGTAGGCCTGCGCGCCGAGCCGGGGCGCCGCGAGTGTCGTGAGGAGAAAGGCGAGAACGACGAACCGACGCATGCGGCCCCCGGGGGCAGAGGATGTGTGGTGAACCGCGCTCCTATATCATGCCGGCATGGCGGGCAACGTCAAGCACGAGCCGGAACAGCTGGTTGAACCACAGAGCGCACAGAGAACACAGAGAATGTCTTGGGGGTCACAAGGCAAGATCGTCTCACCTGAGGACCCCCAATCAAACTCTGTGTGCTCTGTGTACTCTGTGGTTCAATCACGGCTGTTGCCGTTCAATCGACTTCGTCGATCGATCGCGGCCAGTCCTGCTTGAGGAGTCGCGACATCGCGCGGTCGGCGAGAAGCCGGCCGCCGGTCTGGCAGCGCGCGCAGTAGTTCGTCTCGTTCGTCGCGTAGCGGATGCGCTGCACGGGCGTGCCGCAGTCGGGGCAGGGCTGGCCGAAGCGGCCGTGCACCGCCATCCCGTCGCGGAACGCGGTGACTTCCTCGGGAAATCCGTCGCCGACCTCCGCGCGAAGACGGTCGGTCCACTCGGTGAGCGTCGCGCGTGTCGCGGCGAAGAGCTGCGCAGTCTCCGCGTCGCCGATTCGCGACGTCAGCATCAGCGGCGACAGCCGCGCGCGATGGAGGATCTCGTCGGAGTACGAGTTGCCGATGCCGCTGAAGAGGCGCGGGTCGGTGAGCGCGCGCTTGAGCGTATGGTTTTCCGCTCGGAGGCGATTCACGAACGTAGGTAGATCGATCTGTAGCGGCTCGAGCCCGCCGCGGTCGAACTGCGCCAGCGACGCGTCACCCTCGGCGAGATGCATCGAGGCACGGCGCGTCGAGCCGGCCTCGGTGAGAAAGAGCGAGCCGGGCGCGAAGTGCAGCGCCGCGAGCGACATCTTCCCCGGCGGCTTCTTCCCCGGCGCCCGCCAGCGCAGCCGTCCCGCGATCATGAGGTGGATGACCATCCAGAGGTCGCCCTCGAAGCCGACCGCGATTCGCTTGCCGATGCGGCGCACCCTCTCGAGGCGCCGTCCGACGAGCGCGTCAGGCGGCGGCGCGACCGAGCGGAGCACGAACGGATTGAGGATCTGGACACGCTCGGGCGCGAGCCCGCCGGTCATCGCCTCGAGTCGCTCGCAGTAGACGGTGACGTCGGGCAGCTCGGGCACGGTTCAGTGCACCCGTGGCGCGTATGGCTCCATGTGCACGAGCACGTGCTGCACCTCCGGCACCTCGGCCATGATGGCGTCCTGCACGTTATGGCCGAGCAGGTGCGCCTCCTCGAGCGACATCGCCGGGTCGGCCTGGATGTGCGCGGTGACTCGATAGGCGAAGCCGCTCTTGCGCACGAAGAGCTTCTCCACCGCCCGTACCTTCGGCACCCCCGCGGCGGCGACGCGGATCGCGTCGACCACGTCGCCGTCGGCCATCCGGTCCATCAGGTCGTGGATCGCCGGACGCAGCAGGGCGACGCCGTTGTAACAGATGATGCCCGACGCAAGCAGCGCCGCCCAGTCGTCGGCCGCCGCCCAGGCGATGTTCTCCGTCATCCGGTAGCCGACGATCGCGATGCCGATGCCGATGAACGCCGCCGCCGACGTGACGGCATCGCTGAGGTGGTGCCAGGCATCGGCGCGCACCGCCGTGCTCCCGAG
>DATAIS010000374.1:0-4206 GCA_036262535.1 Gemmatimonadaceae bacterium | reverse complement strand
TTGTCGGTCGCGCCCGAAGAACCGTCCCACGAGTCGAAGTGCGCCGAAAGCATCACGTACTCGTCCGGCTTCGCGCTGCCACGAATCTCGGCGATGGTGTTGAACACCGGGACCTCGCCGGTCGCCTGCGACTCCGCCTCGATGCGCAGCCGCGGGCCCTGGTTGCGCTGCGCGAGCCGCGCGACGAGGCCGTAGTCCTCGCAGCTCAGGTCCACCGTCGGCGCGCGCTGCGTGCGGGCGTTGAAGATCTTGTCCACACCGAAGCCGCGCGACCAGAGGCTGGTCACGATGCCTGACGCGCCGGCCGCCTCGAGCCGCGCCGGGAGCGCACGCGTCGCCAGCGCGAGCGTCGTGTCGGCGGCCGTCGCCGTGCGCAGGATGCGCTGCGACCACGCGTTCTCGGCGGCGGTGCGTTCCTCGCGCATCTTCTGGTACGACTCGGGGGTCGCCCACTGCGCCCAGTTCGTGTCCGGACGGCAGGTCGGCTGCGGCATCGAGACGAGCACGTACTTCCCCTTCACGCTCGGCAGCCAGCGCTCGAACTCGGCGCGGTTGGCGACGTCGGGGAGGATGACCGCGGGTCCTTCGACGCGGCCCCTCGTCCCCGGGCTCCAGGCGAGCATCATCCCTTCGAGCGTGCGCACGCGCGGCGCGACGAGGTCGATGTGCGTGATGCCGCGCCGCCAGCCGCGCCAGGTGCCGTACTGCTCCTGCCGCGCCGTGATTCCCCATTTGCGGTATGTCGCAACCAGCCAGTCGTTCCCAGCCTTCTGCTGCGGGGTGCCCGTGAGACGCGGACCGATCGAGTCGGTGAGGGTCTGCGCGAGCGACCACGTTTCCGAGCTGTCCATGCCCAGCCGCCAGATGCGGCGGAGGACGGCGTCGTCGGTGGAGAAGGTCTGCGCCGACGCGCTGGCGGCGCCGAGCAGCGAGGTGAGCGCGAGGGCGGCGAGGAACCCGGGGCGAGTGACGTTGTTCATGAAGCGAAGGTACCCGCGCGCGCGCGCCCGGTGAAGCCGGGCGCGAGGGTTGCGCGTTGATGATGTGTCGTGATAGATGAAGCTGCGGCGGCCAAAAGCCGGTCGTGGGCCCTGTGGCACCAGTCTCGCCATTGGCGAGTCCGGCAGCACCAACAGCCGAGGTCACCATGTTCGTCCGTCGCTTGTCCCGCGCGCTCGCCGCGCTCGTCGTCGTCGCTGCTCCCACCGTCGCCTCCCCCCAGTACTTCGGGCGCAACAAGGTGAACTGGGAGACGCACGACTTCCGCATCATGAAGGCGCCGAAGTTCGACGTCTACTTCTATCCCGCGGAATCGCTCGCCGCGTTCGACGGCGCGCGCATGGCGGAGCGCTGGTACGGGCGCCTCAGCCCGTACCTGACGCACACCTTCGAGCGGCGCTCCTTCCTCTTCTTCGCCGACCAGGCCGACTTCCAGCAGAACAACGTCACCGACATCGAGAGCGAGGGCACGGGCGGCGTGACGGAGGGCTTCCGCGAGCGCGTCCTGCTCCCCTTCACCGGCGTCGCCGCCGACGACGATCACGTCATCGGCCACGAGCTCGTGCACGTCTTCCAGTACGACATCGCCAACCGCACCGCCTCGGCGACGCCGTCGAACCCGGGTGGGCAGGGCCAGCAGCCGCGCGAGCGCACGCTCGGGCTCAACGCACTCCCGCTCTGGCTCGTCGAAGGCATGGCCGAGTACCTGTCGCTCGGCCGCGTCGACGCGAACACGGCGATGTGGCTGCGCGACGCCGCACGGCGCAACGACATCCCGACGATCAAGCAGCTCACGAACGACCCACGCTACTTCCCCTACCGCTACGGGCAGGCGCTCTGGGCGTACGTCGGCGGGCGCTGGGGTGACGAGGCGGTGCCGCGGCTCTTCCGCCAGTCGCTGCGTGAAGGATTCGAGCCAGCGATCAAGCGCGTGCTTGGCATGAGCGCCGACCAGCTCTCGAAGGAGTGGAAGGCGTCGATCCTCGCGACCTACCAGCCGCAGCTCGCCGGGCGCACGCCGCCGGAGAGCCTCGCGACGAAACTGGTCTTCCAGAAGGGAAAGCGCGGCGGCGAGTACAACATCTCGCCGGTGATCAGCCCCGACGGACGCAACGTCGCCTTCTTCTCGAGCCGCGGGCTCTTCTCGATCGACCTCTTCATCGCCGACGCCGAGACGGGGCGCATCGTCAGGCAGCTCGGCAGCATCAACACGCCGCGCCACTATGACGCGATGAGCTTCATCTCGTCGGCCGGTGCGTGGTCGCCCGACGGGCGCAAGCTCGCCTACGTCGTCTACCGCGAGGGTGACCAGGTGCTCGAGGTCTTCGACCTCGACCGCAACCGCATGGAGCGTCGCATCGCCCCGGAGGGCGTCGGTGCCGCGCTCGATCCCGCGTGGAGCCCAGACGGTCGCTACATCGCGTTCTCCGGGCTCACCGGCGGCATCAGCGACATCTTCCTCTACGACTACCAGACGAACGGCATCCGCAAGCTGACCTCTGGCCGCTACGCCGAGCTCCAGCCGACCTGGTCGCCCGACGGGCGCACGATCGCCTTCACGACCGACCGCGGCGATCAGACGAACCTCGAGCAGCTCCGCTTCGGGCCGATGCGCGTCGCGACGATCGACGTCGCCAGCGAGGCGATCACGATCCTGCCCGCGCTCGGCGCCGGCAAGGCGATCACGCCGCAGTACTCGCCCGACGGCCGCTCGCTTTTCGTCGTCGGCGATCCAGACGGCGTGTCCGACGTCTACCGCCTCGACCTCGGCAGCGGGACGTACTCGCGCGTGACGCGTGTCTCGAGCGGCGTCTCCGGGATCACGGGTCTCTCGCCGGCGATGTCGGTCGCGCGCGGCACGGGCCGCATGGTCTTCTCGGTCTTCGATCGTCAGGGCTACGACATCATCCGGCTCGAGCCGGCGCAGACCGTCGGTACGCCGGTGACGTCCGCCGACCTCGTCGCCGACGGCGTCAGGCTCGCGGCGGCGGCGCTGCCGCCGGTTCCGCCAGCGGCGCCGAGCATCGTCGACCGCTACCGCGCCGACGCGACGACCGGACTTCCGGCGGCCGACGCGACTTATGCAGTGGTGCCGTACCGCGCGGGGCTCAAGCTCGACTACGTCGCGCCGCCGAGCGTCGGCGTCAGCTTCGGCGGGCCGTTAGGCACGCAACTCGGCGGCGGCGTCGGCGCGGCGTTCAGCGACCAGCTCGGGAACCACAACCTGCAGGCGATCTTCGCGCTCCAGGGAGAGCTCCGCGACGCGGGCGCGCAGGCGATCTACACCAACACCAGGCGACGCTGGAACTATGGCATAGCCGCGGGGCACGTCCCCTACCTCACCGGCTTCGCCTTCTACGACGACAGCACGGGGCTCGCATACAACGAGGTCTACCAGCGGATCTACCTCGAGCAGGTCAGCCTCTTCACGCAGTACCCCTTCTCGACGACGCGACGCCTGGAGTTCGCGCTCGGCGCGACGCGGCAGAGCTACTCGATCGACCGCTACCGCTATCCGCTCAACGCCTTCGGGCAGCCGGTGGACCTCGAGCGGACGCGCATCTCCGGGCCGCCGGCGCTCAACTACGCGCAGGCGATGGCGGCGTTCGTCGGCGACTACTCCTACTTCGGCCTCACTTCGCCGGTGGCCGGCGCGCGCTACCGGGTCGAGCTCTCGCCGACGGTCGGCGACGTCACCTTCCAGAGCGCGCTCGTGGACGGGCGCCGCTACTTCTATGCGAGGCCGGTGACGCTCGCCGCACGCGGCATCTTCTACGGCCGCTTCGGCCGCGACGCCCAGGACCGGGACAAGTTCTACCCGCTCTTCGTCGGCGACCCGCAGCTCGTGCGCGGCTATGACGTACAGAACTTCAACCCCGGCGAGTGCCTGGCGACGAGCACGAACGACTGCCCGACCTTCAACCGGCTGACGGGGAGCCGCATCGCCGCGGTGAGCGCCGAGCTGCGACTGCCGTTCCTTGGTCCGCAGGGCTTCGCGCTGATCCCCTTCAACTTCCTCCCCGTCGAGATCGCGCCCTTCGCGGATGCGGGGCTCGCCTGGTCGTCGGGCGACGACGTCCGCTTCCAGTTCCTCCGCGGCGACGCCGCACGCGGAGCGACGGCCCAGGTCCCGGTCGCCAGCGCCGGCGTGAGCACGCGCATCAACCTCTTCGGCTACCTGATCGGCGAGATCTACTACGCCTACCC
>DATAIS010000373.1:0-16554 GCA_036262535.1 Gemmatimonadaceae bacterium | reverse complement strand
GCGATCGAGTCGCCGTCGAGGTTGAAGGCGATCGCGCGCAGCGGTGCGGCGACGCCGCTCGAGTCGCGGAGCGTGTCGCCCAGCACGACGACGCGCGACGTCCGCGGTCGCATCGCCGTCGAGAAGGGCGTGTCGGGATCGGACGGGAGGTCGACGCAGGCCGCCATGACCGCCGCGAGCGCGATCGCGCCCGGCACGAGGAATCGTGCGCCGCTCACCGCAGCCGCTCCCGCAGCAGCCGTGCGAGATCGAGATAGGCCTGCGACGCGGGATCTTCCGGCGCGCGCAGCACCACCGGCTGCCCCGCCGCCGATGCCTCGACCACCGCCGGCGTCCGCGGCACCTCGCGCTCGAACACCAGGTCGGCCGGGAGGCTCGACCGCACGTACTCGGCGACGCGCTCGCTCATCGGGTTCGCCGTCTCGTGCATCGTCAGCAGCAGCCCCTCGAGCGCGAGGTCCTCGTTGGTCGCCACGATGTCCTGCAGACCGCGCAGGATCTGAGGCGTCGTCTGCAGTGCGAGCGGCTCGCACTGCAGGGGCACGATCGCGTGCCCGCTCGCCTCGAGCACCCGGCGGACGATCGCGCCGAGTCCCGGCGGCGTGTCGACGATGACGACGTCCGAGATCGCCGCGAGGTCGTCGAAGAGCTCGTCGATGACCCCCGGCTGGGTCACCTGCCGGATGAAGTCCGCGTGGTTGCCCCGGTCGGCGATACCGCCGGCGAGCACGACGCGCAGGGAGCCGAGCGCGGTCGGAAGCAGCACTTCCTGGAGCGCGCGATCACCGGTCAGGTACTCGCTGATTCCCGGCGTCGGCTGACCGGGGCGGAGGCCGACCCCGTAGCGCACGGACCCCTGCGGATCCACGTCGACGAGGATCGTGCGCATCCCGCGCCGCGCGAACGCGGCCGCGAGGTTCACCGCGGTGGTCGTCTTGCCGACTCCTCCCTTCTGGCTGACGATGGCGAGGACGCGCCCCACGCTCACTCCGGCCCGCTCGTCGTGCCGTCCTCGGCACGGAGCTGATCGAGCGTTTCCCGCGCGTGCCTCACCCAGCGGCCGCTGTCGAGCCCTTCCGGCGGCTGGGAGAGGAAGGCCTGGAGGTGGCGTGCCGCGCCGGTGCTGTCGCCCCGCTTGAGGAGGAGGAAGGCGAGCCCGTAATGCGAGCCGGAAAGGGCCGGGTCGAGCTCGAGCGCGCGCCGGTAGCTCCTGATCGCCTCCTCGAGACGCCCCGTCTTCGAGAACGCGATCGCCATGTTCTGGAGGATCTTCGGGTCGTTCGGGTGGTCGCGCAGCGCGAGGCGGTACGACGTCAGTGCGGCGTCGAAGTCCCCCTGGCGCTCCAGCGCCAGCGCTTCGCTCAGATAGTCGATGCGCTGGACCTTGGAATCGCGCGAGCTGCCGCCGGTGAGGCGGCTCCACCAGGACATGCGGTCGATGGTCGGGTTTGAGGGGCCGGGATGACCGCCCCTCGTGCAACCCGTGCGCCGGTGGCGGCTACCGGCGAAAAGCTATGGCCGGCCCCCCGTTGGAGCAACCGCGAAGCACAGCGCGGGCGCGCTTCCCGCCACCATCGCCCCGGACTAGCTTGCGTCCATGCCGCGTCGCTACACGGTGGACAACGCCAAGGGCGTGCTCGACGTCGAATGGCCGCTCTTCGGCGAGATGGCGCGGGCGCTCGCGCTGAAGGTCGCGCGCTCGGGCTATGATCCGCAGCTCATCGTCGGCATCGCGACGTCGGGGGTGATTCCGGGCGCGGTCGTGGCCGCGATCCACAACCGTGAATTCCGGGCGATGAACGTGAGTCGTCGCAGCGACGACGAGCAGGTGCGCGAGACGCCGCACGTCCTCGGCAGCGTGCCACCCCAGGTCCGCGGCCGACGCGTCCTCGTCGTCGACGAGACCTGCGACACCGGCGACACCCTCCGCCTCGCCGTCGCCGCCGCGATCAACGCCGGCGCGGTCGACGTACGCAGCGCGGTGTGCTTCAGGACCGGTCCCTACGAGCCCGACTTCCACGCCCTCGCCACGGATTCGACGATCGTGCTGCCATGGGACCGCGAGATCCTCGTCGATGGCGAGCTGATCCCGAACCCGCTGTACGCGGACGCGCGAGAGGCGCTCTCGCCCTACAAGCCCTGACGGGACGAGCAACGAGAGCGGTCGCCGCGGCCGTGCCGCGAGCTGGTGCGGAGGTTCGGAGAGGAGCCGGTGCGGTGATGCGACGGTACGAAGACCGGACGCGTCGTGATGGGCGCCTCGCCGCCTCGGAGCCCCGACCTTGCTCCGCTCTCGCCGGACGAGAGCGATCGGTAGAACCTGGTATTCGGCCGAATGCGAAGAGGGCGCGGCAGTGCTCTTCGCACATCCGCACCCTCGAAACGGATCCTCTCGCACCTCCGCACTAGCGGCCGCACGGCGGCCGCGCGCAGCTCTGCCGCTAACTGCCGTTCGCTACTCGACGTCGGCGACTGCCGTCTCGTACGGCTCCCCGCGCCCGAGCGTCTCGTACACGTGCTCCATCACTTCCGCGTTCCCGACGAGGAAGCGGCAGCGCTGGTCGCCGGCGGAGCGGCATTCGACCTCGAGCACGGCGAGCGGGGCATCGGCGATCCGGCCGAAGAAGTCCGCCAGCATTCCGGTCGTGAAGTGACAGGCGGGATGCTCCATCCCGCTCGCGGGGTCGGCCTCGCCCCAGTCGCTGGAGTCGATGACCGCGACCGCGTTGCGGAGCGAGCCGACGTGCAGCGAGCCCCACCCGGCCTCGCGGAAGAAGATCGTGGCCATCTCCTCGAAGCGCTCGAGGGTCAGCGACTCGGGAGCCGGCTCGTTGCGACCGGCCAGCCAGCCGCGAAAGGCTCCGAACAGCGTCTCCCCGCCCGCGTAGCCCGCCTCCTGGAGGTAGCCGGCGGCTGCGGTTCCCGCGTCGCGATAGAGCGCGGCACGGAGTGCCGCGAGCCCCGCGCGCGGGAGTCCGAGCATCCCCTGGTTCTGGAGATCGAGTGGCATCGTCGCTGGTCGTCCGTTTCGAGTCCTGAGCCTACACGTCGCCGACGCGCCGCCGCAGCTCGGCCTCGTCGATCGTCTCGACGCCGAGCTGCTGCGCCTTTTGCAGCTTGCTTCCCGCGTCCTCGCCGACGACGACGAAGCTGGTCGCCTTCGACACGCCGCTCGTCACGCGGCCGCCGGCCCGTTCCACGAGCGCGGTCGCCTCGCCGCGGGAGAGGTTCGGCAGCGTCCCCGTAATGACGACCGTCTTCCCCCTGAGGGCACCGTCGGACGCGACCTGCACCGGCTCGTCCATCCGCAGTCCCGCCGACTCGAGCTTGCGCACGAGCGCGCGCGATGTCGGGTCGCGGAAGTACGATGCCACCGCGTGCGCCATCACCTCGCCGACGCCACGCACCTCGGCGATCTCCTCCTCGCTGGCGTCGAGGAGCCGCTCCATCGTGCCGAAGTGTCGCGCGAGGAGCTGCGCCGACTGCTCGCCGACGTGCCGGATGCCGAGCGCATTGATCAGCCGCGAGAGCGGCTGCTGCTTCGACTGCTCGATCGCCGCGACGAGCGCTTCGGCGCTCTTTTCCGCGAACCGCTCGAGCTCGACGAGCTGCTCGGCGGAGATCGCGTAGATGTCTCCCGGATCGCTGACCAGCTCCGCCGCCACGAGCTGGTCGATACGCGCATACGAGAGCCCGCGGATGTCCATCGCTCCGCGCGAGGCGAAGTGCACAAGTCCCTCGAGCCGGCGCCCCGGGCAGGCGACGTTGGTGCAGTAGATCGCGACCTCGTCCTGGTCGCGCTCGACGGGCGAGCCGCAGCTCGGGCACTTCGTCGGCACGCGCACCTTGCGCGGCGGATCGTTCGGGTCGCGCCGTTCGGGAACGGGGCCGATCACCTGCGGGATCACCTCGCCCGCGCGCTTCACGAGCACGACGTCGCCGATGCGCAGGTCCTTGTCCCGCACGAGGTCGAAGTTGTGCAGCGTCGCGAGCTTCACCATCGCGCCGCCGATCTCGACCGGCTCGAGCATCGCGAACGGGTTGAGCACCCCCGTGCGCCCGACGTTGACCTGGATGTCCAGCAGCTTCGTCTCGGCGATGTCGGGAGCGAACTTGCGCGCGATCGCCCATCGCGGCTCGCGCCCGACGACGCCGAGCTCCTCCTGCGCCGCGAGGTCGTCCACCTTGACCACGCCGCCGTCGATGGCGAAGTCGAGCGAGGCGCGGACCGTCTGCTCCACCTTCGCCGCCCATTCGTGCACCTCGGCCAGCGACGGGCAACAGCGCCGGTGCGGTGCGACGGGAACTCCCCATGACGCCAGGAGCTCGAGCAGCTCCCACTGGGTCTTCATCGGCGGACGCTCGCCGTCAGGCAGGGCGACCGCGTAGCCGAAGAAGCGGAGCGGCCGCTTCGCGCTGATGCCCGGATCGAGCTGCCGCAGCGCGCCGGCGGCGGCGTTGCGCGGGTTGGCGTAGACCGGCTCCTCGGCCTTGACCCGCGCCTCGTTGAGCTTCTCGAACCCCGAGAAGGGCATGTAGACCTCGCCGCGGATCTCGAGCAGCGGCGGGTGATTCCGGCCGTGCAGCCGCAGCGGCACGTCGCGGATGGTGCGGGCGTTGGCCGTGACGACCTCGCCTAACGTTCCGTTCCCGCGCGTCGTCGCCGCCTCGAGGACGCCGTCGCGGTAGGTCAGCGAGACGGCGGCGCCGTCGATCTTGAGCTCCGCGGTGTAGCCCCCGGTGCGGACGCCCTCGCCGAGAAGCCGCGCGAGCCGGTCCTCCCACTCCTGGAGCTCCTCGTCGTTGAACGCGTTGCCGAGCGAGAGCATCGGCACGAGGTGCTGGTGCTTCGCGAGCTGCGACGCCGGCTCGGCGCCGACGCGCTGCGTCGGCGAGTCGGCGGTGCGGAGCTCGGGGTTCGCGCGCTCGAGCTCGACGAGCTCGCGGAAGAGCCGATCGTACTCCCGGTCGCTGACGGTCGGCCGGTCGAGCACGTAGTACTCGTAGTTCGCGCGCTCGAGCTGCTCGCGCAGCGTCGCGGCGCGCGCGGAGGCCTCGTGGATGTCAGCCATTCAGGCGGCTGGCTCCAGTCTAGTCTTCGTCCTCGTCGCCGGAGCCATGGCCTCCCGGTACGCCCTTGCCCCCCTGGAGGTAATTCTCGACGAAGAGAAGCCCGCGCTCGCCCGCGCGCTTCACCATGCGCAGCAGGGTGTCCATGCTGGACACTTCCTCGAGTTGCTCTTCCATGAACCACTCGAGAAAGTGCTTCGTGACATGGTCCTTCTCCGAGATCGCGCGGTCCATGATCGCGTTGATCTGCTTCGTCACCGTCAGCTCCCAGTCACGCGAGAGGGACACTGCCTCCTCCGCGGACGAGAAGCTCGCCTTCTGCGCCGGGATCGCGGGCACGACGACGGTGCCTCCGGCGTCGAGCAGGTATCGGACGAACTTGAGCGCGTGCTGCCGTTCCTCCTCCGACTGCCTGAAGAAGTGCCGCGCGAGCATCGGCAGCCCCTCGCCGTCGAAGTAGCAGGCGATCGCGACGTACTGCATCGACGCACCGAACTCGTGTCCGACCTGCTCGTTCAGCGCCTCGTTCATTGCCTTGGAGATGAGCATGTTCAACCCTCCGATTCCTTGTCGATGACCTGCAGCGCGACCGTCACCAGCCGCTCGAGCTCCTCGTCGCTCGCCTTGGGGAGGAGCGTCTCCGCCCAGACGTTGTCCTCCGCGCGCGTGTAGCGGTCGAGGAGGCGGCGAATGAAGGCGAGCATCGCGATCCGCTGCAGCTCGCCGCGCCGCTGCGCCTGGTCGACGTCGCGCGTCGCCTTCATGAGCGACTCGAAGCGGTGCGCGTTGCGGAGCGCCTTCGCGGTCAGCGAGGCGACGACCTGGCAGAAGCGGACGTCGCTGTCCGAGAACGGCTGGGCGTCGCGCTCGGTGCGGAGGAAGATCGCGCCGATGATCGACCCCTGGGCCCGCAGTGGCACGACGACGATCGAGCGCACGTTGCGCATGTGGAGCTGGTCGCGCACGCCACGCAGCATCGGATCGTTCGCCGCGTCGGGGATGAAGACCGTCTCGCCGCTCTCGAAGGCCCGCTTCAGCTCCGGGTAGCGGTTGATGTCGACGACGAGGTTGCGGATCGTCGGGTCTTCGTAGCTCGCGACCAGCCGGACTTCCTCGCGCTCGCCGCTCAGAAAGATCGAGCAGCGGTCGAGACCGAACGCCTCGCCCAGCTTGCGGGCGATCGCCTGGAGGATGTCTACGAAGTGGAGGGAGGAGGAGATCTCCTGGAGGATGTCGACGATCGCGACGAGGTGATCACGCTCTCGCTGGAGCTCCGCGATCCTCGCTTCGAGTCGTGCGATCTCCGGGTGCGCGCCCGAGTGCGCTGGCGGTGACGTCGGCATCCCCCTGCGTTCCTTCCCTGGCGATCTGGGTGTGGGCGTTGAACTCGTCGCTCGCGAAGCGGACGACCTTGTTGCGCCCGGTCTCCTTCGCCACATAGAGCGCATCGTCGGCGGTCTTCACCAGCGACTCGCAGTGTGAGATCGCCGGGTGCGGCCAGCCCGAGACCCCGAAGCTCGCCGTCCGCTTGAGGGTGCCCCCCTCGAAAACAAAGGTATGATCCTCCACCGCTTTGCGCACGCGCTCGGCGAAGGTCACGGCGGAGTCGAGCGGCGTCCCGGGAAGCAGAACGATGAACTCCTCGCCGCCGTAGCGGCCGACCTTGTCGATCTCGCGCGCCTCGCCCTCGAGGATGCGCGCGAACTGCTTCAGCACCGCGTCCCCCGCCTGATGCCCGTAGGTGTCGTTGACGCTCTTGAACTTGTCGAGGTCGCAGAGCATGCAGGCGAGCGGCTCGTGCAGCCGCTTGCTGTGCTCGAACATCTCGAGGAGGCGCTCCTCGATGTAGCGCCGGTTGCGCAGCCCGGTCAGCCCGTCGGTCTGCGACATGTGGAGCAGCTTCCGGTTCGCCTCGGCGAGCTCGGTGCTCTTCCGCTCGACTTCCTCCTGCAGGCGCTTGATGCGCAGCATCGAGCGCACGCGCGCCCCGAGCTCGGAGAACTCGATCGGCTTGGTGATGTAGTCGTCGGCGCCCGCGTTCAGCCCCTTGACCTTGTGCTCGGTCGCGTCGAGCGCGGTCTGCATGATGATGGGGATGAAGGGAAGGGACCGGTTCTCCTTCACCCGCCGCGCGACCTCGGTGCCGTCGAGCGTCGGCATCATGACGTCGAGCAGGACCAGATCGGGCGGATTGGACTCGATCGCCTTCAGCGCGACGTCGCCGTCGTTGGCGCTGTCGGTCTCATACCCCCACGCCTCGAGGCGTGCGCGGAGGAGGTCGACGTTGTCTTCGTGATCGTCGACGATCAGGATGCGCGCCGGGCGCCCCGATCCACCGTCATGCTCCATTGTCCTTTCCGAGGAAGCGCTGCACCTCGGCGACCACCGCGCGGGGCTCGCACGGTTTGGCGAGGTAGCCGTCGCAGCCGACCTCCATCGCCTTCTCGCGGTCCGATGCGAGCGCGTGGGCGGTGAGCGCGATGATGGGAATCTCTCGCGTCGCCGGGTCGTGCTTCAGTACCTGCGTCGCCTCCCACCCGTCGATGATCGGGATGGAGATGTCCATCAGGATCAGGTCGGGCTTTTCCGAGCGCGCCTTCGCGATCCCCTCCTCACCGTTCAACGCCTCGGTCACCTTGTAACCGAAGTGCCGAAGGATGGTGGAATAGACGATGCGGTTATCCTCATTGTCCTCGACGAGGAGGACGGTCTTTCCATTGGGATTCATGCCAGTCCTTGGGCTGCGCGCGCGCGAAGAGAGCTGCTCCTCGCCTGGCTGGGCGATCGCTGCAGTGTCGTGTGAGGGCAAAGAGATTCTCCGACGAACGCTTTCGGAGCAAAACCGACCCGACGCCCGCGACGGGCGGGGCGAGGGTCGGAAACCGATTGACGCCCTCTACAAGCAAGTTTCTTACCACCCTGAACCCGCCTGACCCCTAATGTCGTACGCCCCGAATACCGAACGAATCCGTGCCACCACGACCCGGCCTGCCGGTGGGCACAACGCCGACCGCGAGCGCTCCCTGGGGCGCGGCGGCAAGGCCACCACACGCACCCCCCGCGGCCGGCCATACGAGGTCGAGCGGGATTGGGCGCTTTACGCGAAGGTCGGGCTGGCGATCGCGGCGGGGGCCGGGATCGGCGCCGGCGTCGCCCTCCTCCTGACCTCGGAGACAGGGCCGCAGCGCCGCGCCGCCCTCGCGAAGCGCGCCCGCCGCATGGGCCATCGCGCCGAGCGCGCCTGGAGCGATCTCGCCTTCGAGCTCGGCGAGGCAGCCCGCGGCTTCCGCGACCGCCGGCGGTTGCGCCAGATCAGAGCCGCGGAGGCGGAGACGGAGCACGACGACTGAGGCTTTTCGCTTTACGCTTTTCGACGCTCGAAAGGGCGTCGAACTACGCGCCATCCGGCCGCAGTTTCGTCACGCGTAAAGCGAATAGCCCCGGACCGCTCCGCGGGATTACTTCGCCCCCCGGAGCCGGTCGGTGGCTGTCTGCTTATGGAAGCGGTCGTTAAAGTCCGTCGCCTTCAGCTGCAGCACCGCTTCCCACTCCGCGCGCGCTCTAGCCGCGTCGCCGGTGTCACGGTAAATCTCCGCCAGGTCGGCGTGGTGGACGATCCGTTCGGGCTCGTTGGCGACCGCCTCCTGCATGTAGCGGACTGCCTCCTTCCAGCTCGCCGAATCGAAGACCTTGCCGCCAAGAATGTTCTTCGCGATCCACCGCGTCGGACCACTCAATCGCATCACTTCCGCGTTCCACATCCCCATCACGTGCAGCGCCCCCGGATGCTTCGGGTCGAGCTTCAGCGCCTCTAACGCGTGCGCGCGCACGTCCGTCGCGTACTTGATCCGGTCGCGGGGGCCCAGCGCGAGAGCCGCCCGGCCGAGCGAGCGCGCGAGATGAAAGTGCCCCTCGGCATCACCCGGATTCACCTCGACCGCACGCCTCGCATACAGCTCGGCGCTCCGGTACATCTGCGTCCGCGTCTCCTTCGACTCGGCGTGCTCCCCGACGTCGACCGCGTCGCGCGCCGCCTTCCAGAGGAGCTCGTAGTTCCTGGGATCGACGGCGAGACCCGCTTCATAATGGCGGAGCGCGGCGGCCGGGTTCATCGCCGCATGCGCCGAGTCGCCGAGCGCGAGGTGCTGCTCGGCGGTCTGCGCCTGCGCGCCGCGCGCGCCGGCGACGAGCAGCGCGAGCGAAAGTCCGAGGGTCAAGCCGTGAGTCCTGCGCATTCGGTCCTCTCCGGGGGGCGGTGTGAGCGGAAGTCGAGACGCGCCAGGGGCGTCGTCGCGGGTGATTATGGAAGTACCCCGTTCGTGAAGCAATGTTGGCCTACCGCCTGATCGAGCGGAAGCGCGACGGAGGCCGGATCGAGGCGGGGGAGTGGCGCGCGCTGATGAACGCCTACGCCACGAGCCACATTCCGGACTACCAGATGGCCGCCCTCGCGATGGCGATCTTCCTCCGCGGCCTCGATCGCGAGGAGACGAGCGCCCTCACCGAGGCGATGCTGCGCAGCGGCTCGACCCTCGACCTCACCGCCCTTGGCCGCGGGCGAGTCGACAAGCACTCCACCGGCGGCGTCGGAGACAAGGTCTCGATCGTGCTCGCGCCGCTCGTGGCCGAATGCGGCGTCGCCGTGCCGATGATGTCGGGCCGCGGTCTCGGACATACCGGCGGCACGCTCGACAAGCTCGAGTCGATCCCCGGCTTCCGCACCGACCTCACCCTCGATCAGGCCCGCGCGCAGCTCGAGGAGATCGGCTGCGCCCTGATCGGCCAGACCGCCGAGATCGCGCCCGCCGATCGCAAGCTCTACGCGCTGCGGGACGCGACGGCGACGGTCGAGTCGATTCCCCTCATCGCCGCGAGCATCATGAGCAAGAAGCTCGCGGAAGGGCTGACGGGACTCGTCCTCGACATCAAGCGCGGCTCCGGCGCGTTCCTCCCCGAGCTCGATCGCGGGCTCGATCTCGCGCGGATGATGATCGAGCTCGGTGCCGACAACGACTGCCCCGTCGTCTGCCTCGTCACCGCGATGGACCGGCCGTTAGGCAGGGCGTGCGGCAACGCGCTCGAGGTCGAGGAGGCGATGCTCGCGCTCAAGGGCGAGGGCCCGCCGGATCTGATGGAGGTCACCTACGCGCTCGGCGCCGAGATGCTCGTCCTCGGCGGCGTCGCCACCGACACCCAGGCGGCGCGGCGCGAGCTCGAGAAGGCCATCGGAACCGGACGCGCGGCCGAACGGATGCAGCGCGTCGTCGAGGCGCAGGGGGGCAACCCCGGCGTCGTCGACGACCCGGCGGTGCTGCCGCAGGCACGGCACGTCGAGCTCTGTCAGGCGCCGCGGCGCGGATTCGTCGCCCGCGTCGAGCCGCGCGCCGTCGGCCGCGGCATCATCGCCCTCGGCGGCGGGCGCACCACCATGGAAGACAGTATCGACCCGAGCGTCGGCTTCGTCATCAGCGCCAAGCCCGGAGACTGGGTCGAGGCCGGCGAGCCGCTCGCTACTGTCTTCGCCGCCGACCGTGCGGGGATCGAGGCCGGCCGCGCCGCCCTCAGGACGGCGATCACCATCGCCGACGAGGCCGACCCCCCGTTGCCCCTCGTGTCGCACCGCGTCACCGCGAGCGGGGCCGAGGTGTACCTCCCCGCCTGAGTGAGGCGGCGGGGTCGGCCGGCACAAGCAAGGGGCGAAAAAAAGCTTGACAAACCGGAGGTGGTGCTAAAAGATTAGCACAGTGCTAGAAAATTAGCATCCATTCCGACCCACGGAGCGCCATGCCAGCTGCACCCGAGCTCAGTCGCCGCGAGCGACAGATCATGAACGTCGTTCACCGCCTCGGCCGGGCCACGGCCGCCGAGGTGCTCGAGCAGCTCGCCGACCCCCCGAGCTACTCCGCGGTCCGGGCGCTGCTCCGCATCCTCGAGGAGAAGGGGCAGGTCACCCACGAGCAGGACGGACCGCGCTACGTCTACGCGGCGACCGTCTCCGCCGATCGCGCCGGCCGCACCGCGCTGCGCGACGTCGTCTCGACCTTCTTCGCCGGCTCCGCCGAAGAGGCCGTCGCGACACTCATCGACATGAACGAGCGTAAGCTCACCGACGAGGAGCTCGATCGCCTCGCCGAAGTGATCGAACGCGTCCGCCAGGAGGGCCGCTGACATGCAGACGCTGATCTCCTCGCTCACCGCCGCTTCCGCGGCCTTCGTGGCCTCGCTCGGCACGCTCGCCGTCAAGGCGGCCCTCGTCCTCGCGCTGGCGTGGATCGCGACGCGTTCCATGCGCCGCTCGTCCGCGGCGCTCCGGCACTCCGTGTGGACCGCCGCCATCACCGCGACGATTCTGCTCCCCCTCCTCGCCCTGACACTGCCGACACTGCGTGCACCGATCCCCGGCGCGCGCGCCGTCGCCGAGCTGGCCGCCCGCATCGCGACGCCCGCTGCTCCCGCCGAGGGCGTCGACGCGGTGACGTCCGCGCCGGAACGTGCCGGACCGGCGACCACGCCGAAGGTGACGGTAACAGTGCGTGGCGATACCTCGGACGCCCTGATCATGGCGGCAGCCGCAGCCGCGGCATCGACGGTCGAGGAGGGACCCGTCGACGTCGAGATTGTCGCAGCGCGGCCTGCGCTTCCATTCTGGGCGGTGGTCCTCCTGATCTGGATCGCTGGCGCCACGCTCGCCCTCGTCCCGATGGCGCTCGGCGTCGTGCACCTCCGCCGCATCGCCGGTCGCGTGCAGGACGTGGAGAGCGACGCGCTCGATGACTACGCCGCGCAGCTCGCCCGCACGCTCGGCGTGCATCGTGTCGTCCGCGTCGTCGAGGGTGAGCCCGGTGCGACGCCAATGACGTGGGGCGTCTTCCGCCCCGTCGTGATGGTCCCGGGCGGATTCAGCGAATGGCCCGAGGAGCAGCAGCGCGACGTCCTCCTCCACGAGCTCGCGCACGTCGCCCGCTACGACTGCCTGACGCAGCACCTCGCGCGCTTCGCGTGCGCTCTCTACTGGTTCAACCCGTTGACGTGGGTCGCCGCAACGCGCCTCAGGGTCGAGCGCGAGCGGGCGTGCGACGACCGCGTGCTGCTCGCCGGCGCGCGCCCGTCCGCGTACGCCGATCATCTGCTCACCATCGCGCGCACACTCCGCACCCCGGGAATCGCCAGCGCGGCTGCCCTCGCGATGGCCCGCCCGTCGCACCTCGAGGGACGCTTGCTTGCCCTCCTCGACGGCCGCCGCCCGCGCGGTCCGGTGACGCCCGGCGCCGCCGCGACCGTCGCTGGCGCGATGCTCGGCGTCGCCGCGATGCTCGCGATGGTGTCGCCGTGGGCGGCGCGCGCCGCGAACGCGGCGGAGGTTGACAACGGCACCGCGGCGATCGAGCGAAACCTGATCGATGACACGCTGCCTCCGAAGGCCACGACGTCGGCGACCGCGAGCTCGTCGCAGGCGGCTTCGACGGTCGCGCACGACAGCAGCGTCTCCGAGACGACGACTCTCGTCGACGGCCGCACGGTCACCTACGGTCCGGGAAGCGTCATCGTCCTCAACACCGGTCCGAAGGCGAAGTCGCCCGAGAGCTTCAGGCTCCAGGGCTGCGACATCACGCGCAGCGGCTCGTCGTCGGCGCAGGTCTGGACGGACGACGACGATAAGCGGATGCGCGCCGAGATCAAGCGCGGCGGCTGCTCGATCCGTCTCGAGACCGAAGGCGACGTGACCTTCAACGCCGAGTACACCGACGTCGTCGCGATCGCGAGCGGTGGATCGTTCGAGATCTACGACCGCGGCGGCGACGATTCGCATAAGCTGCGCATCGAGCCCGGCTCCGGTGGCGCGCTGACGCGGACATGGACCGTGAACAACCAGGTGCGTCCGTACGATGCCGAAGCGCAGAAGTGGCTGCGTGAGTCGCTCCAGGCGCTCGACAAGTACACCGACTTCTCCAACGGCGCACGCCTCAACACCATCTACAAGGAGAAGGGTGCGAACGGCGTGATCGAGGAGGTCTCGACCTCGGAAAGCGACTACGCGAAGCGCGTCGGCGTCGGACGGCTGCTCAAGCTGGCGCGACTCGACGAGGCTCAGGTCGGCCGCGTCATCGACGTCGCATCGAACATGTCGTCCGACTACGACAAGTCGGAGCTGCTGCGCGGGCTGCTCAAGGAGCGACTCGTCACCCCCGCCCTGCAGGGCCGCTACATCAAGGCGGCGAGCAACATGAGCTCCGATTACGAGCTCGATCGCACGCTTCAGGCAATCGTCGATGAAGGCGTGCTGACGACGCAGTCGCAGGGCGCCATCTACGAGGTCGCGGGGAGGATGAGCAGCGATTACGAGCGCGGCCAGCTGATGAAGGCGGTCGCGAAGAAGTACGGGCTCGCGGCCGACACATGGCGCGGCTTCGTCGACGCCGCGTCGCGCTTCAGCTCCGACTACGAGCTGCGCACGATGCTCACGGCGGCGGTGAAGGACAATCCGAAGCTGCCCGATGCGACGATCGACGCGGTCGTCGATCTCGTGAGGACGAAGATCGACTCGGACTACGAGAAAGCGGAGTTCTTCATCGCCGTGTCGCGCTCGCGGCCACCGACCGAAGCGGAGCAGGAGCGTCTCGCGAAGGCCGCGGAGTCGATCTCCTCCGAGTACGAGTACGGACGCGTGCTCGCCGCCCTGCGGAAGCGCAGAGTCTCCGGCGGCAACCTCTGACCGGCGGGCCGGGTCGAATGTCCGACCCGGCCGGCCGCCCCCTCTCCGGAGCGCCACATGTTCGATATGATCGGCAGGGCGCACCCCTTCGTGGGTGCGCCCCTCCCCCGGCTCGCGCTCGCGATCGCCTTCCTGGCCCTCGCGAACCCGCTGGCGGCGCAGCGCGACAGCAGCGCGGCACCGCGCAAGCAGGCCACCGCGGTCCGTGTCCCTGACGGCGCGATCGTCGTCGACGGCCGCCTCGACGAGTCGATCTGGCGAGACGCTCCGGCACTGACCGACTTCGTGCAGAAGCAACCGAAGGAGGGCGCCGAACCGACCGAACGCACCGTCATCCGCGTCGCCTACGATGGTGGCGCGCTCTACATCGGCGCGCGCATGTTCGCGAAGGACCCATCGAAGATCCAGGCGCCGATCGGCCGTCGCGACCACATCGGGCAGATGGAGCACCTGCTCGTCTCGCTCGACACCTATCTCGACCGTCGCACCTCGTACACGTTCGGAATCACGGCGAGCGGAGTGCGGGGCGACTGGTACCAGGCGAGCGACGTCGAGAACGACCGCGACGCCACCTACGAGCCAGTGTGGGAAGCCAGGTCGCGCATCGACGCCGAGGGGTGGACGACGGAGATGCGGATCCCCTTCTCGCAGCTCCGCTTCAACGACAAGCCGGAGCAGGTGTGGGGGATCAACTTCGATCGCTGGATCCCGTCGACCAACGAGGACATCTTCTGGATTGCCGTTCCCCAGAACGTCACCGCGTGGGCGTCGCGGTTCGGAGACCTGCACGGCATCCAGGGGATCAGGTCGACGCGGCAGGTCGAGATGCGCCCTTACGTCGCGGGGCAGGCGAAGGTCGACGCCGACCGCGACCGGCGCAATCCGTTCGACGACGGCCGCAACCTCGACGCGCGCTTCGGCAGCGACTTCAAGGTCGGACTCGGCTCGAGCCTGACGCTCCAGGCGACGGTGAACCCCGACTTCGGCCAGGTCGAGGCCGATCCGTCGGTCGTGAACCTCAGCGCCTTCGACATCTTCTACGCCGAGCGGCGCCCGTTCTTCACCGAAGGGTCGAACTTCCTCCAGAACAGCGGCCCGGCGCTCTTCTACTCACGTCGCATCGGCGGCATGACCGCGCCGGGCGTGCTCTCGTCGGTCGTGCCGGCGTTAGGCAACGCCGACTACACCGACTACCCGCAGACGGCGACGATCCTCGGCGCGGCGAAGCTCACGGGCCGCACGGCGTCCGGGACGTCGATCGGCGCGCTCGCCGCGGTGACCAACGAGGAGCAGGCGGCGCTCTACGTCCTGCCGAACGGGACGGCGCCCGCCGACGAGCGCTCCGTGCTCGTCGCGCCGCGCGCCTGGTACGGCGTCGGCCGCGTTCAGCAGGAGCTCGGCAGGTCGGGATCGACCGTGGCCGCGACGGCGACGGTCGTGCAGCGTGACGTGAACGACGGCAGCGAGCTCGCGCGCCGTTACACGCATGACGCGATCACCGGCGGCGTCGACTACAACCTCCGGCTCAAGGGCGGCGAATACGAGGTCACCGGGAGCGCGAGCGGAAGTCTCGTCCGCGGCGACACCGGGGTGATCCGGTATCTCCAGACGCGGTCGTCACGATACTTCCAGCGCCCCGACGCGGACCATGTCGATGTCGACCCGACACGCCGCGAGCTTACGGGGTACGACGCGGGACTCGCGGTCAACCGCATCAGCGGTCGCCACTGGCTTGGCGGCGTCCAGGCGATCATGCGCTCCCCCGGCTTCGAGCTCAACGACGCGGGCGCGATGAGCGCGGCCGACTTCAAGCTCGTGTACGGCGAGCTGCGCTACCGCGAGCGCAAGCCCAACCGCGCCTTCCAGAACTGGCAGGTGATGCTGAGCAGCGAGAAGGACTTCGACTTCGGCGGGGTGAACACCTTCGGTTTCGTCCGCGCCGACGCGAACCTCACGTGGAAGAACTTCTGGTTCACGAACATCGCCGCGTGGAACGACTTTCCCGGCGACGACCCACGCATCGCGCGTGGCGGTCCGTACGTGCGCACCGGGAGCGGCCGGGTGCTCATCCTTCAGGTGGGCTCGCCGACCTCGAAGAAGACCCGCGGCAGCGCGCGCTGGTACAACGGCATGAACACCCTCGGCGGCCGCACGTATCGGCTGAGCGGCGATTTCAGCACGCGGCCGACGCCGCAGTGGCAGCTGACGCTGACGCCGAACTATCTCGGCGACCGCGATCCCCGCCTCTTCATCACGCGCCTCGGCGGCGGGCGACCCGAGACGTTCGGCTCGCGCTACGTCTTCGCCAGCGTGGACTTCACCGAGTTCACGCTCTCGGCGCGCCTCAACTACACGGTCAAGCCCGACCTGACGCTGGAGATGTTCGTCGAGCCTTATGCCGCCAACGGGCGCTACAGCGGCTTCGGCGAGCTGCTCGCGCCGCGCAGCAGCGTGCTGCTCGGCTACGGACCAGGGGTGCGAACCTTCAACGCCGACTCGAGCCCGATCCGCCGCTTCAACGTCAACGGCACGCAGCTCGAGATCCCCGAGCAGGAGTTCAACGAGAGATCGATGCGCAGCAACTTCGTGCTGCGCTGGGAGTGGCGGCCGGGAAGCACCTTCTACGCCGTGTGGCAGCAGAACGGCGGCCGCTCCGTCGACCGCATCCGCGCCGTCCGGCCAACCGATGTCTTCCAGTCGCTGAGCTACGCCCGTCGCAGCTTCTTCGCCCTGAAGATGGATTTCTGGATCCCGCTCGGGCGGTAGAACTC
>DATAIS010000372.1:0-3632 GCA_036262535.1 Gemmatimonadaceae bacterium | reverse complement strand
CTTTACTGGCCTCTTTGAGACGGGCCTCATACGGCCCGTGGATGCGAGCCGGGAATGGCTCGGTCGAACGCAAAGCGCGCGGCCCGCACCGAGTGCGTCCGCGCGCGTTTGGACTACTGACCGCTAGTAGCGGAGTCCAAGTTCCTGGATGATCTGCCGGTATCCGGCCAGGTCCGTTCGCTTCATGTAGTCGAGGAGCCGGCGACGCTTGCCGACCATCTTCAGCAATCCGCGGCGACCGTGATGGTCCTTCTTGTGCGCCCGGAAATGATCCGTCAGGTAGTTGATCCGTTCAGTCAGGATCGCAACCTGGACCCGCGTGCTGCCGGTGTCGGTGCCATGCGCCTGGTACTTCTCGATCGTCGATGCTTTTTGCAATGCCATGTGGTATATTCTCCGCACCCGTGGCGGCGTTCGCGCCCAATCGGTTGAAGCACGGTAATTTACAGGCGAGCCGTTCGCCTGTAAAGGCTCCCGCCACCAGTCGTCGCCACATTGCCAGAGCGCTTTCTCGGACGCACCCTCGGACGCTTTCGCGTCGATGCCATCATCGGCGCCGGCGGGTTCGCCTGGGTCTATAAGGCGTATGATCCTGAGCTCGACATTCCCGTCGCCCTCAAGATCCTCAAGCCGCAGTACGCCGGCGACGAGAAGTTCGAGCAGCGATTCCGCCGCGAGGCGTCGACCGCCGCGAAGCTCCGCCACCCGAACATCATCAAGATCTACGCGGTCGGCCGCGAGGAAGACGCCGTCTTCTTCGCGATGGACTACCTGCCCCAGGGGCTCGCCGACCGCCTCAACGTGATGTCGGTGCTCCCGGAGCCGATGCTCATCCGCATGGCGATCGACGTCGCCAGCGCGCTCGGCTTCGCCCATCGCGAGGGAGTCATCCACCGCGACATCAAGACCGACAACATCCTGTTCGACGAGCACGGCAACGCCATCGTCGCCGACTTCGGCATCGCGCGCGCCGTCGCCGGACACGCCGAGTCCACCGGCACGAACATGGTCGTCGGTACGCCGCAGTACTTCTCGCCCGAGCAGGCGCGCGGTCTCCAGCTCGACGGCCGCGCCGACATCTACTCGCTCGGCGTGACGCTCTTCAAGGCGGCCACCGGACAGCTGCCCTTCCAGGGCACCGACTGGTACGAGATCGCGCGCCAGCACGTCGAGGACAAGCCGCCCAAGCCGCGCTCGCTGAACGCGGCGCTCTCGCGCGAGATGGAGGAGGTCATCCTCCAGTGCCTGGAGAAGGATCCGAACGACCGTTTCGCGACCGGCGAGGCAATGTGCGAGGAGCTCCTCCACATCCTCCAGGAGCGCGGCGAGACGGCCACCGTGCGCACGAGCGGCATCTCGACGACCGACACGGTGAGCGGGTCGGTGAGCACCTCCCGGATCCGCCGCCGCGCGAGACGCGGCCGGGGTCTCTGGATCGGCGCGGGCGTCGGCGCGCTCCTCCTCGCCGGCGCGACCGCGCTGGCGCTCCGTGGCGGCTCCGACAACGCGTCCGCGTCGACGGTTCGTCAACCGACCGGCGGCGGCATCCTCGGTGCCATCACGCCCGATCCCTCGCCGGAGGGTCGCTCGACGCCCGGCCTCGTCGTCCTCGCGCCGGAGGGCGCGGTGATCACGGTGAATGGGCTGAGCGTGGGGACGACCAGCTGGTCCACCGACACGCTCGACGCCGGGAGCTATGAGGTCGCGGCATCCGTTCCGGGGATGCGAGGCTGTTCGTCGATCCGCGAGGCGCGGCAGGCGACCCTCGAGGGCTCACGCGTCGACACGCTGCAGCTCAACCCGCGCAACTGCGGCTTCCTCGACCTCGTCGTCGATCCGAAGGGCGCGTTCTTCACCGTCAGCACCCTCGACGGCACCACCGTCCGCACCGGCACGGCCCCCCTCACCGCGCCGGTCATGCTCCCCCTCGGCGTCTACCGCCTCAGCGTCGAGCACAAGTACTGCGCGCCGTACAACAACTACCGCCTCCGCGTGAACGCGACGACGACGGCGCGGGAGAGAGTCAGGCTGATCTGCGGCAGCTGAGAGCCAAGAGCTAATAGCCGCAGTTCACAGCCACTTCCCGAGCACGAACCCGCCCAGCAGCCCCGCCCCGAGCCCGCTCCAGAACGTCCAGCGCGAGTAGAAGCGCGGCGGCGGGGGGGTGACGAGGGCGACGTGCTCGGTGGTGACCTTCTGGGTCTGGCCGAGGATCAGCGCGTCGGCGATCCCGTTGGCGACGCTCAGGACGCGGAAGCGGGCGACGAGGCCGTCGCGGCGCCGCGGATCGACGGCGATGCCCTGCTGCCCCCGCGACACCCACGGCGCGTTAGGCACGGCGAACTGGAACGTGGTGTCGCCGACGGTCGTGATCTCGAAGCGCTGCGCCGTGTCCTGTGCGCCGAGCCGCGACGCGGCCATTGCGCCCGCGCCGAGCAGGAGCAGCGCCGTGCGAAGCGCGAGGGCGCGGATTCCGATCATGTGAAGAGTCTCGCGAAGTAGCCGACGACCGACCCGGCGAACCGCCGGACGTCGTTGTACATCACCACGACGAACAGGAGCAGGATCGCGAGCAGCCCCGCCTGCATGATCCGCTCGCGCGTCCGCAGGCTGAATGGCCGCCCCTTCACCGACTCGGCGACATTGAGCACGATCTGCCCCCCATCGAGGATCGGGATCGGGAGAAGGTTCATGATCGCCAGGTTGATGCTGACGAAGGCGAGCAGCTGGAAGAGCTGCGATCCTCCCGTGCGCGCCGCCTCCACCGAAGCGCCGGCGATCGCCATCGGACCGCCGAGCTCCTTCACCGACACCTTCCGCTGGACGAGATTCTTCAGGAAGTGCAACACGAGGGACGTCTGCCGCGCGGTCATCCGCCACCCCTCGCGGAACGCGCCGGCGACGCCGACCGCCTCGTGCCGTACCTTCGGTGGCGCGTTGGCGACACCGATCTTGCCGACGTCGCGCATCTTCCCCGTCGAGTCCTTCTCGGCGACCGCTTCGGTCGTCACCTCGAAGCGCCGCTCGCCACCGGCGCGCCGGACGACGACCAGGATCGTCTGCTTCGGCGCCGCGCTCACGACGCGGATCATGTCCAGCCACGTCCGGATCGGCTGCCCGGCCACCTCGACGATCGTGTCACCGACGGCGATCCCGGCCCGCTCCGCGGGTCGGCCGACGGGAACCGAGCCGACGACCGCCGGCACATATGGAACGACCGCTCCGTTGAGCTGGAAACGTTCCTTCGTCGCCGGCTCCCCGGCATCGATCTCGACGGGGCCGCGCTGCGTCGTCACCACGAGCGGCCGCCCGCGTGCCATCACGAACGCGTCGTCGACGTCGTTCCACGTCTCGATGGTCTTGCCGCCGACCGCGACGATCGTGTCGCCCGCCGCGATCCGCCCCGCGAGCGCCGGAACCGCGACGGTGTCGACGCTGCCGACGACGCGCGTGTCGAGGAGCTGCTTCCCTTCCGCCTTCGCGATGACCGCGTAGACGAGCACCGCGAGCACGAGGTTCATCGTCACGCCCGCGATCATGATCACGATGCGCTGCCAGAGCGGCTTCGACTCGAACCAGCGGTTCGCCGGGACCGGGTTCGGCCCGAACGGGATCATCGCGGTCGGATCGTA
>DATAIS010000371.1:0-3610 GCA_036262535.1 Gemmatimonadaceae bacterium | reverse complement strand
GCGATGGGCGTCGAGGGGCAGCTCACCGACAGGGGGCAGCAGTACGTCGAGCGTGTGAAGAGCTGCGCGAACCACCTCCTCTCGCTCATCGAGCAGATCCTCGTCTACTCGCGCATGGAGAGCGGCCGCGAGCGTCCGCACATCGAGGAGGTGGACGCGTGCGTCATCGTGCGCGCGTCGGCCGAGCTGATGGAGCCGCTCGCGCAGGAGAAGGGACTTCGCTTCCGCGTCGAGACGCCCGACCAGCCGGTGCACGTCCTGACCGACACGGCGAAGCTGCGGCAGATCCTCCTCAACCTCGTCTCGAACGCCGTGAAGTTCACCGCGCAGGGCGAGGTCCGCATCAACCTCGACCACGACGGCCGCGAGCTCCGCATCGAGGTCACCGACTCGGGCCAGGGGATCGCGGCGCAGAACATCGAGCGCATCTTCGAGCCCTTCTGGCAGGTCGAGCAGCAGTGGACGCGCCCGCAGGGCGGCACCGGCCTCGGCCTCAGCGTGACGCGGCGGCTCGTGAAGCTCCTCGACGGCGACATGGACGTCACGAGCACCGTCGGCCGCGGCTCGACGTTCGTCGTGCGCCTCCCGCTCCGTCCACCCGCGAAGGCGCTCGACCCGACGCCGGACGGCGCCGACCGCCGCGACCCCCTCCGCCCCGACCGTCGCCTCCCGGTCCCGTCGCAGGCTCGCTGACCGCCGAACGACAACAGCGAAGGCAACTGCAGTGGCCTTTATAGGGTAACTGCGACTGCTTTTTGGAGTGGCCGAGGACGCGGAGGCGCGGAGGACTACACCTGCACATCCATCAGCGAGCTCTCAGCGAGTGCAGCTCCTAAAGCACTTCAGGGCTCCGTGTGAATTTTGGGCAAGCGGGCAGAGTGTAAGGCACCGAGTGGCTTTCCTCCGCGCCTCTGCGCCTCGGGCACACAACCCGCAGTTGCTGTTACCCGAAAAAGCCCCTGCAGTCGTCGTTGCGGTTACCCTTCGTGGCGGCAAGAGCAAGGACGTTGCCCTTCATCGCATCAAGGGTGAAGGGCAGTGACGCGTCACAGTCCCGCGGTCGATGAAGACTACCGGCTGCTTGCTGCGGGTCACGGAGACCGCATGCATCGGTCGCACGACCATGCGGGTCGTGCCGCAGTAGGGGCCGGGCGCATATTCGCGCACGACGGCGAAGAAGGTGTCGCTCGCGACGAACGCGCTGTCGATGCGGATCAGGTGGCCGTGACCAGCACCCCGCTCACCCGCCGCCGCAACGAGAATCATCTCGCGCGCGAAGTTGATTGACGGCACCGGGAAGCGAGGCGTTTCCGACGGCCATAACGAGCGCCACTCCTGCGGTGACCGCACGACCGCGCGGACCGAATCGAGGTCGCTCATCCACGGATCGGTGATCGAGCCCTCGGGGAGCGGCCTCAATTCTCGCGGCGAGCGGTGCACCCCGGGCGGCGGACCATCGGGCACAGCCGGGTATGAAATGCGCGCGATGCGCTTGCACCAGGCGGTGGCTCGCTCGACGCTGGCGATCGCCCGGTGATGGCGGAGCGAATCGGCGAGCTGCGGCCTGAGCGCAGCGGCGAACGCTCCCTCGCCGCCGGTCCGGCTGATCACTCCCAGCCGGTGCGTGCGCTCGAGGCTGTCCGTGATCCGCTTCGCGCCCGGGCCCGCCTGCAGGTACTCGACCCAGTAGAGCGCCTCGACACACGCCGTGTCTGCCGCATGAGACCGCGGCTCCGGGGACGTCCGCGCGGCCGCTGAAGGAGTCCCTATCCTCCGCGCGCAGGCGTCGCTGCCGATGCCGATGCCGAGTACAGTCGCAGCAGAGGCAACCGCGACGAACCGCTGCGTCCTCCGCATCTGTTCTCCGGTAGGGGTCGTGCCAGAGGGTCGCACGCCGCGTGCCGCGCCGTTAGGCAACTTCCTGGCCGTAGGGACGCGGGAGCTCATGTGCTGAGCTCGTCACGACAGCTGTCGTTCCTCTCCGCCGGGGAACGCCGCATCGGTGACACGCGTTCACGACTCGACCCGGCCCGGGCCCCCCAGAGGTGCAGGGCCGTCCACGGCGGCAGCGTGTCTCGTGGCCCCGGCTGTGCGAGAGAGGGCCACCAATCGATGGACGTTAGGCTTCGGAGCATGGAACGACAGATGGATGAGGGACGGATACTTCCACACGAGAGCGCGCGGGACGGCCCGAGCGCCGCGCGCCGAGCCCGGCAGCCGCGCTCGGCCGCCGCGGAGCTCTCCGCGCAGCTCGCGGCCGGGAACCTCCAGGGGGCGCTGGCGCTGCTCAACGCGCGCACGCGCTTCCGCTTCACCGGCGTCTACGCCGTCGAAGGCAAGGTGCTGCGCAATGTCGAGCTCTACGACCGTGAGAACCCCACCCTCACCGTCGGCGGCGGCGTGTGTCCCATCGACGAGAGCTATTGCTCGTTCATCGCCGCGACCGGATGCGCCTTCGCGACCGGCGACTCGCGGGCCGACGACCGGCTGTTCGCGCATGCGAAGCGCGACAGCGTGCTCTCCTACGCCGGTGTCCCGATCCGCCTCGCGAGCGGCTGCGTCGTCGGCACGCTCTGTCATTACGATGGCCGTCCGCGCTTCGTGACGAGCGACGAGCTCGGCCTGCTCGAGGAGATCGCTCCCGCCTTTGCCGCCTCCCTGGGCCAGCGGGCCCCGCGGGCTGACGCCTAACGCCCGCGGCGGAGCAGCGCCTCGATGTTCGAGCGGACGATGAAGAGGAAGATCTCGCGCGCCGAGTCGCTGGCGATCGTCCGCGCCGCGGGAAGGATGCGGCCCGGGATGCGCACGGAGCCGAGCTGGCTGCGCACCCGCTGCGTGACGTAGGTCGGCGCCGACTCGGGGATCATCGAGAGGTCGTCGCGCCCGTAGACGAGGATGCGCAGGTTATCGACGCCCGGTACCTGCGCGAAGAAGCGCTGCAGCATCTCCCCGAATTCCGCCGTCGCCACGACGGCGTAGACCGGCCGGCGCAGCAGCATCGCCCACTCGCCGCCGACGAGGTCGGGCCGGACCTCGATCACCGCCACGGGCTTGTGCAGCTCGGTGCCGACGGCGCGAACGTGGTCGCCGTGTCCGGCGGTCGTCACGAGGAGGTCGGCGCGCCGGAGCGCCAGCGGCGCCGACGACGTCGTCAGCTCGTCGGCGAGGATCGACTCCGCGTCGAGCCCGAAGTCGTCGTGCAGCTCCCGGCAGAGGCCATCGCCCTGGTCGTGGGTCGCCACGATCACGACCGCGCGCAGGCGCAGCGTCTCGGTGGAGCGGCGAAGCCACTCGTGCAGGTCGGGGCCCGGGATCTCACGCGCCAGCCCTTGAGTCAGGATCTCAGCGAACCACGCTTCGGGGAGGGGCGGGCGTCCGACCTCGGCGAGAGGATGCGCGGCGACGTAGACCCCGCCGCGCGGGCGGAGCTCGACGAGTCCCTCGAACGTCAGCTCCCGGTAGGCGGCGATCACTACCCGATAATCGACGCCGAACTCGCCCGCGAGCTCGCGCGCGCTGGCGAGGCGATCGCCGGCCTGCAGCGTCCCCGCCTGCAACCCGCGCAGCACGCGGCCGCGAAGGACGTCGCGAATTGCCTCCTTCGACTCGC
>DATAIS010000370.1:0-9546 GCA_036262535.1 Gemmatimonadaceae bacterium | reverse complement strand
CCCGTCAGGCGCGAGACGTAGACCTCGGGCGGCCGGTGTCCTGCGTCGCGGGACCAGGCGAGGGTGCGCAGGTCGCGCGAGAAGCTGAAGGCTGTGTTGTTCCAGTCGCTGACCACCACCTGTGCCGGACCCGCCGCGAGTCCGCTGCCTAACGTGAAGCGGTACAGCTTGTCGCGGCCGCGGTCCTGCGCCGCGACGTACAGGGTGCGCATGTCCGGCGCGAAAAGGTAAGCGTCGGCGTTGCGGTCGAACGACGGCAGCAGCTCGCGGCTCGTGCGCGCGCTCCGGTCGAAGAGCATGATGCGCCAGCGGTCCGACTCGTAGCCGCCGCGCGCCTGCGACTGGTAGGCGATGTACCGCCCATCCGGCGTGTAGACGGGGTTCTGATCCGCGCCGGCATTGCCGGCAGTGACGACCGCCGGCGCGCCGCTGCCGTCGGCCGGTACGAGGTAGAGGTTCACGTCGGTGGTCCAGGCGCTGGCGCGTGCCTGGTCCTTGGCGCTGAAGGCGAGCTCGCGGCCGTCGGGCGACCACGCGTACTGCTCGCTCCCGCCAAAGGGCCCCACGGGCGTCTCGAACACCGCGCCCGGCATGAGGTCGCGCACCGCGCCGCCGCTCGCGGGGACCACGTACAGGTGCGAGCGCGTTCCCGGGTCGTACTGCGTCCAGTGGCGATAGAGCAGGTTGTCGGCGATGAACGCCTTGACCTTGCTCGCGTTGCGCACGCTGTCCTGCCCGACGTTGCAGGCGTCGTCCTTGCAATCGGGATAGACGCCGCTCGTGAAGGCGATGCGGTCGCTCGTCGGCGCCCATACCGGCCCCGTCGCGCCGCCGTTGAGCGTCGTCAGCTGCCGCTTGTTCGCGCCGCTCGCGTCGGCGACCCAGAGCTGCCCACCGCTCGCGAACGCGACGCGCGTGCCGTCGGGCGACCAGCGCGCCTCGGAGGCGTTGGTCTGCGCATCGGGGAACTGGGTCGGCGTGCTCCTACCGTCGAGCGCGACCACGAAGGTGCGCGTCGTCCGCCGATTGGCGTCGATGTCGGTCGTCCGCACGGCGTAGAGCACGCGCGACCCGTCGGGCGAGAGCTGCGGGTCGGAGACGAGCGGTATCGTCGCGAAGTCGTCGAAGGTGATCGGACGTCCGACGACGGCGGGTGCGGGAGCCGTCGCGGCGGCTGCGGGGCGTTGCGCCGAGCAGCCGGCGGCGGGAAGGACGAGCGCGCACGCGACGAGCGGCGTGGCGAGAAGGCGGCGCATGTGAACCGGGGGTACGGGGTGAACGAAGAAGCGGGGCAACGTCTCACGTTGCCCCGCCACTCACACCCGACGCAAGTGCGCCTGGGCCGTTACTCGGTCACGCCCGGGGTGCTGTTCCCCTTCGTCTCGATGACGAAGACGACGCGACGGTTCAGCTCAGCGCCCGGCTCGTCGTGCGAGGCGCCGGGAACGACGAGACGCGACTTGCCATAGCCAACCGCGCGCACGTTCTCGCTCGAGAGCCCCTTCGCGAGCAGCAGCGAGCGGACCGCGTCGGCCCGGCGGCGCGAGAGGTCGAGGTTGTAGCCCTGCGTGCCCGCGGGATCCGCGAAGCCCTCGACCGTGATCACCGAGCCGATGAAGTGCCGGTTCGCGACCTCGGCGAAGCGCGCGATCGCCGCCTCGTCCTCGGTACGGACGGTCGCGTCGTCGAAGGCGAAGTTCACCGGGAAGGTGACCTTCACGCCGTTCTCGAGCATCGCGATCTTGGCGCCGAACTCGGTGCGCAGGTTGTTGAGATCATTGCGCAGCGCGGCGACGTCCGTGCGCACGCCCGCGAGCTCGATCGCCGCCTGGCTGTCCGCGACCCAGCGCTCGCGCCGCTCCGTCTCGAGCGCGGTGCGCACGTCCTGCATTCCCTTCCGGTACGTTCCCTTCGTGACGCAGCCCGTGAGAGCGGCCGCGCCAAGAAGCATGGTGGTGACGACTCGTGCAGCGTTCATCGATGGTCCTCCATCGCTCGGGGTGATAGGGTTGCCGGCGGCGTACTGAGCAACTCTCGAACCCGCGCGCCATCATCGTGTCGCCTCTCGTGTGTGCAGCGCCGTCCGGGTGTTCAGTGGTGATGCGGCGCACACGTCCGACGCCAGGCGGATCACAGCTGCCCGCCTAACGGCAGCGTTCAGGAGCGAGGATGCACCCCGGCTGCTCGCGGCGCATGGCGAAGACGCGCGCCCCGTCGACGCGGGCGACGAGCCCCGGGGTCGAGAAGTCGCGGCGTACGACTTCGGCGCCGCGCACCAGCGCGTCGACGTGCTGCGGCGGATCGTCGAGGACGACGATCCAGATCGTGCCGGCCGAGTCCGCGGACGCGCGCAGCGGCCGCCCGGGCGCGCCGGCGCGGCGCAGATAGTAGGAAAGGGGAAGGTCGGCTGGCGCCGATGCGATGACGCGGTCGCGCGGCGCGAGCTCGCGCGCGAGTCGGGCCGCCACCGCCTCCGCGAACGGCATCGCGCCCGTGTCGTCGGCGCGCCGGATGGCATTGGACCCCGCGACTCCGATCGCGCCCGCGACCCCGCACACCGCGCCGATCGCCGCCGCGATGAATGGGGTGCGCGAGCCGGCGCCGAGCCGTGCCGCGATGCTCGTCAGCGCCGCCCCAGCGGCCACCGCGGCGAGCGGGATCAGGTACATCCACACGCGCACGTATGGGATGCGGCCGTTGAGGACGAGGAACGCCAGCGCAGCGAGGAGCGCCGCGCCGAAGGGCGACGCGCGCACGCCCGAATCGCGACCCGCCCGCCACGAGAGCATTCCAAGGGCTGCCGCGACGCCCACGACCATCGCCACCCACATCGGCCAGCCGCGCGTCCAGTCGGCGGCCAGCGCCGAGAAGAAGTCCGGCAGCGCCGCGAAGAAGGACTGCCGCGACTGCGGCCGCACGAAGCGGTTCCCGACGACGAGAGCGAGCCCGCTGTGCGCGACCACCGGCAGATACAGGAGCGCCGCGATTCCCGCCGCGCCCAGCGCCGTCCATCCGAGGCGGGCGCGAATAGCAGGACGATCGACGATTGCGCCGTCGCGTCCCGCCGCCGCCCACGCCCAGAGCCCGATGCCGAGCGCGGGATAGAGCATCGTCGGGATCGTCCACGCGCCGAGCGCCGTCACGGCCGCCATCAGCACCCACCCCGCCGGCTCGTCGTGCCGGAGCTGATGCACGGCGAGCAGCGCGAGCGCGACCGTCAGGCAGCACACGATCGTGTAGCCGCGCGCGTTGGTGGAGTAGAGCGCGAGCGTGGCCGAGGCGGCGACCAGTGCCGCCGCGGCGATGCCCGCGCCCGCGCCTGCGAGCGCGCGGCCGAGCGCCCAGGTCAGCGGCACGAGGAGCAGGCCCGCCACGAACGCCGGGAGCCGCAGCGCCCACGGATCGGACCCGAATGCCGCCGCGCTCACGTGCACGAGCAGCGTGTGGAACAGGTGGTTGTTCGGGAAACGATAGTCGGCGAGCGCCTCGACGAGTGGCCGCGACGCGTAGTCGAGCCATGTCGCCGCTTCGTCGTACCGGATCGGCTGGTCGAGGTCAGGTACCCGGATCGCGAGCGCAAGCACGAGAGCGCCGGCGAGCGCTGCCCACTCCCATCGCGCGACGCCACGCAGCCACCGCGTGAGGTCGCCGCGCATCCGCCGCCGGCCCGGCGCGAGCGCCGGCGCGAGCGCGCGGAGGCGATGGCGCGTGCGGCGAAGCCCCTCGCCGATGGCGAGGAGGACGAGCAACGCGAGGAACATGACGGGCGAAGACTACCGTCGACGACGAGCGTACGGCAGGGGCGTCAGACGCCTGCCGTCTGCTTCGTCGTCAGCGGTGGACGGTACGCCGGCGCGGCGACGCTGTCGCCCTTCACGCGGAAGAAGTTCACCTGTCGCTGCAGCGTGTCGGCCTGTGCCGACATCTCCTCGGCCATCGCCGCGAGCTCCTGCGCCGCCGACGCGTTGCGCTGGGTGATGTCGTCCACCTGCCCGAGCGCACGCGTCACCTGCTCGATGCCTGCCGCCTGCTCCGCCGACGCCGCCGCCACCGCCTGCACGAGGTTCGCCGTCTTGCGAATCGACGGCACCATCTCGGCGAGCAGCGCACCCGACGCCTCGGCGACTTCCCGGCTCGAGCTCGTGAGGCGCGTGATCTCCTTCGCCGCCGCCTGGCTTCGCTCGGCGAGCTTGCGGACTTCTGTCGCGACGACGTTGAACCCCTTCCCCTGTTCGCCGGCGCGCGCCGCCTCGATCGCGGCGTTGAGCGCGAGCAGGTTCGTCTGGTTCGCGATCTCCTCGATGATGGTCACCTTCTCGGCGATCGTCTTCATGACCGCGACCATCTCCTGGATCGCCTTCCCGCTCTCGTCGGCGTCCTTCGCGCCCTTGAGCGCCATCGTCTCCATCTCGCGGCTGCTGTTGGCGTTGCGCGAGATCGAGCCGTTGATCTCCTCGAGCGAGGACGTCGTCTCCTCCATGCTCGCCGCCTCGTCGTTGGCGCCCTCGGAGAGGTTCTGCGCCGAGGCGGTGAGCTGCTGCGACGCCGTCGTGATCGCGTGCGCGCCGGAGCGCATGTCGCCGATGACGACCGAGAGCTTGTCGATCATCGTCACGAATGCGTTGGCGAAGCTGTCGTCGGCCGAGCGTGGCGTGACCTGGACGGTGAGGTTGCCCTCCGACATCTGGTCGGCGACCGCGCCCATGTCGCGCAGGTACTGCGTCATGTTCGCGAACGCGTGCCCGAAGGTGTCGCGCTCGGAGCGCGGCTTCACCTGCACCGCGAGGTCGCCGCGCGCGATCGCGTCCGCGGTGCGGGACATCTCGTTGAGGTACGCGACCATCTCGCGCATCGCGCCGAGCAGCTGGCCGACCTCGTCTTCCGTGCGCACGCGCAGCTCGACCGACATGTCGCCCTGGGCGAGACGACCCGCCGCGTCAACCGCGTCCGCGAGCGGCTCCGTGAGCGAGCGCGCTGCGTAGCGGGAGAGCTGTAGCAGGACCGCGATCACCACCATCGTGATCAGGGCGCTGACGATGAAGCCGCTGAGCTGGAGCCGCGACGCGGCGCGGAACTCCCGATCGATCGCGGCACCGTCCCCCTCGACCTCGTCGAGCAGGAGCTGCTGCACCTTGCGCAGCACTTCGGCCTGCGCGGTGGCCGCCTGGATCGCCTCGTCGCTCAGCGACTCGGTCTGCGCCTGCGCCTCGGCGAAGGGACGCGCCAGCGAGTAGTAGGCGCGGAAGGTCGAGTCGATGCGGTCGATCGCGGCCCGGTCGTTGGTCGGGTTCTCCCGCTCGCGGCCCACGTCGTCGAGGAAGGCGCCGCGAACCGAATCGGCCTCGCTCAGTCGCTCGACGTCCTTCGCGCTGACGACGTCATATAGCGTGCGCTTGATGCGCTCGAGACGCTCCTGCTGGGTGCGTCCCACCTGAAGCGACGGGTAGTACTGCTTCTCGATGCGCCCCAGCCGCGAGCTGTTGATCGCCCCGAAGATCGCGTTGACGCCGAGCACGAGCGCGAGCGCGCTGGCTGCGATGACGGGGAACACCTGGAGGCGTCCACCGAACGACCGCCGCTCGAACCACAGTCGGAACCGCTGAAGCATCTGGAAATCGGGGCTTGCGTACGCAACGGCGCGTCGAGGCGCGCCCGACGTGGCACGCCCCCGATTGGACGATCGTCAGCGCGATACGTAATCGAGGTCAGGGGGTGACCTCGAGGACCTTCACTCCCCGGCCGAGCTCCTTCCCCTTCGCGATGTAGCCGATCGCGTTCGCGTTGGCGCGCACGAAGGCCACGACGTCGGACTCGGTCTGCTTCTCCGGCGGCGGCACGTCGCGCCCGGAGAAGATCTGCTGCTGCCAGTACGACTTCACCTGCGCAGGCGACTTGCCGAGTATCATCCGCGCGAAGGCCTCGCGTGTCCTGGTCGACGCCGGCAGCTCGACTGGGGCGACCGGTTCCCCGGACTCCCACGTCGCCGTCTTCTTGAGGAAGATCTTCGCGACCTCCCCCTTCGACATGGTAGTCACCGGGTTCGCCGAATTGACGATGATGGTGAACTCCTGGGCGGGGGCCGGGACCGGCGCCGCTGGAGCGCCGGCGAAGGCGAAGAGGACCAGCAGTGAGTTGAGGCGCATCAGGCGGGAAAGTCAGCGCTCGGCGGCGTCGACGAGCTCGCTCCAGAGACGGACGGACGTGAGCGCGCGCAACACGTTCGTGCGCCGGACGCACGAACATCCCGCATCACGACATCATGAGGATTTCCTAATCCAGCTCGAGCGCGTCGACCCAGGTCCTGCGGATCTCGCTCGCGCCGACCGCCGAGGGCTCGATCTGCGAGCGGCGCCAGTACCAGCGCTCGTCCGGCGGCACGGTGGCGCCATGACCGAGGAAGTGGACGTAGACGTCGGCGAGCAGCATTCCTTCGCGCCCGCGCGCCGCGTCGCGAATGCGCGCGTTGAGGGTATCCAGGTGGCGAAGCGGCAGCGGCCCCGCGTCCTCGAACAAGCCGGGGATGCGCCCCGTGCGGTCGGAGGGGTCGTACACCGTCGTGAGCAGCAACGTCGCGCGCGGCAGGCGCTCGCGCAGCGCGTCGAGCAGCGCGTCGTATCCCCGCGCGATGTCGCGCACGATCCGCTCCATGAGCGAGGCGCGCGGCTGCGTCGAGAACGCGCTCAGCAGGTCGTTGCCGCCCACGGTGAGCGTCGCGAGCACCTCGTCCTCGCGCTCTTCGATCTCGGGGAGCTGCATGCCGAACACGTCGCCGATCGTCGCCCCGTCCATCGCGAGATCGCGTCTCTCGATATCGGGCCAGCGCGTCCGCAGGTCGCGTCCGGCAAACTCGGGGTAGCGCGCGTCGTCGTTGCGCTCGAGCAACGACGCGGCGCCAAGCGGCGCGATCGATCCCGCCTCCACGCGCCGCTCGAGCGCGACCGCGACGTCGATCTCCCCGACGTCGAGCGCCGGATACAGATCGATCGACATCGAATCGCCGAGCGCGAGATAGAGAGCCGGCTTGTTCAGCACGTTGGGGACGAGGGACTAGCGACGCGCGAAGTCATCGCTTCGCTCGACAACGGGGGACGGGAAACGGGAGAGGAGCCGATGAGCGACGGGGAACGTGAGAGCGACCGGCATCAGGTAGCTCGCTCGCTCATCGTCCCTTCCCGCGGTTGGGTCCGTGACGGGGGAGGCTGCGACGAGGGATACCTGAGGCGGGTCGCTCTCACGTCTCTCGTCCCTCCTCGCAGTATCACCCGTCTCCCGTCTCCCGTCGCCGAGCGCCAGCGAAGGCCTCTCCCGTCACCTCGTCCCTCGTCCACGAGGAGCCCCGTCAGTCGGACGAGGCTCTCCACGCGAGCTCCCACTCCCTGCTCTCCCCCGGTTCCAGCCAGGCGGCGGAGGATGCGACGCCGCCGGTCTGGGCGAGCGCGTCGGGAACGCCGATCGCCGGCTGGAGGGTGACCCCACGGTCGAGAGCTCCGCCCATGCGCTTGCGAACCGCGAGCCCGACGTGGGTGACGGCGGCGGGATCGAAGCGCACCTCGAGACGCTGCGCGCCCTCGACGATCGCCGCGACACCCGCCGGCATCTCGAACGCGAGGTGGAAGGCGAACCGCGGTCCGATCGTGTCGGGCGCGGTCATGTCGATGAGCTTCTTCGCGGTGCGGAATCGCGGCCAGCGATGCTCGGCGCCGACCCCGAGCAGATCGACGTGATGCTGGGAGAGAACCCGCGCCCGCGCGCTCTCGGGAAGCGAGATGCGCGTTCCCGCCTCGAGCGGGACGGCGACGTTCGCCGCCCAGAGGAAGGGAAGCGTCGCTTTTCCGCGGTTGGTCGCTACGTAGCGCATCGTCACGCTGTTCGGCTCGACGCGCACTATGCGCACGAGGCGGTACGGCATCCGCTCGCCGTTCCAGGTGCAGGTCGCCTCGAGCGCGCCCTCGAGCGTCACGACGTCCACCGCCGGCTGGAGGGTGCGCGCCTCGCCGAGGTTGGGGAGCTCGATCGCGAGCCCGCTGTTCTTCGACGCGAGCCGCCCCGCGGCGACCGTCGGGAAGGCCTCCTCCCAGCCTGTCGCGCCGCCCCGCGCGCTCTCCGGCAGGTCGCCGTTAGGCGGCGGACCCTCGGCGAGCCACTGGCGTCCCCCGAGCTCGAGCGCGGTGATCCGCCCGCCGAGCGAGGGGACGATGACGACGCGCGCGCCCGCGGCGCGAAGCTCGACCTCGCCGGGAAGGCCGCCCGCGGGCGCGCCGGCGGCGCGTCGGCCGGTCAGCCTGCCGAGGAAGCTCGCCATCGCTCGTCTCTGCGCGCGTCAGGCCGCGAGCTCGGGACTCACGCCGCGCGTCGCGAAGATTCGCGCGACGGTCTCGCCGATCTTGTTGTTCGGCGTGCTCGCGCCCGCGGTGAGCCCGATGCGGAGCGACCGGCCGGCCGGCAGCCAGTCACTCGCGACCCGCTCCTCGTGCGCGATCCCGGCGGGGCGGTAGCGGATCGTTCCCGCGGCCGGGTCGATCGCCGTCGCGTCCTCGATGTGGTACGTCGTCACCCGCTCGGCGCAGATCGCGGCGAGCGAGATCGTGTTGCTCGAGTTGTAGCCCCCGACCACGACCATGATGTCGAGCGGCTCCTCGAGGAGGGCCCGCACCGCGTCCTGACGGTCCTGCGTCGCGCTGCAGATGGTGTCGAAGGTGCGGAAGTGCTCCGCGACGTGGTCCTCGCCGTAGGCGCGGGCCATCGACTGCCGCACCTCCTCGCCGATGGCGAGCGACTCGCGCGCGAGCATCGTCGTCTGGTTGGCGACGCCGATCCGCTTCAGGTGCAGGTCGGGGTCGAACCCCGGCGACGCCGCGTGGCCGAGCTTCGCGAGAAGCGTCGCGCGGTCGAGCTTCCCCTCGATGAAGTCGCAGACGAGCCGCGCCTCGTCCATGTGGCGCACGACCACGTAGTGGACGTCGGGGTACTTCCTCACCTGCGACGCCGTCGCGCGCGTCTCCTCGTGATAGTGCTTGCCGTGGATGAGCGCGGTGAAGCCGTCCCTGGCGTAGCTCTCGACGCGCTTCCAGACGTTCAGCACCGAGCCGCAGGTGGTGTCGACCATGATGCAGCCGATGCCGCGCAGCGTCTCGAAGTCGGCGATGGTCACGCCGAACGCGGGCATGATCACCACGTCCTCGGGGCGAACCTTCGAGTAGTCGAACCCCTGCTCGCCCGAGGCGAGGATCTCGATCCCCATCTCGCGAAGCCTGCTGTTGACGTGCGGGTTGTGGATGATCTCGCCGACGAGGAAGATCTTCTTGTCCGGGAACTTGCGGTGGGTCTGGTACGCATACTCGACCGCCCGCTCGACGCCGTAGCAGAAGCCGAACTCCTTCGCCAGCCGCACGGTGACGTCGCCCGCGGTGAGCGTGTGGTCGCGCTCGCGCAGGAGGTCCACGAGCCGGCCATCATAGTCCGAGGCGAGCTCGTCCTGCACCGCGGACTTGAGGCCGAAGCCCTTCCGGTAGTAGGTGCTATCCGTCGTCACGCTCGAAATCTAGT
>DATAIS010000369.1:0-3400 GCA_036262535.1 Gemmatimonadaceae bacterium | reverse complement strand
GCCGCGAAGAGGGGCGCGCGCCAGAGCCAGTGCTTGATCGGGAAGTTCGCGAGGTGCGCGGTCGCCATGCCGAAGAGGATCACGGCGCCGAGCGCGGCGGTCAGGCCGAAGTAGACCCACGAGCTGGAGCCGTGGGTGAGGACGAGCGCGCGGAAGAGGCGCAGGACGATCCCCGTGACGAGCCCCATCTCGACGACGGAGAGCGTGAGCCGCCGGAAGGCGGCGGGCTCCTCGAGCTTCCAGTTGTGCGTCTGGTGCGGGAAGTAGCGGGGCATGTCGTTTCCAACATAGGCCGCCCACACCGGACGCGACAGAGTCTGCAACGACGCGCGGCCTTTGGCCGCTGGTGCGAGGTTCGAAAACCGGTTCTCGTACCTCGCACCCGCGCCTGCGAAAGCGATGAGGGCTATGGTCCCGCAATCCGGCCGGCCAGCCAGGCGAGCGACTCCGCGACGTGGCCGCGCCAGTACGCCCAGTCGTGCCTTCCCGGGTACTCGACGTACTCCACAGGCTCGCCGAGCCGGCGCGCCTCGCGCACGAAGGCGCGGTTCTGCTCGAGGAAGGGGTCGTCGACGCCGACGTCGATGCGGAGCGGCGGCAGCCGCGCGCCGCGCTCGTGTGCGCGCGTCGCCATCCGTGCCGGATCGCGTGCGACCCAGCCGAAGGTGTCGAGCCTTCCGAAGGCGAGGCCCGTCGACCGCTGAAGCCAGCCCGGCCAGCGGGCGCGCAGCGAGTCGACGGCGAGCGTCTCGACAGTCGGCGCCGCGCTGCTGTCCACGGGCATGCCGAGCAGCGGAGCGAGAACGCCGGAATGGCTCGCGGCCGCCGCGAAGACATCGTCGTAGCGGAGGGCGAGCGTCACCGCGCCGTAGCCGCCCATGCTCAGCCCCGCGACGCCGCGCCGCTCCCGCGTCGCGATCGTGCGGTAGGTCGAGTCGACGTGGGCGACGAGGTCGCGCGCGACCCATTCGTCGTACTTCGGCCAGGGCACGCAGTAGGTCGCGGCTGGCTCGTTCCCGGCACCGGCGCGGTGCAGCCGCGCGCACTCGGGGTCGCCTAACGCGTTCCAGGTCGTCCACCATCCGTCGTCGCCGTCGGGCATGACGACGATCATCTCCGCCGAGCCGCGCGCGGCGAGCGAGTCCATGGCCTCGGCGAGCCGCCCCGACTTCGTCCAGTCGTTCTCGTTGCCGCTGTGGCCGTGCAGGTAGTAGGCGGTCGCGTAGCGCCTCGATGGCTGCGCGTCGTACGAGGGCGGGAGGTAGACGAGAACGCGCTTGCGGAGCCCCAGGGCCTGCGACCAGACGGTGTCGGCGACGACGTGACCGGCGCGGCCCTGCGTCTGGCCCTCAGCTCCCAGTGGAAACGCGGCGACGGCGAGCAGCAGCGCGAGGCGAATCACTTCGGCACCTGCCCGCGCGGCGGCTTCGAGACGAAGACGAAGAGCTGCCGCACGATCTGCGCGACCCGGCGGCCGTCCTTCCGCGCCGGCGCGAACTCCCACTCCTTCAGCAGCGGCCGCATCGCGTTCAGGAAGGGCGCGTCGCGCTCCTCGTCCATGCCGCGGAAGCTCGCCGAATCGACGCGGCCGGTGGAGTCGATCACGTATTCCGCGCGCACCTCCCGCCGCTGGCCGGGCGTCGTCGAGAACCACGTCGGCACGGTCGGCGCGGTCGTCGGATACGCGCGCTCGTCCACCTCGCCCGGCTCGTACCAGCGCTTGTTGAACGAGAACCCCGAGCCGGTGACGACGGCGCTGAGGTCGGCGAGCGCCGCGGCGTTGACGACGGGATCCATTCGGCTCGCGAAGTCGCGCAGCGCCTCGAGCTGCGCCTCGCCGAGCTCGATCGAGAGCTCGCCTGTGCGCAGCGTCACACGCGTCGAGCCGATGACGCGGAGGAAATCGCGGCGGAGCATCTTCCGGGAGCGGGTCTCGACGCTGCGGCCGGCGGCGCCGGAGAGCACGCGGATGGCGGTGTCGGTGCGGACGACCACGCCGCTGTCGAGGACGAAGGTGATGCGCTTCATCTCGACCGTGCGCGAGACGCCGAAGGCATCCCTTGCATCGACGGCGAGGAGGGCGACGCTCACTGCCTCGGGGGGCGTCGTCGGCGTGCGGCCTCGGTAGTTGTAGAGCGCGGTGAAGCGGATCTCCGGCTTCTCGCGCAGCAGCATCTGGTGCAGCTCGACGAAGCCGTAGCCGCTCGGCTCATGAAAGCCCATGCGGATCGTCTCGCGATGCGCGAAGGGACGCGCGGCCGGGATGGACTGCGCGGCCAGGGGAGCCGCGAGGAGCGCCGCGAGGAGCGGCAGGGAGAGACGCCGGAGACGCATCGCCGGGAGAGTGGCACGTGCGTTGCCCGGAGCGCAATATGTCGGGACGGGCAATTCCCGCATGACGAACCGCGTATCCCCGGAGGACAACGTGCGTCGCGGTGGCAGTCTCATTGTGGCCATCATCATGGCCGTGGTCGGCGCGATCTCCTACTACTCGTCGCGCTCGACGAACGAGGTGACGGGCGAGGTCCAGCACGTCAGCCTGACGACGGAGCAGGAGGTCGCGCTCGGCCTCCAGGCGTTCCCCGAGATGGCGCAGCAGTTCGGCGGCGAGATCGATCATCCGGTGGTCAGCAACTACGTCGAGGAGGTCGGGCAGCGCCTCGTCCGCAGCAGCGATGCGCAGAAGGGCGACTACAAGTACGACTTCCACGTGCTCGCCGACCCGGAGACGATCAACGCCTTCGCGCTTCCGGGCGGCCAGGTGTCGATCACGCTCGGCCTGCTCCGGCGCCTGCGCAACGAGGCCGAGCTGGCGGGCGTGCTCGGCCACGAGATCGGGCACGTCGTCGGCCGCCATAGCGCGGAGCAGCTCTCGAAGCAGCAGTTCGCGCAGACGCTGGTCGGCGCGGCGACGATCGCGGCGTACGATCCGGATCGACCCGGCTCGTCGGCCCAGAACGCGGCGATCGCGGCGGCGATCGGCCAGCTCGTGACGATGCGCTTCGGCCGGCAGGACGAGCTGGAGTCGGACGCGCTCGGCGTGCAGCTCATGTCGCAGGCCGGCTACGACCCGCGCGGCATGGCCGAGCTGCTCCAGATCCTCGCCCAGTCCAGCGAGGGCGGCGGCCGCCCGCCGGAGTTCTTCAGCACCCACCCCAACCCCGAGAACCGCCTCGCCCGCGTCGAGGAGATGATCCGGACGAGCGGCAGGACCGGTGGGGACGTCGGCGCGGATCGGTTTCAGCAGAATGTGCTGAGGTTCCTCAGGCAGTAACTACCCGCGGCCGTCTGCGGCCTGCTGATGCGGAGTACACACTGCGCGGCCGCCGTGCGGCCGCTGGTCCGGAGTACTCACTACGCGCGGCCGCCGTGCGGCCGCTGGTGCGGAGGTGCGAGAGGA